>JAGPMW010000002.1 GCA_018052705.1 Selenomonas sp. | reverse complement strand
GGGCCACGCCATTCGTAACTGGGCTATGGTGATGAATCAGCTAATCATTGATGAACGGATCGGCGCTATGGTACAGAAATATCAGGCATCAATTTAAATTAATTTACACACTTTACTTGACAGTCCCGATGGCCAGGAGCCGCTGGGCTGATAATATCATGATTGAGCGTTGGTTCCGCAGTCTCAAAACAGAGCAGCTCTATCCGAATGAGTATCGTACCCCACGAGAGCTCCGTCAGCTAATCAACCAATACGTGGAGGACTACAACAGCATTCGTCCACATGAAGCCTTAGGCTATAAGGTTCCTGATGAGTTCTACTTTGGGTGCTTCGCTGCTTAGGACAGTTCTGTCTGATGGCACTCTTAAAATTTTAGGAAGTGGTCTTGACAAGGGGCCCATTATAGTGTTCTATATTGATTCACAGTTACCTTTTATTTATTTTCTACATAACGCACGCAACTCCTTCAAATTTTATCATTTTTTTTCTATTTTTAGAAGTAGTTACAGCGATAAAATAAAAAATGGCTGATACAGCATTCTGTACCAGCCATCTCCGTACTGTTATTCTTTCAGCTTCTGAACTTCATCCAACAGATATTCATTGAGTACTTTGATATACGTTCCCTTCATACCGAGCGACTTAGACTCGATAACGCCAGCCGATTCAAACTTGCGCAGCGCGTTGACGATAACCGAACGGGTAATCTTGACCTCATCGGCAATCTTCGACGCTACCAGCAGTCCCTCAGTGTCCTGTAACGCTGACAGAATAGCAATTGCCGCCTTGCGTTCCGAGAACGACAGGGTGTTCAGTGCAATCTGGACCGTAGCCTTCTTGCGGGCCTCAATCTCGATTTTCTCCGCATGATCACGCAGCATCTCCATGCCCACTACTGTCGCACCATACTCACAGAGCAGCAGGTCCTCGTCGCTGAACTCCTCGTCATATTTGGCAACAATCAGCGTGCCAATGCGCTCGCCTACACCGTAGATGGGAACGATCGTCGTATTCTTGCCATTGAACATACATTTCGTATTCTCTTCATAGGCGCACATGCCTGTCTTGGAACGCAGATTAGCATTCGTCTCGTCCATGCGCATGAGCCAGTTCACATAAGATTTCGGGAACTCGCCCTGATTGATAACCTTGTCGACCATGAGGTCGCACTCGAAATCATCGACAAATGCATAGCCAAAGATCTTTCCTTTGCGATTTGTGATATAGACGTTTGCCCCCAGAACGTTGCTCAGGACCCGGGAGATGCCATCATACTCAACGTTTTCCGAACGCTGCAGCAGACGATTGATTTTCCTTGTTTTTTCCAGTAAAGATGTCATTAATATTTACCCCTTTTCAAAATATTTCGATATCCGATAACCGCTCATCAGCGTTTTTTCATCATGATACTGATATTATTTTATCACAGTTTTCAAAATAATCATAGATGCTGAATAATATTTTAAACTAAATTTTCTAATTATTTGATGCTGTCAAATAACGAACTCTTTTTACAGAATAAACTGTGTCAGATCCCGGTTGACAACGATATCCGCCAGCTGCTTATCTACATAGGCAGCATCAATAGTAATCGCCTTTTCTGCCAATTCCGGTGCAGCGAAGCTGATCTGTTCCAACAGCTTCTCCAGCAGCGTGTGTAAACGGCGGGCGCCAATGTCTTCCGCCTGTTCATTGACATCGCAGGCCAGCTGCGCCAGCCGTGAGATTGCATCCGGTTGAAAACTCAGCGCAATGCCCTCGGTCGCCAGTAATGCTTCATACTGCTTGAGCAGGGCATTCTGCGGCTCAGTGAGGATTTTCTCAAAATCAGCCTTGCGCAGAGACTTGAGTTCGACGCGGATAGGAAAACGGCCCTGAAGTTCGGGGATGAGATCCGATGGCTTCGCCATATGAAATGCCCCTGCCGCAATGAACAGCACATGATCCGTCTTAAGCGGTCCATATTTCGTCATGACTGTCGAGCCTTCGACAATCGGCAGAATATCACGCTGCACACCCTCGCGGGAAACATCAGCCCCGCTCGTCTCTCCCTTAACCGCAACTTTATCAATCTCATCCAGGAACACGATGCCGCTATGTTCAGCCACTCTGATGGCCTGATCGGCTACAGCATCCATATCGATGAGCTTGTCCGCTTCTTCCTGGGCAAATATCTTGCGGGCCTGTTCGACAGTAACCTTGCGTTTTTTGTGACGCTTCGGCATAAGGTTGCCGATCATATCCTGTAGATTATCCCCCATGCCCTCAAGGCTCGAGCCGGCGAGCATACCAACGACCGGTTTGCCGGTCTCCTCGATATCGATCTCGATAGTCTCCTGTTCGAGCTCACCACCAGCCAGCCGTTTACGAACCCATTCCCGCCCAGCCGGATATTTAGGTTCAGCCGGTTCCTCAGCTGATTCTTCCTCTGTCCCGCTGCCGAACAGCCGCCCTAACGGGTTCTGTGATTTCTTCGGCTCAGGCACAAACACATCAAGGATGCGTTCCTCTGCCAGTTCAGCTGCCTTGTCCTGCACCTCGTCGATGCGATGCTGACGCACCATGCGGACAGAGGTCTCGGCGAGATCGCGAACAATAGATTCCACATCGCGGCCAACATAACCAACCTCGGTAAATTTCGTCGCTTCGACCTTGATAAATGGTGCCTTGACCAGCTTGGCCAGCCGCCGGGCAATCTCTGTCTTGCCGACACCGGTCGAACCAATCATCAGGATGTTCTTCGGAATCACTTCTTCCTGCATCACGGCACTGAGCTGCCGGCTGCGCCAACGGTTCCGCAGGGCAATTGCCACCGATCGCTTGGCCTCATCCTGACCTACGATATAGCGATCCAGTTCTTCCACGATCTGACGTGGCGTCTGTTCATTCACTCCGATTGTTTCCAGCGTTTCCATCAGTCCAGCTCCTCCACCTTGATGTTATGATTTGTGTATACACAGATATCAGCCGCAATCGACAATGCCTCCCTGGCAATATCGCCAGCGGGAAGATCCGTATGCCGGACCATCGCCCGGCCTGCCGCCAGGGCATAAAAGCCGCCAGAACCAATAGCCGCTACGTCGCCATCCGGCTCGATGACTTCGCCATTACCGGAGAGCATCAGCATAGTCTCCTTATCAGCTACCAGCAGCAATGCTTCCAGCTTGCGCAGTACCTTGTCTGTGCGCCAATCCTTGGCCAGCTCCACCGCAGCCCGCTGAAGGTTTCCATGATAGGACTCCAGCTTGGCTTCAAATTTCTCAAACAGTGTAAAGGCGTCAGCGACAGAGCCGGCAAAACCAGCCAGGATCTGATCGTGATAAAGACGGCGGACCTTGCGGGCATTCGCCTTCATGATAGTATGCTCACCAAACGTCACCTGGCCATCGCCAGCAATAGCGGTCCTGCCGTTCTTGCGGACAGCACAGATTGTTGTCGCATGAAACTGTGTTTCCATTGCTTATTCTCCAATCTTCGGTTGAAACAAATCAATTGCAGCCAGCGCGCGCTCGGCCAGCTTCTGTTTTTTCAACTTCTTGTCCTTGATATATCTGCCATTGGCATCCCGCATATCCATCGTCGGAAGGATACCAAAGTTCACATTCATAGGCTGGAAGTGTTTCGCCTCACTGGTCGTGATGTAATGACTCAGCGCACCATGGCAGCTGTCCTCCGGAAATACCAGCGGCTCTTTACCGTCGGCCAGCCGCGCAGCATTGATCCCGGCAATCAGCCCCGAGGATGCTGACTCAACATATCCCTCGACACCCGTCATCTGTCCGGCAAAGAGCAGAGTGTCGGTTCCCCTGAGCTGCAGCGTCGGACGCATATGCTGCGGAGAATTCAGGAACGTGTTGCGATGCATAACACCATAACGCAGGAACTCAGCATGCTCCAGCCCAGGAATCATACCGAACACACGGCGCTGCTCCGGCCACTTCAAATGCGTCTGGAAGCCGACAATGTTATAAAGCGTCGCACTGGCATTGTCCTGCCGCAGCTGAACTACCGCATAGGGACGCACGCCCGTCTCCGGGTGCTCAAGACCAACCGGCTTGAGCGGGCCAAACAACAGCGTGCTTTCACCTCGGCTGGCCATCACCTCTACCGGCATACAGCCCTCAAAGAATTTCTCCTTCTCAAAGTCCTTGGTCGGTGCCTTTTCTGCGTTGACCAATTCCGTCCAAAAAGGCTCATATTCTTCCTTCGTCATCGGGCAGTTGATATAAGCCGCCTCACCTTTGCCATAACGGGAGGCGCGATAAGCTTTGGACATATCCACCGATTCCAGACTCACGATAGGAGCCGCTGCATCGTAGAAATACAGTGAATCATCACCTGTCCGGGCCGCGATAGCTGCAGCCAGCGGCCCCTCAGTCAACGGACCGCTGGCAATAACCGTAACCGCGTCTTCCGCCTCCGGAATGGCTGTCAGTTCCTCATGGATGACCGTAATATTCGGATGACTGGATACTTTTTCCGTAATATAGTCGCTGAACCCATGACGGTCTACTGCCAGCGCACCGCCAGCCGGAACTTTGGTCGCATCGGCTGCTTCCATGATGATAGATCCCAGGCGTCGCATTTCCTCCTTGAGGACACCAACGGCATTCTCAAGGCCTGCTCCCCTGAGCGAATTGCTGCAGACCAGTTCGGCAAAGCCAGCAGTCTTATGCGCCGGTGTAGATTTCACAGGGCGCATCTCATAGAGCGTAACCTCAGCGCCATAACTGGCTGCCTGCCAGGCAGCTTCGGAGCCAGCCAGGCCGGCTCCAACGATCAATACTTTTTTCATTTCTTTTTCTTACCTTTAGTCTCTTTTGCTGCTTCTTTGTCCTGCTGAGCAGCCTTCTCTGCCTCACGGGCTCTCTTAGCCTCGGCCCGCTGACGCATCTTCTCAAGTTCCTGATTGATTGGATGATCGATGCGTGTCTTGCAATCATCATTGCTGCAGTAGAGCAGCGCCCGGCCATTCTTATAGTGGTGTTTCAACATGAAGGCCCCGCATTCCGGGCAGGTCTCCTGCTGGGGCTGATCCCAGGTCGTATAGTCACAGGCCGGATAGTTCTTGCAGCCATAGAACTTACGCCCACGGCGTGTCTTGCGTTCCACCACCGCGCCGCCGCATTTCGGGCACTTGACCCCCGTATCAATGAGCAATGGCTTGGTATTACGGCACTCGGGAAATCCAGGACAGGCCAGGAACTTGCCAAAACGCCCCTGCTTCACTACCATCATGCGGCCGCAGAGGTCGCATGGTACATCGGATACCTCAACGGGCAGTTCCACGTGGCCGATTGCTTCATCGGCCTTCTCCAGCGTTTCCTCAAACGGCCCATAGAATCCGTCCAGCAGCCTGTTCTTTTCAATCTTGCCCTCAGCAATCTCATCAAGCTCATTTTCCAGCCCGGCAGTGAACTTCACATCGACGATATCGCGGAAATATTCCTCCAGCATGTCGACAACGACGAAGCCCAGCTCCGTCGGCTGGAAATGTTTATCAATACGCTGCACATAACCACGAGCCTGGATAGTCTCGATAATCGGTGCATAGGTACTTGGCCGCCCGATCTCTTTCTCCTCAAGCGTCTTAACCAGCGAGGCATCATTGTAACGCGGCGGCGGTTCAGTGAAATGCTGCTGGGGCAGTGCCTTCTCAAGCGTCAGGATATCCCCGGCCTCAATATCGGGCAGCACAACATCTTTTTCTTTCTTCGTAATATCTGCGCCAGTATAGACGGCGGTAAAACCAGCAAACTTAAGTTTCGAGCCGGCAGCCCGAACCGTATAGTGTTCCCCCGCCTTGATTGTTATGCTCATCGTATCATAAACAGCCGGAGTCATCTGACTGGCCGTGAACCGCTGCCAGATCAGGGTATAGAGCTTGAGCTGGTCCTTGTTGAGATATTTTTCGATACTTTCTGGTGTCAGGGCAGCATCCGTCGGCCGGATAGCCTCATGTGCATCCTGTGCCTTCTTGCCTGCCGCGTAGACATTAGGCTTAGCCGGCATATAATCTGCCCCGAACTGGCTCTCGATAAATGCACGTGCATCACTGAGTGCGAGGTCTGACAACCGCGTCGAATCCGTACGCATATAGGTGATAAGTCCCGTCGCACCATGGCGGCCAAGCTCGATCCCTTCATAAAGCTGCTGTGCCAGCATCATAGTCTTGCGTGAGGTAAACCCCAGCTTGCGGGCTGCATCCTGCTGCAGCGAACTGGTTGTGAACGGTGCCGCCGGCTTGCGCTTGCGCTCGCTCTTCTTGACCGTATCGACCTGCAGGTCCTGCCGCTCAAAATCCTTGACCAGTGCTGTGGTTCCCTGCTCATCATGCAATTCAAGTTTATTGCCATCCACCTGCGTCAGCTCAGCATCAAACATAGCCGACTTTGCCTTGCGCAGTTTCATGCCGACCGTCCAGTACTCAACCGAATCAAAGGCCTGTATTTCCTTTTCCCGGTCGCAAATAAGCTTAACTGTAACAGACTGAACCCGGCCAGCTGACAGTCCTTTGCGAACCTTGCGCCAAAGCAGTGGTGACAGTTTATACCCTACAATGCGGTCAAGCATGCGGCGGGCCTGCTGCGCATCAACCTGATCCAGATTGATCGAGCGCGGATGTTTGACCGCCTCCTGAATGGCCGGTTTCGTTATCTCGTTAAATACAATGCGGCAGTCATCTTCCGGATTCAATCCTAGAATAAAAGACAGATGCCAGGCAATTGCCTCTCCCTCACGGTCAGGGTCACTGGCCAGATAAATCTTATCCGCGTTCTTGGCGTCTTTCTTGAGAGCCTTGATCAGATCGCCCTTGCCGCGTATATTAATATATTTCGGTTCAAAGTCATGCTCGACATCGATGCCGAACTGGCTCTTGGGCAAATCGCGCAAATGCCCCATGGAGGCACGTACCATATACTTGCGTGGTCCCAGATATTTTTCAATGGTCTTCGCTTTCGCCGGTGACTCGACAATGACCAGGGTTTTCTTTATCTTGGTCTTGGTTTTCGCCTTTGCTTTCGTCTTGGTTTTCGTTGCTGCTGCAGCCAAACCTTCACTCCCTCTCAGCACGCCGATACGCATGCAGTTCATTTTCTATGATAAGCCCCTTCATCTCCATCTGCAGGAGCACGAAGGCCAGATTTGATAATTCTCCATCCGGCAGACTACAGATAATCTCATCGATGGAAAGTGGATGTTCAAAAGATAAAACCTGCCAGACCTGCCGTTCCTCCGGCGTTAATTTGGGCCGGACCTTCCTTAGCGGCGGTGCAACCAGACCATATTCCTCGAGAATATCAGATGGGGTCTGCACCAGTTTAGCTCCCTGTTGAATCAAATGATTACACCCCTGGCTGGTTCCTGAATAGATGCTGCCGGGGACGGCAAAGACATCGCGCCCTTCCGATAACGCCATCTCCGCCGTGATCAGAGAACCGGAGCGTCTGGCGGCCTCCACCACGAGGGTTCCCTGCGAAAGTCCGCTGATAATACGATTACGGGCAGGAAAAAACGCCGGCAGTGGCTGAGTACCCGGCCCATACTCAGAGATTACAGCGCCGCCGGCGGACACAATCTGCTGCAGCAGGCGCCGGTTTTCCGACGGATATACGACATCCACACCACAGCCAAGAACCGCTATGGTACGGCCGCTCTTGAGGGCACCTTTATGCGCGCTGGTATCAATGCCGCGGGCAGCACCACTGACAATGGTCAGGCCAGCCGCCGCCAGCCGCTCAGCAAATTCCAGCGAAATACCTTCTCCATATGGGGTAAAGCGTCGGGAACCAACCATTGCCACCCGTACGGCATCATGCTGCAGTATCCCCCGATAATAAATCACCATCGGCGGATCGAATATTTCCTTCAATATATTAGGATAGTCCGCCTCCGCCAGACTACAGAGCCCTATTCCTGCCTGCTCACAGGCGTGCTGCAGCTGCTCCGGGAGTGCCGGCTCTGCACGGCGAAATTCTGCGAGCTTCTGCGACAGGCGGCTGGACAGGCAGCCTGTCATTACAAGATCTTCAGCCGATGCCTGCCATATCCTGGCCGGCGTCCTGAAGCCGCGCAATAGTTTCTGCAGCCACCGACTGCCAAATCCCGGGCATCTGGCCAGAGCAGCCAGATAGAATACTTCCTCGGATTCCATCTTATCGCCATCCTTAGACCTGTACGTTATACCATCTTAGCGAAAAATCTGCATTTATGCAACACTTTACACTAATTTTTCAGAAAATCGCGGATTCTTTCTCACTTTCGGATATGATAAAAGGCCATCAGCCAAAAATGACCAATGACCTTTATTGCACTATCAATCAAGCCTGTTTGCGGGTAGTTTCAACCTCTACATAATCAATTGGGCCGGAGATTGGTACGGAAGGTTTGCGGATACGAGCCGTAACAGCCTGAAAATGCGGATACTTAGCCAGCAGTTTGTCACCAACATGGGCGGACAAAGCACCGAGCAGCTGGAAGCGCGTATTTTCGACAACATCCTTGACGATATCGTAGACAGCCGCCGGATCAACTCCATCTTTGATGTCATCCGTATCAGCCATATCATCAGTCTTTGTTTCGACCTCAACATCCACATAGAATTTCTGTCCCTGCTCACGTTCATATTCGTAGACACCATGAAAACCATAGAACATCATGTTATGAATTCTTATTTTTGCCATCGTGATCACTCCTTATCTCCAAAATCCATCAGTTGCATCTTGCAATTCCTCACAGTTTCTATGTGTTAATATTTCGTGACAAATCAGCAAAATCCTTCTTCCTGTTCTATTTTTTACAGATTTTCCCAAATCACTCAGTAAACAATTCATCCCAAAAGGTATATGCCACCATCAGGAAGATCAGCAGCAGTAAAAATAAATCTCCCATAAGATTTCCTCGCAATCGATAATCAAGGCAAATAAAAAAATGGAGAGGCCACAAGCCTCTCCTGAAATACTGGTCTTTTACAGCACCCGGCGGGCACCGATGTAGCAGGCTCCCCAATAGGAGCTATCCAAAGATGCTACACTGACGCCATGGCTCGACGACGCATTGATGAACTGACGATCACCAAGATAAATCCCAACGTGGGAGGCACCAGGAGCATACGTCGAAAAGAATACCAGATCACCAGGCACCAGGTCACGCGAAGATACCGGCGAACCACACTCAAACTGGACATCTGCCGTACGCGGCAGAGAGAGACCGGCATGAGCGAAGACATACTGGACATAACCGGAACAGTCAAAGCCGCTCGGGCTTGTTCCACCAAACACATACGGTACACCGAGGTACTGCATGGATTCCGAGATGACTGTACGATTGATGTAGTTGGTACTATGAGCTACTGCCGGCATAGATTTGCCAAGCAGCGCCGTATAGGTCGTTGAACCGACCTGACCATCTGCATCCATTCCCTTGGTCGTCTGGAATGACTTTACTGCCTCTGCTGTAGCCGGACCATAGTCGCCATCAGCAGATACGTCGTAGCCGAGACGAACCAGTTGTCCCTGAATCTCTGCGACTTCTGTGCCCTGGTCCCCTACGCGGAATGCCGAGGCGGCACTGCATACGGAAAACCAGCACATAAGGATCATGGACAGCGCAAATACGCGCTTTGCTTTACTCAAAAAGCCAACTCCTCTCTGTTGTCTGCCTACGAGGTTAGCTGCCGGGCTCGGGTAGAGAAGACCACCCGCGTCACTTTCACGCATCGTGAGCATGACGTTCGCCCCAAAATATCGGTTCCCCCGCTCCTGGGCTGGATTCGGCTTATACTTATATATCGCCCATTTTTATATAATACGACATAAGTCGTCGTATTCCGGATTATTTTTCTATTCTTTTATATCTTTTTTATTCTTTCAGATTGTTTTCAGAAACCCTCCAGAAATGAAAATTGGCTGTCAAAATTGACAGCCACAATATTCCATTTACGTTGCTACAAGCAATCAGTAAGCCGAGTTTTGTTCCGCTTGCGCGGTGACAATCATTTATCTAGGCACGGCAGTTGCCTGCCGGCTCAAGCGACTCAACCCGGAAGGATCCGCGGGCCGCATCATCCCTTCCCTATTCGGTCTTGCTCCGTGTGGGGTTTACCAAAGCCAGCCAGTCACCTGGCTGCTGGTGCGCTCTTACCGCACCTTTCCACCCTTACCTGGCGAACCAGGCGGTCTAAATCTCTATGGCACTGTCCCTAAGGTCACCCTCGCTGGACGTTATCCAGCACACTGCCCTATGGAGCCCGGACTTTCCTCATCTGACGTCAAGCGCCAGCCGCGATTGTCTTGACAACTTATATCAACAGTTGTGATTATATCACATTTAGCAGTTTTTTGTCAAACCAGGTGCTAAATCGAAAGTCCTATTACCACCTTCTGTAAAAGAATACAGTCGAATTGTCAATGAAGCGACTGCTAAACAGGACATTTGCCCTTTTCTTATTTTGTATTTTTTTTTATAATAGTATCAGTGTTTGCTACTATATTTAATATTTTCAGAATTAAACTGTCAGAAAGAAGGAAAAATCATGGCTACACCACATATTGGCGCCGAAAAAGGCGACATCGCTGAGCGCATCCTGCTGCCGGGCGATCCGCTCCGCGCAAAGTTCATCGCTGAAAACTTCCTCGACACCCCAAAACAATATACCTCAGTGCGCAACATCCTCGGTTTCACGGGTACTTACAAGGGAGTTCCGGTCTCCGTGCAGGGAACGGGGATGGGTATTCCGTCCATCTCCATCTACACCCACGAGCTGATCCATGAGTTCGGCTGTAAAAAACTGTTCCGCGTCGGCACCTGCGGTGGTATGCACCCAGATGTCAAACTGCGCGACGTACTCATCGCTCAGGCCGCCAGCACCGATTCCTCCATTATCAAGAACATCTTCGGCGGGTCCATCAACTATGCCCCGATTGCAGATTACGAACTGCTCTCGAAAGCTGTTGCCAACACGAAGAAGCTCAACCTCAAAGCAACGGTTGGCAACATTATCTCGGTTGACCGTTTCTATGACGATGAGATTGATAGCGACAAATTGCGCCGCTACGGCATTCTCGCTGTCGAGATGGAGGCAGCAGCCCTCTACACACTGGCCGCTGAGGCTCATGTCCAGGCACTGGCCATGTTCACAGTCAGCGATCATCTGATGACCGGCGAAGCCTGCACAGCTGAGGAACGCCAGACCTCCTTTAATGACATGATCCGAATTGCCCTTGAAACGGCCATCGAAGACTGATCCAAACCATACAAAACATAACAGCGAAGCGGCCAGATGGTGAAAGCATCTGGCCGCTTCGCTGTTATTATACTCAGGCTTCTTGCAAAAATGCTGTATAGGCTTTCCTAGCCTCATAGACATCAATCTTGCTGGTTGCCTCCCATGGTGCATGCATACTCATGACACCGACACCGCTGTCGATGACCTGCATTCCGTAGAGACTCATGATATAGGCAATTGTGCCGCCGCCGCCAAGGTCAACCTTGCCAAGTTCGGCCAGCTGGTAGTGAACATTATTGCCATCCATAATGCGGCGCAGTTCGCCGAGATACTCGGCGTTGGCATCATTTGAACCAGATTTGCCGCGCGCACCTGTGAATTTATTAAATACCATGCCCTTGCCCAGATACGATACGTTCTTCTTATCATAGGCGCTGGCATAAAGAGCGTCATAGGCGCTGGATACATCAGACGATAACATCTTGCAGTTTGCCAGTGTCCGACGCAGCGCCAAGTCGCTATACTGGCCACAGGCATTAAGCAGTTCCGCCGTGGTGTTTTCGAAGAAGTGCGACTGCATGCCAGTAGCACCTACACTGCCAATTTCCTCTTTGTCAACCAGCAGACAGCACGCCGTACGAATCATATGACCAGTGGCCAGCATCGCTGCCAGTGAGGTATAGGCACAAACCCGGTCATCCTGTCCATAGCCCAGCGTCATACTACGGTCAAATCCGAGCTCACGGGCCTTGCCAGCCGGTACCAATGCCAGCTCAGCCGACTGAAAATCTTCTTCCTCAATATCATACTTATCTTTGATGAGCTTCAAAACGCCGTTTTTGACCGACTCTTTATCGTCCTTCTTCAACGGATAATTGCCTACAAGAATATCAAGATCCTCACCCTCGATGACCTTAGCTGCGTTCTTCTTCATCTGCTCCTGTGACAGATGAATCAAAAGATCCGTCACGCAGAATACCGGGTCGCTCTCATCCTCGCCAATACAGACCTCGATAACCCGCCCATCTTTCTTGGCAACGACGCCGTGCAGCGCCAGTGGCAGCGTCACCCACTGATACTTCTTGATACCACCGTAGTAGTGTGTATCCAGATAGGCCAGACCGCCATCTTCATACAGAGGATTCTGCTTGACATCCAGCCGGCAGGTGTCGATATGAGCACCAAGGATATTCATGCCACGCTCAAGCGGCTCATCACCAATGTTGAAAAGAACGATAGCTTTTTTCATATTGACTGCGTATACCTTGTCGCCGGCGGATAATGTCCTGCCAGCAGCAATAACATCCTCCAGTCGGCAATAGCCGGCAGCCTCTGCCTGCTTCACCGCTTCCCGAACACTCTCACGCTCGGTCTTGCAGGTACTCAAAAACTCGCGATAGCCCTTATTGAGTGCTTCCAGCTCCCGCTTTTCCTGATCTGTATACTGGCTCCAGACGGAGTCTTTCTTCTGATCTTCTGCCATAATGATTGCGTTCCTTCCTTTTTATGCTATAGCCGACACCCGGAACTATTCTGCCGAATATCCGCCAAAAAATTCATCCAATATCGCCTTGAAATCCTCGCGCGTGGCTGCTTTATTAAACCGGTCACGCAAGATGGCTCCATGCGTAATGCCACGGGTATACCAGGTCGCATGCTTGCGCATTTCCCGCGGACCAACATACTCGCCTTTATATTTGAGCAGCAGATCCAAATGGCGAATAATGACTGCCGCCCGCTCCTGCAACGACGGACCAGGCAGTTCCTCGCCCGTCTCCAGAAAATGCGTCAGCTGGTGGAATATCCATGGGTTCCCCTGGGCCGCGCGGCCGACCATGACACCATCGGCACCAGTCACCGCAAGAATCTGGCGCAGGTCGCTGCAATTGCGCACATCGCCATTGGCAATAACAGGAACCTTGACTGCCTGCTTGACCGCCGCGATGGCCTCCCAGTCAGCATGGTCGCGATAGAACTGTTCCCGCGTACGGCCATGGACAGCAATAGCGTCGACACCGGCAGCCTCCGCAATTTTTGCGATTTCGACAACATTAATATGCTTCTCATCCCAGCCCTTGCGCATCTTGACCGTAAATGGCATGCTGACCGCCTTGCGAATAGCCGACAAGATTTCATAGACCTTGTCCGGCGCCAGCATAAGTGCCGATCCTTCGCCGTTCTTAACAATCTTGGGGGCCGGGCAGCCCATATTGAAGTCGAGAATATCCGCCGTACCAAGTGCTTCGACATGGCGGGCGGCTTCAACCGCCATTGCCGGTGAGTTGGCAAAGATCTGCATCGCCAATGGCCGTTCTGCCGGCTCAGACTGCAGCATAGAAAGCGTACGCTCATTGCGGAAGTGGATGCCCTGACTGCTGACCATCTCCGCATAGCAGAGCGGACAGCCCATATCGTGGGCAATGATACGATAGGCCGTATCCGTCACACCGGCCATGGGGGCCAGGAATACCGGTGCCTCGAAGTGGAATCTGCCGATATTCATGCTCATGAGTGAAAGTTCCTCTCTGCTTTATCGCTGCGTTCATCCCGTTTATCCGCATTGCGTTCATATAATGCACACAGACCGGTCAGCGTCAGGAAATGATCAACCTTATCAATGGTTGCCGACTCCTTCGCAATCATGCGGGCCAGGCCGCCGGTCGCGATAACCTTCATATCCTTGCCATATTCGGCCTTGAGCCGACGCACAATCTCATCAATCTGGCCCACGCAGCCGAAGATGATTCCTGCCTGCATGCCCTGAATCGTATTGTGGCAGATAATCTGGCGTGGCGGCACCAGTTCAATGCGTGGCAGCTGGGCTGCTGTCTGAAAGAGCGCATCTGCACTCGTGCCGATTCCTGGCGCAATCACGCCCCCCAGAAAATCGCCATTCTCAGCCACAACATCATATGTCGTGGCTGTACCAATATCAATAACGATCAAAGGACCACCATATTGCTCATACGCACCAACTACATTGACAATACGGTCCGCACCGATCGCCCTGGGGTTCTCATAATGCAGCCGGATTCCCGTCTTGATACCAGGACCGACTACCAACGGACGGATGTGAAAATAACGCTCACACATCTTGACCATAGGGACCACCAGTGGCGGTACGACTGACGAGATAATAATGGCATGGATATCTGTCATCCGAATGCCCTGATAGCGGAACAGATCATTCATCAGCATACCATACTCATCACCAGTCTTCTGCCGGTCTGTCGATATACGCCAATGCTTGATAAGCTTCTTGCCTTCATACGTTCCCATGACAATGTTGGTATTGCCAATATCAAAAACTAATAACAAAGGTTCTTCCTCCTATAGTCATGCGGGCAGCCCGCAGCTGTATTTCCTTCTATACCATCCAGCGGTTAATGCTGTGGCCGTATCGATACGTCACCGGCCAGCACGCGCCGCTGGCCCTGAGCCGTATCAACAAGCAATGCCCCCTCAGGATCAATGTCTACCGCCCGGCCGTTGAACACCTCGCCATCCCGGACACCAATGACCCGGACATCCTGTCCCAGCGTGATGCTGTATTCCCGCCACTCCTGCATGACAGGACCAAAGCCTCCAGCCAGCACTTCATCGTAGAGATCATCCATTGCCCGCAGCAGTGCCTGAAAAAACTTGACGCGGGGAAGACTATCCCCCTTCATAATAGCCAGCGATGTCGCCGACTCACGGATATCCTCGGGGAAATCTTCTGGCATGATATTCACATTGACACCGGTACCAATGATAATATAGTTGATTCCTTCCATCTCGGCGCTCATCTCGGTAAGAATCCCGACAAGTTTCTTATTTTCATAAAGGATATCATTCGGCCACTTGATACCAGCCCGCAGTCCAAACTCCTGCATGGCCCGGGCTACGGCAACAGCCGCCATCAGGGTGCACTTTGGTGCCTCCTGCGGCAGAAATGGCGGGCGCAGGATTACCGAGAACCAGATTCCTTTGCCAGACGGTGAAAAAAATTGCCGGTCCAGACGCCCCTTGCCACCATTCTGCTGCTCTGCAACAACCACCGTGCCTTCAGCGGCACCAGCCATCGCCAGACGTCTCGCTTCGTTATTCGTCGAGTCCACGACATCGTGAGCCTGGATCTCGCAGCCGACCCGGCGTGTTCCGAGCCCATGCCGGATCTCACTGGGCAGCAGGCGGTCCGGTGCCTCCCGCAGGGAATACCCGCTGCGGGACTGGCTGACAATCTCATAGCCTGCCTCGCGCAGCTCACGGATATGCTTCCATACCGCCGTGCGCGAAACGCCCAATCGGCTGGCAATTTCCTCGCCTGATATATACGTATCTCCTGCTTGCCGCAGGATTTCCAAAATTTCTGACCGCATGAGATGCCCCCTTGCTGATTTTCACATACCGATATATTATACAACGAAACCCGGTATAAAAAAAGACTTCCTGTCACAGTTGACAGGAAGTCCTGATTATGAAGTTTATTTATCGTAATGGGTCACATTGAACTTTGGTTCCGTCGCCTTCGGGGCTGCCGGTTCTTCATCCTCAACCTTATCCCCGGCAGCACCTGCAGCCTCATCATCGGATTCAGTTTCGGTTGTTGGCGGAATCAGCACCGGATCACCATCGTGCGGGCCCTCGTCATGAGGTTCCTCTTTCGGCTCTTCCGCAGCCTCTGCAAGCTTACCCGTTGTGAGCAATTCCTCGAGCTGCTTGGCCGACAGCGTCTCGCGCTCGATCAGTGCCTGAGCAATAAGTTCAAGCTTGTCGCGGTTATCCGTAATAATCTGTCGGCAGGCCTCATAGGCATCCTCGAGATATTTGCGGACTTCCTTATCGATCTCGCTGGCTACTTCTTCCGAGTAGTTGCGTTCATGATTGATATCACGTCCCAGGAACACCTGATGGTTCTGGTTTTCACCATACGCCACCGGTCCGAGAACGTCACTCATACCATACTGCATAACCATGCCACGGACCATTCGGGTTGCCTGCTGGATATCCTGCGAAGCCCCTGTGCTGATCTCCTTGAGCACGATTTCCTCGGCAACGCGTCCACCCATGGCCACCTTCAGGCGATCCACCAGTTCCGACTTTGTCGCATAGTTGCGGTCTTCTTTCGGCAGCATCAGCGTATAACCACCAGCACGGCCACGTGGAATAATCGTAACCTTGTGGACCGGGTCAGCATGCTTGAGCATCATCCCCACGAGCGTATGCCCACCTTCATGGTAAGCAGTCAGACGCTTTTCCTCGTCATTCATGATATGAGACTTGCGCTCCGGCCCAGCCATGACGCGCTCAATAGCTTCTTCCAGCTCGGTCATTCCAATCTTTTTCTTATCACGGCGGGCAGCCAGCAAAGCCGCCTCGTTGACGAGGTTGCTGAGATCTGCACCCGTAAAGCCCGGCGTGCGGCGGGCCAGGATATCAAGATCCGCATCCTCTGCGACCGGTTTGCCTTTGGTGTGCACCTTCAGGATAGCCAGACGGCCGCGTACATCCGGTTTATCAACCACAATCTGGCGGTCAAAACGGCCCGGACGCAGCAATGCCGGATCCAGGATATCCGGACGGTTGGTCGCTGCAATAATGATAATCCCTTCGTTGGCAGCAAAGCCATCCATCTCAACCAGCAGCTGATTAAGTGTCTGCTCACGCTCATCGTGCCCGCCGCCGACACCAGCGCCACGCTGGCGGCCGACTGCATCGATTTCATCGATAAACACGATACATGGTGCATTCTTCTTGGCCTGATCGAACAGATCACGCACACGGGACGCACCGACACCGACAAACATCTCGACGAAGTCAGAACCCGAGATAGAGAAGAACGGCACGCCGGCCTCACCGGCCACAGCACGGGCCAGCAAGGTCTTACCAGTACCCGGAGGGCCAAAAAGCAACACGCCCTTTGGAATCCGGGCCCCCAGATCATTGTACTTCTTCGGATGCTTAAGGAACTCAACGACTTCCTCAAGCTCCTGCTTGGCCTCATCTGCACCAGCAACATCTTTGAAGTTGACCTTTATCTTGTCTGCGCCACTCATGCGCGCACGGCTCTTGCCAAAGGACATGACACGGCCGCCACCGCCCTGGGTCTGCTGCATGATAAAGAACCATACCCCGACCAGCAGCAGAATTGGCAGCACCGACGAGAACATCGTGGACCACCATGGTGGTTCTGGCGGGTTCTCAGCGGCAATGTCAATTCCTTTGGCTGACAGTCTGCTGTACAGCTGGGGATCATTATTCGGCGCATCCGGCGTAATCGTCGTGAACTCCGTTCCATCTGACAGGGTACCGCGGATCGTATTTTGGATGATGACAACCTTCGAAACCTTGCCATCGTCCACCTGCTGCAGGAACTGAGTATACTCTACCTCCTGCTTGGCTGAGTTCTTGGTTGAGAAATAGTCGATAATGGTAATAGCGACCAGTATAATCAACAAATAGAACCCTACATTGCGTAGAAACTTATTCAATCCATTGCCCTCCCTTTCCGTGAGCCTTGAGGCCCCTCAGGATTTATATAATTCTGCACAGCCGCCAGCAGGCAGCTGATGGGGTGATTATCAGGCGTAGACACCCGGCTTCAGGACACCGATATACGACAGGTTGCGATAAACCTCCGCATAGTCAAGGCCATAGCCGACAATAAACTCATCTGGAATCTCAAAGCCGCAGTAGTCGATGTGGATATCTGCCGTACGACGTGATGGTTTGGAAAGCAGCGAGCAGAGCTTGACACTTTTCGGTTTGCGCTCTTTGAAATACTTCATGAGATAATTCATGGTCGTACCCGAATCTATTATATCTTCAATAACGATAAGGTGTTTTCCTTCTATATCGTAGTCCAAATCCTTTAAAATTTTTACAGTACCGCTGGTTGACGTCCCATTGCCATAACTGGAGGCAATCATGAAGTCGAAATGGACCGGCAAATCAATCTGACGCACCAAATCCGTATAGAATACTACCGCGCCCTTCAGAATACCAACACAGTAGATCTCTTCCTTGGCATCCTTATAATCCTCGGTGATCTTACGGCCCAGCTCTGCCACTTTCGCCTTAAGCTGTTCTTCCGTAAATACGACCTTCTCGATGTCATCATTCATCATGATAAAATTCCTCTCTTTTTCTTAACGTAAGATATAAGATTTTCTTCCCCAGTATATCGGGATTCACTGGAAAATGGCTGGTACGCCGCTTTCCGATTACCCATAATATTTCCTGGCCAGCCGCCAACAGCGGCCAACGGTCCCGCTCAATGCGGGGTACCTTGTCGTCGATAAACAACGCCTTGAGCTTTTTGCGCCCCGCCGGCAAAGCGATCCAGTCGCCAGGCTGCCGGTAACGCAGCACCAGGGGCCGGGGCACATTAGAGGGATCAAAGAAGAACGTGTTGCTGCCATTCCGGGCAGGCACATCAGCCGCATCCAGACAGCAGGCAGTCAGACAAATATCGCCAAACGCCGTCTGTCCAGCGGCCTGCAACGGCACGGCCATGTCTCCTGCCGGCAGGGAGGCCTCTGACGGACCGCGCCGGCAGGTCAGCCAGCCATAATCAAGCCAGGCCGAAAAGCCCCCCGGCAGCTGCTGACGGCTGCCAGTCTGGCCCGTCATGATGAGCTGCCGCAGCAGCTCAACATGCACAAAGCCAAGATCTCTGGCCGTACCGGTCACTGTCCGCCAAAATCGGCGCAGCATCCGGCGCTGCAACGCCGGATGCTGCGATGCAATCCCAGCCTGGGACAGTGCCAGCACACCATCGTGGCGCACATACTGTTCATCATGCCAGCAGATATCTGCCTGCCGCTCAAGATAATCGGCTTCATCAGCAGCTACTTCAGCCAGCTGACAGAGCCCCCGCGAGACTTCGGGATTATAGTCACGCCGAATCTGCGGCAGCAGCTCAAGGCGCAGCCGGTTCCTCGTACAATCCGGCAAGGCATTGGTACTGTCAAAGCGCGGCTGAAGCTTCTGCCGCGCACACCACTGCTGGATCTCAGCCTTCGTCAGGCACAGAAACGGCCGGATAATATGCCCGTCCGTACCGCTGCGCGGCCGGATAGCTGCCAAACCATCCGGCCCCGTACCGCGCAGGATACGCATAAGCACGGTCTCCGCCTGGTCATCAGCATGATGAGCCGTCGCCAGCAGCTGAAGCTGCTGTGCCTCGCGCGTCGCTTCCAAAAAAGCATAACGCAGCCGCCGGGCCGTCTGTTCCAGTGAATCGCCCGATAACGCTGCCTCTGCTGGAACATCGCCCGCACCAACATAAACAGGAATTCCCCGCTCACGGCAAAAAGTCGTAACGAAATCAGCATCAGCCTTCGATACCTCACCACGGATTCCATGCTCAAAATGAGCTGCTGCCACCCGCAGTTCATAGCGCGACGACAGCCGCCAAAGCAGCTCCAGCAGCGCCAGCGAGTCCGGTCCCCCAGAACAGGCCACCAGTATCCCCGCGCCCTGAGGCAGCAGGTGATTCGCCTGACAGAAACGTTCCACTTTTTCCAGCATGATCCGCTGCCTGCCCCTCCTGTTTCTCCTGAAAGAACAAAAGCACCCTTTTCAGAGTGCTTTCAACATCAATGTATAACCATCAATCCGAACGACGGGAGCCACGGCCTCCGCGTTTTGAGTCGGTCTTGCGGCGTAAATCCGTCAGGCGCTCGTCACTGTCCTTGAGAAACTTCGAAAGACGATCCTCAAAAGACGCCGGGGAACTGTTGAAACGATTTGGTTTTCTAAAATCCCGCTGTCCACCATGACTAGGGCGCTGCGGATGGAAGGAAGAACGCGGCCCTGGTGTTGGGGCACTAGTCTGCTCTTCTGGCTTCTTCTCCTGAAGCTGCTTGATGGAAAGCCCAATCTTGCCTTTCTCATCAATAGTCAACACCTTGACCTTAACCTTATCTTTTTCTGTGAGGAAGTCGTGGACATCTTTTACATAAACATCTGCAACTTCTGAAATGTGGACGAGACCCGTTTTGCCTTCCGGCAGTTCGATGAATGCACCGAAATTCGTGATGCCGGTTACGACACCCTCGACCACACTGCCAACTTCAATGGACAAATTAATTCTTCCTCCTTATGTATTAAACAATACAGGAATTATTATAACCTTGACAACAGAAGAGTGTCAAGCAGCATAATGCTCATTTGCGGCCCGCACTGTATGGCAGCTCGCCATGACGGGTCATGCCCAGTTCCTCCCGGGCGGTCTTCTCGATATACCCCGGCTCATTGAGGTTTTCTTTTTCCTGACGAAGCGCCTCATTCTCCTGACGAGCCGCAGCCAGCCTGGCCTCGGCTGTAATCTGATCCTCAGCGACCTGGCGCAGATAAACCTGCTGGGATATAAGAATTGATGAGAAGTAGATGATAACGCCACCCATAAGCAGCACGAACCAATTAAAACGCCGGCGTTCCGGTCTTTTATGTTCCAAGATCATCCCTCCTTCCCATTAATCATCGATACCTTTTATGATACCTAGAAACCCCCGCTGTTGCAAGCTGAACTTGAAATTATTTTTCCGTCCACTGAAAATAATCCGTTGTGGCAATGCGACGGAACATCGACTCGCAATGCGGGCAATGGAAATGATCCTTCACATTATCCATATCCGGCTTCCCGTTTATCAGCCTGACCGGCTGACCCTCAATGTAGTCCATAAGCTCGCCGCAGCGCGGACAGATACACTGATTATTCGTATCCCGCTGAAGTTTCATCGGCGGCAGATCACCGGTCGCACGTACCTTCTTCTTTTTTCTACGCGTCTTCCGCGGCAGGTCATGCTCACTGAATAAGCCTGTTCCGAGTACTTCCTGAAAATAAATACCACAGGAATGGCACTCGTATTTCGGCAGGATTGCTGACATATCCGCACGCCCGTTGACGATCTGGACAGCACCGCCACCAACAAAACTCAGTTCTCCCTGACACTTCGAACAAATGAAATGATTTTTTTCGTTCTTCTTTAATGAATATATAGCCATTCCCATCACCAATACTTTCCCGCCATATACAATTCATCATACAACGGTATCTATGTTTTATATATTCCCCATTATTTTCTCAAAACCTGCCTGTTATGAGTCAGTCCGAAATTTTTTTATACTTTCCGCCCTGCTACAGGTACAGCCTGCATAAAACGGACAATCTCCCGAGCTATATCCCCAGCAGCCTCAGGACGTCCACAGGCTGCTGCCCGCTCTCCCATAGCGGACAGGCAGCCGTTTTCAAGCAATTCAGCAACCGCTGACGCCAGCTTCTCACCAGGATGCAGCCAGATCGCTGCCCCATTCCGGGTTGCATAAACTGCATTCTCGGTCTCAGGACCAGGGATGGGATCATGCAGCAATGCTGGCAGCCCCAATACAAAGGACTCACTGATCGTCAGGGCCCCCGGTTTCGTAATCAGCAGGTCGGATGCTTTCATGAGCATCTGCGCCTTTTCTGTATACCCCCAAACCTTGACCAGATGATGCGACGATGCTGCAAAGACACGGACCCGCTGCAGCAGACGCTCGTTTCTCCCAGCCACAACCAGCAGCGACAGCCTCTGTGGCAGATTTTCCAAAGCCTGCAGCGTAGTCTCAATTCCCCCTAGTCCAAGTCCTCCGCCCATCAGGAGGACAGCTGGCTGATTTTCAGGCAGCTCGAGCTCGGCCCGCAGCACATCTTTTGCCGCCAATGTCTGCAGTCTGCGATCGATAGGTATCCCTGTAGCCAACAATTTCTCAGCCGCGAATCCGCGTGCTATCATTTCCTGCTTCATCGCCTCAGTTGCCATAAAATAGAGATCGACTTTCGGATACAGCCAGATCTGATGCAGTGAATAATCCGTCATGACCACCGCCAACGGCAAATCACTGCGATGACGCGCTTTCCACCATGAAGCCGCGCCTTCAGGAAAGGGGTGCGTGCAGATGACCAAATCTGGCTGATACCGGGACAGCAGTGAAGCAAAGACCGGCTGCATCACTGCGGCAAAAGCGCCCTGAACCAGCGACCCGCCCGAAGCCCCGCCGGATACCTTGTAGAACACATCATAAAGATTCGGGACAAAAGCCAGCATCTGCAGATAAATTTTCTTCATCAGCCAGTGCAGACAGGATGTCTGCCGCGCCATGAAATCGACTGTCGTAATCCTTGCCCCCGGCCAAAGCTGCTGCAGCTCCTGCTGAACCGCCTCGGCCGCCTTGATATGGCCCGAACCGATTGAAGCGGTCAATATCAGGATTCGCTTGTCCGCCATTATTACTCCTCTTTTCATCCGGAACCATACTGTTTTCATAAGCCTGCTGTAAAAAAACACCTGTCTATTGTACCACATTTCCCGACGCAGCCGCATACTTTTTTATGACGTCAAACCACCATCAACACTCCATACAGCACCAGTTACAAATGCAGCTGCCGGAGAAGCCAGGAAAGCGATCACAGCTGCCGCTTCATCCGCTGTGCCGATGCGTCCCAGCGGGTAAACCGATGCCATCTCCCGCAGTCCTGCCTCGCGGTCTGACTGAACATTCAGCTGCTGTTCCGTCAGCGGGGTCAATATATCGCCTGGTGCAATAGCATTGACCCGAACCTGAAACCCAGCCAGTTCCAGGGCTAATGAACGGGTAAAGAGCACCACTGCTCCTTTACTGGCACAATACGCTGCACAGTAATAGTTGCCATGAATACCTGCATCCGAAGCCACGTTGATGATATTACCATGGCTTTCCTTCAAAGCCGTAACAGCTGCCTGACAAAAGTAATAGGTTCCCTTTACGTTAATGTCCAATATCTCATCGAGCTGCTCCGAAGTCATATCTTCGATTGCACCCTCCCGATAGATGCCTGCCGAATTGACCAGTACATCCAATCGGCCAAAGATAGCCAATGTTTTTGCAATCACCTGCTCGCAATCCTGCCGACAGCTGACATTACCACTCAGGAATTTAACCCGCGGCCCGGCATTCAATGCAGCAGCCGCAGCCTCACCCCTGGCCGTCGAGCGTCCCATGAGCACAACCCGATCCCCTGCCTGCAAAAACATTCTGGCTGCTGCCAGTCCAATGCCCGAGGTTCCTCCGGATATCAAAACAACACGTTCTATCATAGTCCCTCCTGTAAATAATATAAACGAGGCGCTCCTGGCTGCACAAGCAGCTCTCATCCTGAAGAAACAGCAAGTATCATGAGCAGGCTTATGCGCTTGTTCGCGGTTATATTCCCCGTCATGCTTAATTCTGGGAAAGCACAGCAAAAAACCGGATTTCCTCAGAAACCCGGTTCCGTATATATCTGTTTAAATCAGCCGTTGACTGCGTCCTTCAACGCCTTGCCAGCCTTGAATACCGGATTCTTGGAAGCCGGAATCTCGATATCCTGACCCGTACGAGGATTGCGGCCTTTACGAGCGGCACGCTCTTTGACCTCAAAAGTACCAAAGCCAATCATTTGGACTTTCCCGCCCGCAATGAGCTCCTGCTGTACGCTCTCAAACAGCGCATTTACAGCTTTTTCTGCATCTTTCTTCGTCAGACCTGCTTTTTCAGCAACGCCAGCTACCAATTCAGTTTTGTTCACAATCGTAGCCTCCTTAATGATTTTTATTATCGGCAGAAGGATTCGGCGCGGTAAGGCACATTCGTCCGTCTGCTATAAGTGAATTTAGCAGATAAGTCTAGAAAAATCAAGGCTTTTTAGGAAAAAACACGAATTTCGGCTATTTATTGGAACGCATTGATTTAATATTCATTTTTTCGTTGCAACCGGATAAACAGACTGGTCAGATGATCAATATCCGGCTGACGGTCAAGTTCATATAACGGAATCTGTCGAATCGATTCATCCGGCAATGCCAGATTATGGATATACGTCACTTCCTGCTCATCCGGGTAAAGTTCCATGAGCATCAGCTTCGTGTCTGAAGCAATTGCCGCATTATAGACCTGCGTGATGACCAGCGACTGGGCCGGGCATTGCGTCAGCGTATCCACGTCCTCTGCATCAAGGATGGTCAAGCCGTCAATCGGATCGATACCCAGCCGCGTATACATCACTTCCACGAAACTCATCCCCGGATGGATATCGACCTCTACCTCCGTCTGCCGGGCCATGTCACGCAGCAGCACCACGGTCCGCTCAGCAACAAGCGGACTGCCCGGTACAGCATAAACCAGATCAGAACCTGCTGCTGCCCGCTGCAGCAGATCGCGGGCAATGGCGGTATAGAGGGCTTCAAAGCTTTCGGCCTGCTCATAAAAACCATCATAGGTTGTAAACAAGAGCCCCGCCTTTTCGAGCGCTGCTACCGTTGGATGAATACGCGTCCGCAGGATAAGCGCAGACGCCTGTTCCATAATCTGCCAGCTTTCCCGGGTAATAAGTCCCGCCCTCCCCGGGCCAAGACCCAATACGGTGATCTTTGCCATTATTTTCCCACCTTTTCTGCCGGTCTGGTGACCAGCGCCTGTTCATCCCCCGCCGCCATCATCAAAAGACGGGTAGCGAAGTTCGTGATATTTTTCTTGCATTTCTCATTCAGGATAAACCGATAGCCGTTCTGCTTCGGCAGCGGACGCATGGATCGTCCGAATGCATGATCAAGTGCAACCATCGCCTTTACCGGCAGCTTATGCTCCGGCTGCAGATAGATATCCATCGCCTTGGGAAGTTCCGCTATAGTCCGAACCCCTAATTCCCGTGCATAATTCTTGATTCTTGCCACCTCAAGCAGCCGCAGAACCGGCTTTGTCGGATCGCCAAATCGATCGATAATCTCATCAAGCAGATTATGCAGTTCTTCATTCTTCCGGATGGCCGCAATGCGTTGATAAATTTCAATTTTATGCATTGCATCGCTGATATAGCCGCCATCGATATAAGCCTCAACCTGCAAGTCGATGACCGGATCGGCCAAGGGGGCCGGCACTGCTGCCCGCCTGCCATGCTGAAGGTTCTCTACCGCTTCTTCAAGCAGCTTGCAGTACATCTCAAAACCAACACTGGCAATATGCCCGTGCTGCTGTGAGCCAAGCAGATTACCCGCTCCGCGGATCTCAAGATCCCGCATTGCGATCTTGAAACCGGCACCCAGCTCGGCGAATTCTTTCATAGCCTGCAGCCGTTTCTCGGCGGTCTCAGTAAGAATCTTATCCGCCTGATAGACGAAATAAGCAAATGCCATATGATGCGAGCGGCCAACACGTCCGCGCATCTGATAAAGCTGAGAAAGCCCAAAACGATCGGCATTATAGACGATGATCGTATTCGCATTAGCAACATCCAGCCCGTTCTCGACAATACTCGTCGCCAACAGGATGTCATAAGCACCCTCGTAAAAATCCATCATCACCCGTTCAAGCAATTCCTCCGGCATCTGTCCGTGTGCTGTCTGAATTCGCGCATCCGGCACAATCTCCTGCAAATGATCCCGCATACGGTCAATCGTATCCACCCGGTTATAGACAAAATAGATCTGTCCACCGCGCTTCATCTCACGTTTTATGGCGTTGGCAATGATCGTGTCGTTATTCTCTACCACATAGGTCTGGACGGGAAAGCGCTCAGCCGGCGGCGTCTCGATAATGCTCATATCCCGGGCTCCAACCAGTGACATATGCAGCGTGCGCGGAATTGGCGTAGCGGAAAGCGTGAGCACATCGATTCCTGCAGCAAGGCTGCGGATCTTGTCCTTCTGCTTGACACCGAAGCGCTGCTCCTCGTCAACAATCAGCAGTCCCAGATCCCTGAACTGAACTTTCTTCTGGTTCAGAATAGCATGTGTGCCAATGAGAATATCAACCTGTCCCGCCTTTACTCTCTCAATCGTCGCCTTTTGTTCTTTTGCAGTACGAAACCGACAGATAACATCAACCGTTGGCGCAAAATTGAGGAACCGCGCACTAAACGTCTGGAAATGCTGCTGCGCCAGCACCGTCGTCGGTACTAACACCGCTACCTGCTTACCATCCATCACAGCTTTATAAGCAGCCCGGATAGCCACTTCTGTCTTACCGAATCCCACATCACCACAAAGAAGGCGCTCCATCGGCTTCTCCTTCTCCATATCCGCCTTGATCTCACCAATTGCCTGCAACTGATCATCCGTTTCCTGATACGGAAACGCATCCTCAAAGTCATGCTGAGTGCTGTCATCGGGCGAAAAAGCAAAACCTTTGGCCTCACGCCGTTTCGCGTAGATTTCAATGAGCTTCTTGGCAATATCCTCGACCGATTTTCTGGCCCGTGCCTTGGCCTTGACCCATTCCGTACCGCCCATGCGATGCAGACGAGGAATGTCGCCTTCCGAGCCAATATATTTCTGCAGCAGCCCGACCTGATCGGTCGGTACGAACAATTTGTCATCGCCGCCATATTTGATATGCAGATAGTCCTTGTGAATACCGCCTACCTCGAGCGTTTCCACCCCGAGATATTTACCGATACCATGATTGACATGAACCACATAATCTCCCGGCCGGATATCGCGAAAATGTGACAGCTTATCTCCCTGATTGGCTGGCCGGACGGCCCGTCGCTTCTGACGGCCAAAAATATCTTTTTCGGTAACCACAACCAGACGTGCTGAGGCCATCTCAAACCCGGCCAGCAATGTCCCCTGCTGAATATTAACACAATCATCCCGCAGTGGTGCAGATGCCGGTTCCAGGACCGCCGGAACGCGCCGCCTCGCCAAAAGTTCGCGCATTGACTCTGCTTTTTCGCGATCTCCCAACAGAATCAATATCCGTTGTTTCTGAGACAGCCAGCGATTGGCCTCATTCTCAAAAAGATCCATCTGCCGTTGGAACGGTGTCATATTCGTTGCCGTAAAGCTGATGGTCTGCGTAGGCTCCGCTCCGTGTACCTGCTGCAGCATCAGTGCCGAGTAAAATACGCGATTACCCCGGGCTGCCACGAGCATATCCTCCCAGGAAAAGACCTGGCTGCGGATATCCGGATTCTCTTTGATCATAGTCTTGATCTGCTCCCTGATGCGCATTGGCTCATCAAACAGCACAACTCCCCCCTGTTCCAGATAGGTCAGGAAGAGTTCCGGACGCCCATCCTTATCGGTCTGCGCCAATGGAAGTATCGTCGTCGTACTGACGTTGCGGATAGACCGCTTCGTTGCCAAATCAAAATCACGCAGGGAATCAATGTTGTTGTCAAAAAACTCAATACGTACAGGGGTTTGAGCGTTGATTGCATAAATATCGACAATCCCGCCCCGGGTACTGAACTGGCCCACCCGCTCGACCTCATCCGCATGTTCATAGCCCAGCTGGACCAGCCGGACTATGAGTTTTTCCCGTTCCAGCTCTGCCCCGATCTGGATAGTCAGGCTCAGCCGTTGGAATTCATTACGGCTCATCCCCTTTTGAACTGCCGCTGCCGACGTTGCCAGCACAATAACCGGCTCCTTGCGCACCAGCCTTCCCAGGACATCCATCCGGCGGGCCGAACGCTCGAGGCTGCGGGCCTCGGCCTGTACACTGGCCATATCCAGTTCCGGCAGCTCAACGATCTGAACTGCCGGCAGCAACGCCAACAGATCTTCCCGCCATTCGGTCACGGCTTCATGATTGTGTACCAGTATGACAAACGGTTGCGGCACACGGGAAAAAGCGGCTGCAAAAGCTACATGCTTCTGCGAGCCGCTAAGTCCGTACGCCAGATTCTCATCCGCTTTGCCCGAAAAACAGGCCTGCAATTTCTGCAAAGCGGTATCCTGCAGCATAGCCGCAAATAATGAGTCCATTCCTACACCCCAATTTATTATATTCAGGCAGCTGATCCGCCCGCTTATTACGCGAAAATGGGACTGTCGGCAAGCACCGATAGTCCCTGATTGTTTCATTCAGCATGTCTTATGATAATCCTATTTGCCGCGAACGTCAAGCCTGCATGGCGGCTTCCAGATGAAATCAGCAGCCATGCCCGGACGCAGCTGTTGCAGATCTTCCGCTGTCTGGGCAGGCAGAACACAGTATGAAGCGCAGGTCTGGCACTCCAGAATAATGGCGTTGCCCATAATAGCCGCTGCAATATCTGTGCTGCCGCAGGAGCAGTCGAGCTCCCCGCAAGCTGCGAGATCATGAACCCGGTTCAACGCCTCCAGCAGCATTTGCTGGCGCTCAAGAAACTCATCACCATCGCCCGGATGCAGGGAATCATACTCAGCGGCATTGAAGTCGAGAAACTCGGCTATATCCTGCCAGCGGCCAATATAGCCGAGTTCAAAATGATCGTGCGCACAGTATAGCTTCTCAAAGCTGAGCTTGCGCAGTTGACGCCAGCTCAGCTGATGAACATTTTCACCGCCACAGATCCCGCAGGCTGTGCGCAATGTCAGTCCCTGACGCGGCCGCATCGTTATTTCGCCCATCGTATGCCCACAGCTGTCGCAACGCAGTGCAATACACTTCCTGCCGCTGAATAATGGCACATCCTGCAGATGAATCCGGCCACAATGCTGACAATATAGTGCTAATGAACAGACTGTATCAATAAGCATCAGTATGCCTCCTCTCCCTGCCGTTCTCCCCACCTGTTTTTGCATCTTTTTCTACTGTTTCTATTCGCCAGTCCGTCAGCCAATTCCTTCTGCGTCCCTAAAAAATCCCTCTCTATACACAAAATGACGGCCCTTCGCCAATAGAAGAGGCCGTCATTTGACTATAGGCTGATGCCTGTATTATTTTGTTTCCAGTGCTGCCTTCACAAAATCACGGAACAGCGGATGCGGATTATTCGGGCGGGACTTGAGCTCCGGATGGGCCTGTGTCGCCACGAACCAGGGATGATCCTTGACTTCGATAAGCTCGACCAGACTGTCATCCGGCAGTGTACCGGCAATAACCAGCCCTTTTTCCGTCATTTCCTGACGATACTTGTTGTTGAACTCATAGCGATGACGATGCCGCTCAGCAATCGTATCCGTGCCATAAGCTGCCTCAGCATGCGTCCCGGCTGAAAGCTTGCAGGGATAAGATCCCAGGCGCATCGTACCGCCTTTATTCTCAATTCCCTGCTGCGACTCCATAAGATCGATAACCGGATGCGTCGTATCAGCATTGAATTCTGAGCTGTTGGCATCGGTCATGCCGCAGACATGGCGCGCAAACTCAATGACCGCACACTGCATGCCCAGGCACAACCCCAGGAACGGCAGCCGGTGCTCGCGGGCATACTGGATTGCCTTGATCTTCCCCTCAACACCACGATCGCCAAAGCCGCCCGGCACCAGAATTCCCTTGCAGCCCACAAATACCTCATCAAGATCCACGTCCGGGTCTTCGATTTCTTCTGCATTAACCCAGTGAATCTTCACGGCCGCCTCGTTGTCAATACCGCCATGATGCAGTGCTTCTGTCACCGAGATATAGGCATCCGGAAGCTCAACGTATTTGCCAACAACCGCTACCTTGATTTTCTTCTTCGGATTATTGATCTTATAGACCATTTTTTTCCAATCAGACATATCGGCCGGACCAAAATCCATATTGAGCTTCTGCAGGGCAATCTTATCAAGCCCTTCCTTCTGCATCGTCAGTGGCACTTCATAAATGGTGGACGCCGTGCGGTTCTCGATGACCGCCTCTGGCTGAACATCGCAGAACATCGCAATCTTATCTTTCATCTCCTTGGAGATGGTTTTCTCCGTCCGGCAAACGAGGATATCCGGCTGGATTCCGATAGCGCGCAGTTCCTTGACGCTATGCTGCGTCGGTTTCGTCTTAAGTTCACCGGCAGCCGAAATGTACGGAAGCAATGTAACATGGATATAGAGTGTATCCTTCGGACCGACCTCTTTCTTGACCTGACGGATGGCTTCGAGGAACGGCTGGCTCTCAATATCACCGACCGTACCACCGATTTCCGTAATGACCACATCAGCACCATCTGCCTTCGCCACATCGTAAACCTTTTGCTTGATTTCATTGGTGATATGCGGAATAACCTGTACCGTAGAGCCCAGATACTCACCACGACGTTCCTTGTTAAGAACAGACCAATATACCTTGCCCGTAGTGATATTTGAGTTTTTCGACAGGTTGATGTCAATGAAACGCTCATAATGTCCGAGATCCAGATCCGTCTCAGCACCATCATCCGTAACGAAAACTTCACCATGCTGATACGGGCTCATCGTACCCGGATCAATATTGATGTATGGGTCGAATTTCTGAATCGTGACCTTGATGCCCCGGCTCTTGAGCAGACGGCCAAGGGAAGCGGCCGTGATGCCTTTGCCAAGCGACGATACAACACCACCGGTAACGAAAATATACTTTGCCATGGAACTGCCTCCTGTTACGTTCTCTTACACTCTGCAAAAATTACATGTGGACTATTCTATCCTTTTTAACCAGGACTGTCAATACAGAAACCACTGATTCCTCTGGTGTTTGACACAAGCGTTGGTTTCAGTGGTTCCTAAAAGAGCTCTTATTCCTGGATACTCTCCAGTTTCTTCTGCCGGTTGTTGATGGCCTTGTTGGCCGCTTTGGTTTTGGCGGCGCCTGTACGCGATGCATGACGCTTCACCTCAGGCGGGTTCCATTCAGTGAGCCCCCACTGTCCTTCACCCTCATACTGGAAACGACTTTCCATATTAATCAGGGTATATACTTCTGAGATGGCTGCGGACAGAGACTGCACCGGCTTATGTTTTTTTTCAATAACCTCCAGCACGAGGTCTTTATAATACATTGTCTCGCCTTTTTCCGTCAGGACATAATAGGCGATATCCACTTCCGAGCTGTTCACGAAATCCATAATCTATCGGTCTCCTTCTACTCTTGTTTCTTTATTTGCAACAGGTTACATATGCTCCGGAGCAGATACGCCCAGGATGCCCAGGGAGTGACGGATGACATGCGCCGTAACCGTCACCAGCGCCAGACGGGATTCCGCCAGCTTCGGCTCAACCCCCATGATCCGGCATTTATTATAGAAGCTGTGGAAAGCACTGGCCAGATCATAGCTGTAACGTGCAATACGCTGCGGTGCATAATCACGGGCCGCCCGCTCCACTTCTTCCGGATACTCTTCGATTTTCTTGATAAGGCCGACTTCTGATTCATCGGTCAGCAGACTGAGCTCCGGCTGACTGCCGAGCTTGAGCCCGGTTTCTTCGGCCTGACGGTAGATACTGTGAATGCGCGCATGCGCATACTGAATATAATAAACCGGATTGTCGTTGGACTTCTTCTTAGCCAGATCCAGATCAAAATCCAGCTGACTGTCCAGCGAACGCATCAGGAAGAAGTAACGGGCAGCATCCGTGCCGACCTCCTCCATCAGCTCATTGAGCGAGACACTCTGACCGGTACGTTTGCTCATCTTGACCAGCTCGCCACCGCGGAAGAGAGCAACCATCTGCAACAGCAGCACAGTCAGCTTCTCCGGATCATGCCCCAATGCCTGCATCGCCGCCTTGACCCGGCAGACATAACCGTGATGATCAGCTCCCCAGATATTGACGATACGATCGAAACCACGTTCATATTTATTATGATGATAGGCAATATCTGCAGCCAGATAGGTCGGCACACCATTATCACGGATGACAACACGGTCCTTGTCATCACCATAGGCCGTCGACCTGAGCCAGAGGGCTCCTTCTTTTTCATAGATGTTGCCGTTATCCTGCAGAATCTTTACTGCCGCCCGGACGGCCTCAGGATGCAGTGTGCGCTCACTGAACCAGTGATCAAATGTGACGTTGAATGCCGCCAGATCTTCCTTCAATGCCGCCAGTTTCTCAACATAAGCAAGGTCCTTGAAGATAGTCAGGCGCTCTGCCTCATCCAGATTGAGATATTTATCTCCCTCTTTATCGATAATACGCTGAGCCGTATCAATGATATCCTGCCCATGATACCCATCTTCTGGGAACGCAGCCTCACGGCCAAGCAGCTCCAGATAGCGGGCATTGACTGAACGGGCCAGATTATCCATCTGGTTACCAGCATCGTTGATGTAGTATTCACTCTCTACCGGATAACCTGCAGCGCGAAGCAGATTGACCAGCGCTGAGCCAGCCGCTGCCCCGCGGCCGTGGCCAACATGCAGCAGCCCCGTCGGATTGGCACTGACATACTCTACCTGGATCTTCGGCGCATCCTTTGGCGGCAGCTGCCCAAAGGACTCACCAGCCGCCAAAATCTGCTGAAAAGCATCATAGAGAACATTGCCCTTAAGGTAGAAATTCAGGAAACCCGGGCCGGCAATCTGTGTATGGTCCAGCCAGCTGCCCTGTATGCGCCGCACCAGCTCTTCAGCAATCTGCCGTGGATTTTTGTGAAATACCTTGGCCGACTGCATCGCAAAATTCGTTGCAAAATCACCGAACTCTTTCTGCGGCGGCACCTCGAGAACGATAGTTGGCAGCTCCCCCTCAGGGAAAACGCCCTCAGCCATAGCATCCTTCGCTGCCTGTTCAATAGCAGCAGTGAGTATATCTTTAATATCCAAAAACAGTTCCTCCTAATCTGGAATCCAGCGTACTTGTATCTTCAATGCTGCCCGGCCGCAATCGTGCCGATCTCAACCAGCAGCGTATTCCTGCTTTGAAATGCTCCGTTCACCGATAAATCATACCCGATCTCGATATGGCCGCCCTGCAACGCATCAAATACAATGGACAAGCGGTCAGTCCGTGCTGACAAATCCAGATTGCCATAAGGCGTCCGATACGTACTGCATGTCTCCTGACCAGGTATAAACCGCTGCTCGGTATCAACTGCCCCCTTGCGCAGGAGCACCAGCGAATCATTATTAAACTTCAGCACCGTCGATGTACACTGCTTGGGGCCCAACGACTGATCCTGATAGCGGATATAATGCCGGCCCGCCCGAAAAGCATACTTGCCCTCGGCGATAGTCTCAATCACCTGCTCCTCACCAGCAGAATCCCGCTGGATTCCTCTGATGTGGATTTGGAAGCGGTCTGCTTCACTCATTCTGCCACCTCTTTAAAACATACTGTACTATATTATAAACCAATGATGCAACCTTGCCAACCTAAAATTTAAGGACTTCTCAAAAGTTAAAGGTGCCACCCTGCGGCGGCACCTTTGCCCAACGATTCATACTTATATTTTAAACGACTCAACTTCCCGCGCCAGCTTTTCAGCCTGTTCGGCCAGACTCCGGGTCGCCGCTGCAATCTCCTGCGTTGAAGCAGACTGCTCCTCCGTCGTCGCAGAGACTGACTGGGCCCGCGATGCATTCTGATTGCTGATTTCCGCAATATCCTTCATGGCACCCTGCATGGAGTTCGTTCCATCGGCAATCCCCTTGATACTCGCTGAAACCTCGGTAATCCCAGCGGCCAATGATTCAATCGAGATCTTGATGGATTCGAATACCTCATCGGCACTCTTAACCGAATCCATACTGCTCGTCACACTTTCCGAGCTCATCTCGCTGGCAGAAACAGCCTGCTTCATATCGGTCTGAATTTTCATGACCAGATTGGCAATCTGCTGTGTCGACGAGGCCGACTCCTCAGCCAGTTTACGAACCTCATCTGCAACCACCGCGAAACCGCGGCCGGCTTCGCCGGCCCGGGCCGCCTCAATGGCAGCATTGAGTGCCAGCAGATTTGTCTGTTCGGCAATTCCTGAAATCATCGCCACGATGTTGCTGATCTCATCGGAACTGCGGGATAATTCCTGGATAGTGGTCTGCACGGTCCGTGTGCTGTCATTGATATGTTCCATAGCCCCAACCACCGTATTGATTGCCTCCCGGCCGGAGTTAACGCTTTCGACGGTCATCTGCGTGACAGCCGCAATCGCCTCAGCATTGTTGGCAACATTTTCAGTACGCTCTGCGATATCGGCTGCCGTCTGGTCCGCATTGGCAGCCTTTTCTGACTGCGCAGCGATTCCCGCAGCAATACTTGTGATCTGGCCGGCTACCTGATTTGCAGCCTCGGCCGACTGGTGCGAGGCTGCCGTGAGCTCCTCAGCCGATGCCGACACCTTCTCCGTATTGGTCTGGATATGCCCGATCAGTTCGCGGATAGCACGCCGCATTTCCGCAAAGCCCTTTGCCAGGTCGCCCAGTTCATCATCCTGCGTAACCGTCAGCGGACGCGAACGCAGATCTTTGCCGGCCAGGGCCTGGCATTCTTGCTGCAGTGCCACCACCGGATCGCATATCTTCTTTGTGATAAACCAGATGATCAAAGCAATCACTATAACCATAGCCAGTCCAATCAGCATCATTACCTTGAGCAGCTGCGCTGCCCCGGCCCGGACCTCAGAGACTGGTGCCGTGGATACAGCCAGCCACGTACGATGTCCCAGATGAATTGGCGTCATTACTACCTGCGACTCCACACCGGCCGAAGTCTTATACGCCGTCGTAACCTGCTGGTCTTCCTGTATCGCCTGCTGGTAAGCCCCGACCAGTGCTTTATCGATGGTCTTATTGGAACTCTCCTTGGACAGGTCCAGCTGACCAACGTCATCCGGCTGCTGCGCATAAACAATCACCAGACCATCCTTGTCTGCAATATAAACATGACCTGTCTCCATATACTTGATACCGCCAACCAGACTGGAAATATCCTCCAGCTCGATCGTACCATAAAGGATTCCTGTCAGCTCACCATTATCCAACACCGGATAGGCAATAATCGTAATCAGCTTGCCAGACGTCCCCGATACAGAAGGCCCCGTCATGAATGGTTTCTTCGTTTCACGCACGGCTTTGATATAATCACGCGATGCACGGTCCATATCCGTACCAGTCTCGCTATACGCTTTGCCATTGACATCCGAGTACGCGAGCATGGCAAACCCCTTCGTCCGCGATTTGGCTTCTGCCAGCGCCTGAATCCGCGCCGTGCGGTCTCCGCTGATGATCGCCGGATTATGAGCCAGATCCTCAATTGTCATTTCCTTCGCCTGATAGATCTTCTCAATCTCCAGCGCTGTACTACGTCCGATCCCCTTAGAAATTTCATCTGCATCACTATACAGAGCCCGGCTTGACATGTAGTAGCTGACCGCAAAGAATACGATAAAGCTGCCTAAGAAAAGTGTCAAAAAACCGGCCAGGAATTTCACTCTCAGACTGTTCAGTTTCATATAACCAACCTCCTGGAATTCTCCCATCCAGATGTTCCCCCCATCCGGATATCAATAGCCCCAAACACATTATATCTAAAAAAGCATTGTACGCATCTTATTTACGCACAATGCTCTTTCTTAAAATATTACTGCTGCTCAACGGCAATGTCAAGCTCAACCAGACGACCGTCCAGCTCCATCTCTACCGTCAGATAGGTGGAGTCGCTGATTTTCACCTGAAAGCTCGGACCAATGGACAAGGATGGCGTCGAAATATCTACGTCCAGTCCCAGTCCAGTCAGATTTGTCGCGGCATTTGCCGTCAGCATGTTGCTCATCTCCGAGATAGCGCTCTGCGCCATTTCATCGAATGTCTCCACCGGCATTCCCATCATCATCGTTGAAGCAATATACTTTGCCGTGTCCTCTGACATGTTATAGACAATATTGCCACGAAGCTGCTTCGTAAAACCCACAATAACCGCCACCCCGAGGCTTACTGCATTCTTTGTCTTAACGTTCATCTTAACGCGCTTTGGTTCCGGGAATCCCATTTGCGGCATCACGGCGACGAATGCGTCGACAAACGGATTCACAAGTTTTGCATCCATCGTATCATTCCCCCTCCGCAAATCCTACATTCATCTCAATATCACCAATCCTTGTCTTGGCAACAATACGGAAGGTGGTCAGTTTTGGACTGGCAATGCGGATATTTGAGCCGACAATCGTCCCCGGCGGCGTAATACGCATTTCCTTATCCTTAAATACATCGTTAATATTCGACACCCCACGCCCTACAATGATATTGGCAGCTTCCTCTACTGACTCACTGCCCTCTTCTTCACTCACCGCTGCCGGACTCTCTTTGTCCAGCATAATCATCGAAAACTTATGCATTGTCGCTGAATCCATCGATACGATAGCGCGGCCATTTGGATACCCGGTCAGACCGATAATAACCGCCACGCCTCCCGTCACATCGAGGAAATTTCGCTCATCAAGCGCCAGCTCGACTTCACTATGCACACCAATCAGACTGAATATCCCCTGCTGCAGTGCACGGACAAACGGCTTTGCATACGATTCCCGAAGAACGGCAATCTTTCCCACCTTATTTTGACAGAGAATCATCAACGTGTCAATTAAATCATTCGTGCTGATCGGCTTCTGCAAAAAGGCACTGATTCCGGCCTCCCGGCCTTTCGCCACAAGACTCGCGTCCTTCATGGCACTGATCATAACGATCTTAGCCTCATCATCGATTTCATGAATACGACGGCTGCATTCTATCCCATCTGCATCAGGAAGATTCATATCCATCGTCACGACAGCTGGCCTTGACTTCTCATATAGCTCGACAGCCTCTGCTGCATTCTTCGCCATAGCACATACTTCAAAGTTCGTCTTTGACAGATTTCCCTCAAGCATCGCACGGCTGACCTTTGAGTCATCGACAATCATTACTTTGACTTTCTCCACAAATGCTCACCTGCTTCTCTATTTTTCCCTTACAACTCCGGCATGATTAGCTGTTAAGACATTACACCTTCAATGTAATAATAATTTCGCTATTCTTCCCCTAAATCCCTGCCTATCCCCAAAATTATTCTTTTTTTCGATGCTCAAGAAAAAATGCCGGACAAAAGTCCGGCACACTGCCTTTATTTCTAAATCTTACTTTCACCTACCGCGTCAAACGTTTCTATAATGTCTGCCGAAGGCGCTTCATCAAGCCTGCTTACAATATAAATGGCCAGCAGCGAGAACACGAAGCCTGGCACAATTTCATAAAGACCGAAAAGCGCCAGCTGTTTCCAGACTAAAACTGTCACGCCGCCAACAATGATACCGGCCAGCACTCCATTGCGGGTCGTCCGGCGCCAAAATAAAGCGGTCAGGATAGCCGGACCAAAGGCCGCGCCAAAACCAGCCCAGGCATAAGAAACCATGTCCAGGATAAAACTGTTTGGATTGAACCCAAGGGCAATTGCCAGCGCAGCAATAACAAGGACCGATGCCCGGCTGACCCAGACCAGTTCTTTCTGTCCTGCATCCTTGCGCAGCAGGGTTTGATAAAAATCCTGCGCAAATGCCGAAGCCGCTACCAGCAACTGCGATGACGCGGTGCTCATAATAGCAGCCAATACCGCCGACAAGATCATCCCAATGACCACCGGCGGGAAGAGGCTATTGGTCATAACCAGAAATACCGTCTCCGACTCTGTTCCCACCAGCGGGGTCGTCAGGAACACCCGGCCGACCATGCCAACAGCTACTGCTGCAGCCAGCGACAGGACCACCCAGGTCATAGCAATATGCGTCGCCTGTTTGAGCTCCTTGGAACTTGAAACCGCCATGAATCGCACCAAAATGTGGGGCTGACCAAAATAGCCGATCCCCCACGCCAACAGTGAAATCAGCTCAACGCCCCCCATCAGCGAGCCATCGGGTTTCGTCAGCGGTTCCAGCATGGAATGCTGGACATTATCGATAGCAGCAATAGTCGTCGAAAACCCGCCCATTTCCATACCAGCTGTGATTGGAACCACCAGAATAGCAAAGAACATCATGACACCCTGGATGAAATCCGTACGGGATACGGCCAGAAAACCACCGATCAGCGTATAAAAGACTACCGACCCCGCACCAATAAAAATCGCATACTCATAAGGGACGCCGAAGACCGTCTCAAACAGACGACCGGCTGATACAAACCCCGAAGAGGTGTAAATGATGAAAAAAATCAGAATAAATACGGCCGGAATCATGCGTAGAAGTCCACTCTTATCCGCAAAACGGTTTTCGAAGAACTCCGGCAGCGTCATCGAATTATGCGCCAGCTCTGTATAGATACGCAGTCTCGCTGCCACGAAGCGCCAGTTGGCCCAGGTGCCAAGGGCAATGCCAACGGCAATCCAGCCCGCATTAAGCCCGGCCAGATAAGCAAACCCCGGTACCCCCATGAGCATCCAGCCACTCATATCGGTTGCCTCAGCACTCATTGAGGTCACCCAGGCTCCCAGCTTGCGATTCCCCAAAAAATAATCACTCATGTTACGGGTTCGCCGATAATAGTAGATGCCGATGGCCATCATAAGTCCGATATATAGGACAAATGTACTGATAATTGCGATATCACGTGTCAATGAAGTTCCTCCTTACAGGCTTACAAGTTTACAACATGCTTATTATTATACCTGCAAACAATAGAAAAATGCAATATTAATTTTTATAGAAGATATATTGTTTCTGTTATAGTATACATTTTTATTGATTTACCCTAAAAAAGACTTGCATTCTGTTAAAACATCCCGTATAATAGCTAAGGTTTAAAAAAATAACCCGATTATCGCACGCAGATTATTCCTGTCCGGCATCGACATGCTGAGCATACAGGAATCTGCGCTCTTTTCGTGCGCCTGTCCAAGGATCAGCACGATGTCTTTTGGGAGGAAAAAGCCTATGAGTAAGTATGATGTTGCAATTATCGGTGGTGGCCCGGCCGGCGTCTTTGCCGCCTATGAGCTGGCTGAAAAAAAGCCAGAACTGCGTATTCTGGTGCTGGAAAGCGGCCGGGATATCTATACCCGGACCTGCCCAATCTCGACAGGGAAAGTCAAAAGCTGTATCGGCTGCAAGCCCTGCAGCATCATGCGCGGATTCGGCGGTGCAGGTGCCTTCTCGGATGGCAAATATAACTTCACGACCAAATTTGGCGGCTGGCTCAATGAATATCTGTCAGACAGTGAAGTCATGGATCTAATCAAATACGTTGACAAGATCAACATGAAGCACGGTGCGCCAGCACAGGTATTCAGCACAAAAGATTCCAATATCGGCCAGCTCGCTCTACAGCATGACCTGCATCTCCTGTCTGCCAGTGTCCGTCATCTGGGAACCGAAAACAATCTTCAGATGCTGAAAGCCACCTATGAATACCTCAAAGATAAAGTTGAATTCCGTTTTGAATGTCCGGTGACACATATCCACTCGGATGGACAGGGGCACAACTCCATCGAGCTGGAATCCGGCGAAACAATTGATGCAGAATACCTCATTGCCGCCCCTGGCCGCGCCGGTGCCGAATGGTTCTCGAATGAATGTGAGTCTCTTGGTCTCGAGCAGGAAAACAACCGTGTTGATGTCGGTGTCCGTGTCGAAGTGCCAGACGAGGTCTGGAACCATATCACGAGTCAGGTCTATGAGGCCAAGCTCGTTTACCGAACCAAGCGTTACGGCGACCAGGTCCGCACGTTCTGCATGAACCCGCACGGCCATGTTGTCATGGAAAATACGGACGGCATCGTGACCGTCAACGGCCACTCCTACAGCGACCCGAAACTGCAAAGCCACAACACGAACTTTGCGTTGCTGGTCAGCAATCATTTCACGGAACCATTCAAGTCTCCGCACCAGTATGGCAAGCGCATCGCATCATTCTCGAACATGCTGGGTGGCGGCATCATCGTACAGCGTTTTGGCGACCTCATGAAGGGCCGCCGCACGAATGCACACCGCATGGGCAAGAGTTTTACGCAGCCGACACTGCAGGCAACACCGGGTGATTTATCGCTGGTCCTGCCCAAACGCCATCTTGATAACATCATTGAAATGATCCAGGCCCTCAATAACATCGCACCGGGCATGACAAATGATGACACACTGCTTTACGGCGTCGAGGTCAAATTCTACAGCTCGCGCGTCGTACTCTCGAAAGAATTAGAGACTAAACTCAAAAACGTCTTCGCTATCGGTGATGGTGCTGGTGTAACACGCGGTCTTTCCCAAGCCGGTGCCAGCGGCATCTATGTAGCCCGCAATATTCTCGAGCGGTTGTAAGCCGCTGCCCCCATAATCAGCTAGAAAAAGGGCATTGCTCCATCCCAGGAGCAATGCCCTTTTTCTAACCTGCTTATAGGTAACGTACCCAAATGTAAACGCTGGAAATGATAATAGTCAGAATCATGACCGGAAAGGCAATCTTCATGAAGCCGAGGAAAGAAATCTGACGGCCACGCTGTGCGGCCATTGAAGCCACGACCACATTGGCGCTGGCACCAATAAGCGTACCATTGCCGCCCAGACAAGCGCCCAGCGACAACGACCACCACATCGGATCAAGATTTGTGAGTCCCATCTGACCCATATCCTGGATCAGCGGAATCAGCGTCGCTACAAACGGAATATTATCAATAAAAGCCGAGGCAATCGCACTCATCCAAAGAATGAGCATCGCCGTCGCATTGACGTTGCCGTTCGTCAGCTGTATGGCCTCCGCGGCCAGCATCTTGATGACACCAGTTTCGACCAGCGCACCAACGAGAACGAACAGCCCGGCAAAGAAGAAAATAGCCAGCCACTCCACCTTGGAGAAAACCTTGGCAATCATCGCCTCATCACGCGTGTAGGTAATGAGCAGCAACAGACCAGCGCCCGTAAGAGCAGCTGTTGCCGTATCAAGCCCCAGTGACCCATGCAGCACGAACATCGCAATTGTAACAGCGATAACCAGCAGGCACTTCTTCAGCAAGGCATAATCAGCAATCTGGCTCGATGCATTGAGGCGCATGACCTTTTGCTGCAAATCGGGCTGCGTATGCAGATCATTTCTATAGACAAAGATCAGCACCGCCTCAACGACAATAAAAATCAGAATACAAATGGCAGTGAGATTCGCGATGAAGTCCATGAAATTCAGACCTACTGCGCTGCCAATCATGATGTTCGGCGGATCACCGATCAACGTAGCTGTGCCACCGATGTTGGACGCCAGTATCTGCGAGATCAGATACGGCTTGACATCAACTTTAAGCTGAGCCGTAATACTGAACGTGATTGGCACCGTAAGCAGTACCGTCGTAACATTATCGAGTAACGCTGAGCAGACCATAGTCAGTGCCGAAAGCGCCACCAGCAGGGCAATGGGCCGAGCCTTGACTTTCTTCGCGGCCCAGATGGCCAGGAAATTGAAGAGTCCGGTCTCACTGGTGATATTGACGATGATCATCATGCCTATCAACAAGCCTAATGTATTGAAGTCAATATGGGAAATCGCGGTTTCCTGACTGATGATGCCGCAAAGGATCATCAGCATGGCACCGAATATCCCCACGATCGTACGATGCACTTTCTCGGAAATAATCAGCGCATAGGCCGCCACAAAGATAATGATGGCCACGGTTGTACTGCTTATCAAAAATATCCACTTCTCTCTTATAGCCCTGTTGCCAGGTTATTTATTCTTGTATTTTGGTGTCAGGACAATGTTCTCACCATCCCGCCGGATCTTGAATGAATAACTCGTAATCCCACTGCGATAAAGCTCCATCTTGAGCTGCAGCAGCGCCTTGCCGAGTTCTTCCGTCAGGACGGGAGTAAAGCCGGCCCGGCCAAGTTCTGCCGGCGGCTCAATGCCAGCGCTTTCACGGCGCTTCTGCTCTGCAGCTTTCTCTGCCGTTACCAAGCGATCCTCAAGCGATATTTCTTCGACATAGTTTTGGAACATTTCCTTATCGCTAAGTCCTTTTGGAATCTGGCTCATATTATCCCTTCTTTACTTCTTTTGCCCAGCTGTCGCGCAGCCCGACCACCTGATTGAATACCAGCTTGTCCGGCTTCGTATCCGGATCAACTACAAAATAGCCCTCACGCAGGAACTGGTAATGCGTTCCGGCAGCAGTCAGCTTCACACTCGGCTCAATACGTGCATCCTTGATGATCTCAAGCGAATCCTTATGGAGTGCCCCCAGAAAATCAGACGGCACATTGCCATCCTCATCCGTCTCCAGCAGATAATCATACATACGAACCTCCGCCTTGAGTGCCGCAGCTGCAGCCACCCAGTGAATGGTCCCCTTGATCTTGCGGCCGGCTGTCGGGCCCCCCGTCTTCGAATCAAGATCTGCCGTACAGCGCAGTTCTGTCACATTGCCGTCTGCATCCTTGATGACTTCCTCACATTTGATGATATAGGCATGCTTAAGGCGGACTTCACCGCCCGGTTTGAGTCGGAAAAATTTCTTCGGCGGTTCTTCCATGAAATCTTCCTGATCGATATAGATCTCACGGGCAAACGGCACAAAACGGCAGCCGCCATGCATCGGATTATTGTCCGCAACCAGATATTCTTCTTTATCCTCCGGATAGTTTGTGATGACCACCTTGAGCGGATGCAGGACTGCCATGACGCGGTCTGCATGCTCATTGAGATCGGCACGAACGCAGTGCTCAAGCATAGCCACATCAACAAGACTGTTGCTCTTGGCCACACCGATCTCTTCGCAGAAATTCCGCAGCGCTGCGGGTGTATAGCCGCGGCGGCGCAGCCCCGAGATGGTCGGCATCCGTGGATCATCCCAGCCGCGTACGAAACCTTCTTCCACGAGCTGACGCAGCTTGCGCTTGCTCGTTACCGTATTCGTGAGATTCAGACGGGCAAACTCAATCTGGCGTGGACGCGAGTTCGGATCAAAGTCCAGCGAATCAAGCAGCCAGTCATAGAATGGACGATGCTCCTCAAACTCAAGCGTACAGACCGAATGCGTAATGCGCTCAATGGCATCCGAAAGAGGATGCGCAAAGTCATACATCGGATAGATGCACCATTGATCGCCAGTGCGATGATGGTGCGCGTGGGCAATACGATAGATAACGGTATCACGCATGACCATATTAGGAGCAGCCATATTGATCTTCGCGCGCAATACCTTCTCTCCGTCGCCGAATTCGCCTGCCTTCATGCGCGCAAACAAATCAAGGTTTTCCTCCACGCTGCGATTACGATACGGGCTTTCTTTGCCGGGTTCTGTCAGCGTGCCACGATAAGCTTTTATCTCATCAGCCGTCAGGTCATCGACATAGGCCAGCCCTTTCTTGATGAGTTCCACAGCATACGCATAGAGTTTATCAAAATAATCAGAAGCATAATACATGCGATTCTGCCAGGAAAAGCCCAGCCAGCGGATATCCGCCTGAATCGAATCAACATATTCTGTGTCCTCTTTCGTCGGATTTGTATCATCGAAACGCAGATTGCACAGACCATGGTTGTACTCGGCCAAACCAAAATTCAGGCAAATAGACTTGGCATGCCCAATATGGAGATAACCATTCGGCTCAGGCGGAAACCGGGTATGGATGCCTTCCGTATACTTTCCGTTCTTCTGGTCTTCTTCAATCGCATTCTGAACAAAATTCGAAGCAATCGTCGTATATTCTGCCATGTGATCCTCTCCTTTATAACTCTACGCGGTCTTCGGCCGCACACTTCTGCTCAATATAGCTTCTAAGACGCTGCAGGCCTGGTTCCAGCCCCGCCTGCTCCGGCAGATATCTTATGATGAGGTCAATATAACCCCGTTCTACCATCTTGCGGAGAGTCCAGCTGTAATTGATATCATAGACCCACATCAGCCGGATCAGCTTACGGTCGCCATGTGTCCGCAGTTTCTTATAATCTGCCTGCTTCCCGGCTGCAAAGGCCTCTACAAAATCGGGACTTACCAGCTGGCTGGCATCGGACTTAATGAATTTCGGCGCCTTGTCTGCTCCTTCCGGCGACAGGTACGGCGACAGGACCCGATAGATATCGAGCTTATCGGCATCACGCAGCAGACGGGCAAACAGCAGCTGGCGCCGATCCTCCGTCGCCGCGATTTCCTTCTTATTATGATTCTGGATGGCAAATCGCACCAGCTGGGCATCCTCATCCGATAAATCCTGCAGATATGGCATTTCTTCCGCCAACACCTTCAAGCCCAGATCAGCATGATCCTCCGACTGAGCATCATTGAATGTCTTGTAGATGCTGTACTGGCGAAAACGTCCGACATCATGAAACAGCCCCATAATCTCTGCCAGCTGTATGTCGTGCGGACTAAGCTGCAAATGCCGGGCCAGCTGACGGGCAATTCCAGTGACATACCCAGTGTGAATCTGCTTGATGCGGATTCCCTGCATAACCACTTCATCATCCGTATTGAAGCGATTCATATAAGCAGTCATCCAGCTATGCATTTTTTTCAATAATTCTTCCAAAATATAGCCTTCCTTACATTTAGACTGTACGGAACTATTATACTACGAAGCGAATTGCCACGCAACGACTCTCAGCTGACCGCTCCCGCTGGTCATGCTTCTACGAGTATGCCCTGCTCACGGAGTTCCTCACGGATTGCCGTCAATGTATCTGCATCCGGTACACGAACCGTATGCAGATGGACCCCTCCGGTCACCACAAGCAATGGATTAGCCCGGCATTTCCGCATCTTGGTCAGAAAGGCCTTGATATCCCGCCGGCTCTCAAGCAAGAGATCACCACGGATTGGACCGTAAACCGGATGCTCGACGAGAACATCCAGTACGGCCCCGCCGTTGTCGATAATCGCCGTAAGCTCGCCTTCCATCCCCGCAGTATCATGACGGCAGACGAGCGTTGCCATCTGACTGCTTCCGGACATATCCTTGGGCAGTACATAACCGCGTGGTGTAGCAAAAATCTGATTCCCCGCCGCCCGCAGGATACTGATATCCCCCACAATAATCTGGCGGCTGACTGCAAATTCCCGCGACAACTTAGTCCCTGTCAACGGCTGCCCGGCCTGCTGCAGCCGGCTAAGCAGCTGCAGCCGGCGCTCCTCTGTATTCATATCTGTCCCTCCTGATGCTAGGTAATAAAACCATCTTCTGAGTACTGCTGTATCCCGGACTGCAAGCAGACATAAATCCACACGCAGCCACGTATGCCTAATCCAATCTACTTCAGCTTTCAGGCTCATTTTCTGGAATTATGTAGCAAAAAAAGCTGCCTTTCGGCAGCTTGATATTCGATTGGTGGGCGATAACAGGATCGAACTGCTGACATCCTGCTTGTAAGGCAGGCGCTCTCCCAGCTGAGCTAATCGCCCGGATAAAAAATGGTGACGCGTATGGGATTCGAACCCATGAAGCCGCCGTGAAAGGGCGGTGTCTTAACCGCTTGACCAACGCGCCATCTGGCTCCTCGAGCAGGATTCGAACCTGCGACAGCCTGATTAACAGTCAGGTGCTCTACCGGCTGAGCTATCGAGGAATAGCTTGGTGCACATGCACCGACAAATGCTATTATACGGTATCATCAAAAATAATGCAAGCATTTTTTTTGATAACCAGAATTATAGGAAGTACATATAACAATTGGCACAGCCCGGGCTGACGCGCACACAGCCATGCCAGGGATTCCAGATATCGTGCATGCTCTTCCTCCAATCAAGCTCATTAATCCATCCTACAGCACCACTATCATAACAGGTATGCTGCAAAAAGGAAATACACCGCAGACACCTACCCCTGTACCAGAAAATATACAATACTTTTTCTGATTTCAAGAAGGAATCTTCTTTGCCGTGATGAATAGTAGAACTATAAGGAATATTTTGTATTACTGTATTATATGGGGGTGAATATCATGTCGAATGAAAAAAGTACGGTTCCTTTTTCCAAGAAATACGGCCTGCTCTTCGCGGTCCTGGCGATGCTCGTCATCTTCCTGTTGCCGACGCCGACGGATCTGACGACGGCCGGCCATCGCATGCTGGGCATCCTGATCTTCGCCATCATCGTCTGGATCACGGAAGCCGTGAGCTACCCGGTCAGTGCGGCCATCATCGCGACACTGATGATTCTGTGTCTCGGCATGAGTCCGAATCCGCAGGATCCGGCAAAGCTGCTGGGTACTTCAAAAGCCGTCGGCATGTCGTTCGGCGGTATCACGAGCAACGGCACGGTGCTCGTCGGCGCGGCGCTCTTCCTCGCAGCAGCGATGATGCATACAGGACTTGACCGGCGCATCGCGCTCTTCATCCTCTCGAAGGTCGGCGCGAAGACGAACCGGATCCTCGCCGGCATGATCTTCGTTGGTTTCATCCTCGCATTCTTCGTGCCGAGCACCACGGCGCGCGTCGGCTGCATCGTACCGATTGTCCTCGGCATCATCTCGGCCTTTAAGATGAAGAAGGACAGCCGCTTCGCCGCCCTGCTCATGGTTGCGACCATCCAGGCAGCCAGCATCTGGAACATCGGTATCAAGACGGCGGCCGCCCAGAACATGGTCGCGCTCGGCTTCATTGAAAAGCAGCTCGGCGCGACAATCTCGTGGTCCGAGTGGTTCCTCGCGGCGGCACCCTATGCCGTCATCATGTCTGTCATCCTCTACTTCGTCTGCCTCAAGATGCTGCCGCCAGAGACGATGGAAGTGTCGGGCGGCGACGAGACGGTCCGCCAAGAGCGCGCAGCCCTTGGCCCCATGAAGCCATCAGAGAAAAAACTCATGATCATCTCGCTTGCGCTGCTGTTCCTCTGGGTGACCGAGAAGACGCTGCATCCGCTCGACACGACGACGTCGACGGTCATCGCCGTCACGCTTATGCTGCTGCCGGGTATCGGCATCATGAACTGGAAGGAAGCGCAGACGCGCATCTCCTGGGGCACGCTGATCCTCTTCGGCGTCGGCATCAGCATGGGCAGCGCCCTGCTCTCGACGAAGGCCGCCGCCTGGCTCGCCAACCAGCTCATGGACGTCTTCGGGCTGACCAGCCTGAGCGTCTTTATGGTCTTTGCCATCCTCGCCTTGTTCCTCATTGTCGTACACCTTGGCTTTGCGAGTGCAACGGCCGTCGCTTCCTCCATGATCCCGATCATGATTGCCGTTCTGCAGGGACTCGGCAACGATGCGCTGAACATCGTCGGCATCACCATGGTCCTGCAGTTCGTCGTGAGCTTCGGCTTCATCCTGCCGGTTAACTCGCCGCAGAGCATCCTCGCCTTCTCGACCGAGACATTCTCGGCCAAGGACTGCATCAAGATCGGCCTGCCCCTCACCATCATCGGCTACCTGTTGATGCTCTTTTTCGCTCAGACCTACTGGCACATGCTCGGCATCTTCTAAAACAAAAAAACTCCCTGCATCGCTCTGAAACGATGCAGGGAGTTTTTATTTCACTTCACTGCGCCTCTCGGCCCCATGCCGCTTCAAAAGCGATTTGATGGCATCTTGGACGGCGACAAGAAGCTCGCTACCGTTCGCGAGGATCTTGAGGCAGAGGTTGTTGTCACCGAAGCGAGTCAGCCCCGCCTGACCGTCGTATCCGTCGAATACCGGCTTGAGGCAGGTGCGCAATTCGTCTTCTGTCACAGCAAAGTGGCAGAGGACGTAATTGCCAAGATGCGTATAACCTTCATATTGGGTGAAGCTCTCATAGTCCATGCCCTCCTCCCGCGGAGAGAAGCGGAAGTTGTCGGCATAGAGCAGCGTACCGCCTGATGTGATGCGCACGCGGGAACGGTAGAGGCGATAGGCAAAGCGCTCGCCGCGGGCGGCGCGTCCGCAGGCCAGGATATCCGAGTAAAACAGGCGGCTCGTCCCATCCGCCAGATTGATGCAAAATGTACTGCGGAAAGCAGAATCCGCAAAGGGAAGGACTGGCAGCGGCGTATAGAGCAAGGTAGCATCAGAACCGACCGTGACCTCGCCCTCTCGGCTGGCTTCGCCCTCCTCCATCTGATGGATCTTCTCATACGACTGGGAGAGGAACTCGGCTTTTGTGCCGGGTTCCAGGACAATATTGATGGACTGCCTGTCCCCTGCCATGAGGCCAGCCGACACCTTAACGACCATGATCTGCAGAAAGTCCCCCTGATGAAAGGGATGCAGAACCTTGAACGGAGCCGTGAAGGCGAGATGCCGGATCTTGCCCGGCGCCAGCACCAAGGAGAGCTCCGATGTCCGGCCAAACGGATTGGACTGTGTCATTTTCCCTCCCCCTCGGAGGACTTCACGTCATCTGCATCTTCGAGCAGGACATCGTGACGGATCCAGTCGATAATCGCTGGCACGCCTTCCTTCTTCATGAGGTTCGTGAACAGGAACGGCCTCGTCCCGCGCATCTTCTTGGAATCCCGCTCCATAACGCCGAGATCCGCGCCGACATAGGGGGCCAGGTCCTTCTTATTGATGACGAGCAGATCCGAGCGCGTGATGCCCGGGCCGCCCTTGCGCGGAATCTTGTCGCCCTCCGATACGTCGATGACAAAGATCGTGGCATCCGCCAGCTCCGGGCTGAAGGTGGCGGAGAGATTGTCGCCGCCGCTCTCGATGAAGACGATCTGCGTGTCGGGGAAGCGCTCCGTCAGTTCCTCTACAGCCTCGAGATTCATGGAGGCATCCTCGCGGATGGCCGTATGGGGACAGCCGCCCGTCTCGACGCCGAGGATGCGCTCCTTCGGCATGGCGGAGTGCTTGACGAGGAATTCGGCGTCCTCCTTCGTATAGATATCATTCGTGACGACACAGATGCTGTAATGCGGGCATAGCTCGCGCGTCAGTGCTTCGATGAGGGCTGTCTTGCCGGAGCCGACCGGCCCGGCCACGCCGATTTTCACATAGGACATAGGAAACCTTCTTTCTTGCGTGCTTACTTGCTTATTTTTGTCTCAGGACATATAGAGGCGGGAATAGAGAACTTCATGCTGCATCGCGCGGATATCCAGTCCCGGTGAGGAAAGGCAGAGATCATCTGCATTGGCTGCCATGGCCCTGTCAATATACGCACTGTAATGTTTGCGGAACGATGCGACAATACGCGCGCCATCCGTCTGCGACAGCGGGATGAGCTTGACACAGGTATTCGTCAAGGCGGAGAGTTGTGCGTAGAGATAATGCTGCAGGGCCTCGCGCTCTGGCAGCCGCAGCGCCGCCGCGAGCGCGCCATAACAGACCGGGTGCGAGCACGATTGCTGCGCGGCCTCCACGTATTCGCCAAAGCGGGCCGCAAAGGGCAGGTCAATCTTCGTGACGTTTTTCGCGAGGCGCCGCGCGAGCTTCTGCAGGGCCTCGCGCGGTTCGCGCGGCACGCGCGCGGCACGAACTTCTTCCTCCAAGGCCAGCAGCGCGTCTATACCATCCTGCCTGCAAAAAGCCTCATACGCCAAACGGGCAGCCAAGAGTTCGCCGTAAAGGAAGCTGCCAGAAAAATACGCCTGCAGCCATTTGCCCGCTGTCGCCGCATCGTACACGGCGCCCTGCTGCACATACGTCTCGAGCCCGTAAGAATGCGCATACGCCCCGATGGGGAACAGCGCATCGTTGAGCTCCAGCAGGAGGAACAATGCTTCTTCCTGCAAAGGTGCGACTGCTTCAGGCATAGCTGCTATCCCCTTCTGCTGTGGCCACATGATGCACAGCGTGATGATGATGCGTGCCGGACAGGAGCTTCATCCGGCAGCGTTCCTCAAGCTTGACCTCTTCCTTGTCGTATGGTACTTGCAGTTTCCCGAAAAGATCTTCCATCGCCGCATCGTAAAGGACGGCAAAGGACAGTCTCCCCTCGGAGTCCGTCAGCTCGTAGAGCGGTGCATGGCGGTTGCCGATCTCATAGCAAAGCTGTGCGACATCCGCTACGCCCTCCGGATGTGCCACGAGAGCCATCACCGGCAGGATCTCGACTGCTACGACCGTGTCCCCGTCCTCGAGCAGGACATCGCCGTCGTGCAGGCCGCGCAGCTGGGCTTCCGGCGCGAAGCGCAGGGCAATGTCGCGCCCGCCGCGCGTCGTCCGGCGCAATAGATGCTTCTGCGCATCCGCATAGTCGAGCTGCAGCGGATCGACCGTCTTCCTGGTATATGCTGCATCCGACAGCCTGCCGCATACATGTGTGAGAATCATAGTATCTCCCCTTATCTTGTCATCGTGCATCCAGAGCATCAGAACAGGTGGTAGAGCTGCGCCAGCGGCAGCCGCTCTGCCGGCTGGCTCGTGATCTTCATGCCATCGACGCGCACTTCATACGTCTCTGGATTCACCGTGATCTTCGGCGTCTTGTCGTTGAAATACATGTCCTTCTTCGTGATATCCCGGCAATGTGAGACAGGGTACACCTGCTTCATGAGGCCCAACTTCTCCTTGATATTGCCATCATACGCCGCTTTCGACACGAAGGTGATGCAGGTGTCATAGCGTGCACCGGCTGCCGCACCGAACATGGGCCGATAGAATACAGGCTCCGGTGTCGGGATGGAGGCATTGGGATCGCCCATCTTCGAGGCGATGATGAAGCCGCCCTTAATGATGAGCTCCGGACGAACACCAAAGAAAGCCGGATGCCAGAGCACGAGGTCCGCCAATTTGCCCTTCTCGATGGAGCCGACCTCTGCCGCGAGCCCATGCGTGATGGCTGGGTTGATGGTGTATTTCGACAGATAGCGCAGGATGCGGAAGTTGTCGTTCTCGCCCGACTCTTCGGGCAGGCGGCCGCGTTCCTTCTTCATCTTGTCGGCTGTCTGCCACGTGCGCACAATGACCTCGCCGACGCGGCCCATGGCCTGCGAGTCGGAGCTCATCATCGAGAAGATGCCCATGTCGTGCAGGACATCTTCTGCGGCAATCGTCTCGGGACGGATGCGTGAGTCGGCAAAGGCGACATCCTCGGGGATGCGGCTGTCGAGATGGTGGCAGACCATCAGCATGTCGAGGTGCTCGTCGAGCGTATTCTTGGTGAACGGCATGGTCGGATTCGTCGACGAAGGCAGGATGTTCTCATAGCCTGCCGCCCGGATGATGTCGGGCGCATGGCCGCCGCCAGCGCCTTCCGTGTGATACGTGTGAATGGTCCGGCCGCCGATGGCCGCGAGTGTATCCTCGACGCAGCCTGCCTCATTGAGCGTATCCGTGTGGATGGCCGTCTGGACATCGTAGGTATCCGAGACCGTCAAGCAGGCGTCGATGACGGCAGGCGTCGCCCCCCAGTCCTCGTGGATCTTGAGGCCCATCGCCCCCGCTTCAATCTGCTCAGCGAGCGGCGGCAGGCTCGAACAATTTCCCTTGCCGAGGAAGCCGAGATTCATCGGGTAGGCATCGGCCGCCCGCAGCATCTCCCGGAGATTCCAGGGGCCCGGCGTGCAGGTCGTGGCATTCGTGCCGTCGGCCGGGCCCGTGCCACCGCCGATCATCGTCGTGATGCCGCTGTAGAGCGCCGTCTCGATCTGCTGCGGACTGATGAAGTGGATGTGCGTATCGAGGCCGCCCGGCGTCACGATGAGCCCCTCTGCCGCCAGCGCCTCCGTCGAGGCGCCGACCGTAAGCCCTGGCGTCACGCCCTCCATGATGTCGGGGTTGCCCGCCTTGCCGATGCCGACGATGCGCCCGTCCTTGATGCCGATATCGGCCTTGACGATGCCCTGCACCGGGTCCATGACAATGGCATTCGTCAGCACGAGGTCAAGTGCCCCGCCGGCGCTCGTGACTTCTGAGGCCTGTCCCATGCCGTCGCGCAGCGTCTTGCCGCCGCCGAATTTTGCTTCATCGCCGTAGCGCGTGTAATCCTTCTCAATCTCGAGCATCAAGTCGGTATCGGCCAGGCGCACCTTATCGCCTGTCGTCGGCCCGTACATCGCTGCATATTTCTCACGGCTGATCTTGTAACTCATCAGGCGTCTCCCTCCTTCGCTTCCTGATCTGGCTCCGCCGCTCCGGCAAAGCCGCGCTCTCTTGCGCAGCGCAGGGCCGTGTCGCGCTCCATGGCACCGGCCGGCCCCATTGTCAGGCCGTTGAAGCCAAAGCAGCGGTTCCTGCCGCGAAGCTCGACGAGCTGGACCGTCTTCTGCTCGCCCGGCTCAAAGCGCACCGAAGTGCCGGACGGGATATCGAGGCGCATGCCGAACGCTTCCCAGCGCGAAAAACTCAGGCAGCGGTTCACTTCAAAGAAATGGTAATGCGCGCCGACCTGCACGGGACGGTCGCCGAGATTCGTAACGACGAGTTCCCGCGTATTCCGCCCTTCATTGAGGATGATGTCTCCTTCCTTCAGGATGAATTCACCTGGTATCATACGTTGACCTTCTTTCTCCATTCATCTGGGGCCGCTCATTGGATTGGCTCATGTACGGTCACGAGCTTCGTTCCATCAGGGAACGTCGCCTCAATTTGTACGGAAGGGATCATCTCTGGTACGCCCTCCATGACGTCTTCGCGCGTGATGATTTCCCGTCCCTTCGCCATGAGCTCCGTGACCGTATGTCCGTCACGGGCCATCTCCATAAGCTCCATACTAATATAGGCCACGGCTTCCGGGTGATTGAGCTTAAGGCCTCTTGCCTTCCGCTCTTCGGCCAGCTTGCCGGCGTAGTGCAGCATGAGCTTTTCCATATCCTGCGGCGTCAATCGCATCGTGTCATCAGCTCCTTTCCCTTATTTACTATACACATTCTTCAAGATGCCAGCATATGCTGCTGAATCTCATCTTTCTTCACCTCTCCTGCCGCAACATGCAGGACAATCTGTCCCTTGTCCATCACATAGCATTCATCGGCCAGCTCGAGTGCAAAGTCGAGATACTGTTCAACGAGCAGGATAGAAAGGCCCGTCTCCTTGTTGATGGTGCGGATAGCATAACCGATTTCCTGGATGACAGACGGCTGAATGCCCTCTGTCGGCTCATCGAGCAGCAGAAGTTTGGGATGTGCGATGAGCGCGCGGGCGATGGCCAATTGCTGCTGCTGTCCGCCAGACAAATCACCGCCCTTGCGCGGCAGGAATTTCTCGACAATAGGAAAGAGGCGGAAGATTTCCGACGGATCCTGTTTTTTCCCGCCACAGACTTCAAGCCCCAGCCTCAGGTTCTCGTCAACCGTCATCTGCGGAAAGATATCGCGGCCCTGCGGCACATAGCCGATTCCGCAGCGCGCACGCTCGTACGGCGGCTTCTTCTGGAGTTCTTCGCCGGAAAGCTCAATGCTGCCCGCCGGCGTTTTGACGAGTCCCATGATGCTCTTGAGCGTCGTCGTCTTCCCCACGCCATTGCGTCCGACGAGAGCGATAATCTTGCCGTCTGGCACTGAAAGGTTGATGTTGTGGAGGATCTCACTCTCCCCGTAATATGCAGTAAGTCCTTTGATCTCAAGCATGCTGCTCCTCCCCCCGTCCCAGGTAGACTTCCTGGACTTTCTTGTTCTGCATGACCTCGTTTGCTGTCCCTTCCGTCAAAATGGCACCCTCATGCATGACCGTCACATCGTCGGCAATACTCTTAACAAAGTTCATATCATGTTCAACGACTGCGACAGCGCAGCGGTCTTTGACTTCCTCAAGGATGCGTGCTGTCTTCTCGGTCTCTGCCTGCCCCATGCCAGCCACTGGCTCATCGAGCAGCAGGAGTTTTGGTTCTTCGACGAGCAGCATCGCGATCTCAAGCCACTGCTTCTCACCGTGGGACAGCGATTTCGCGCGCTCCTTGCTCTTCTTGTCGAGGCCGACAAGGTTCAGCACCTCGTAGATCTTGCGCGTATCGAGGTAGCGCTTGCGCATGAAGAACGAGCCGAACACGCTCTTGTCATGGTTCAGTGCAATGCGCATATTGTCGTAAACACTGAGGTTGACAAAGGTCGATGGCACCTGAAATTTACGGCAGATGCCCTTCTTGACGATCTCGAATTCCTTGAGCTTCAGGATGTTGCCAACACCAGCGTAATCGACTTCACCGGCAGAGGGCTTCGTCTTGCCGCAGATAACATCGAGCAAAGTTGTCTTCCCTGCTCCATTCGGCCCGATGAAGAAGTGGATCTCATGTGGGGCGATAGAAGTCGTCACATCATTGACGGCCTTGAAGCCGTCGAATTCAACAGATATATGCCTGAGGCTCAAAAGTGCATCCGGGGCGCTCTCTTTGCTGTCAGAATGAAGCATCATGATGCCATCTCCTTTCTCTTGCAGGCGCGGCGTCTGCCGCCGAAAAACGCAGGCATGCCAGGCAGATACGGACGCACCTTAGCGTACAGAGCGGAACAGACTCCCACGAGCCCCTTCGGCATGAAGAGCACAACGAGGACAAAGAGCAGGCCGATGAAGTACAGCCACATGTCAGGAGCCGTCTCGCTGATGCCCGTCTTCATCGCATTGACGAGCAGCGCACCGATGACAGCACCGATGAGCGTCCCGCGGCCGCCGACAGCCACCCAGATGACCATCTCCACCGAAAAGGCAATATCGAGTTCCTTCGGCGAGATCATGCCGGCGAAAAGCACGTACATTGCACCGGCAATGCCTGTGATGACGGCGGAAATGCAATAGATGAAGGTCTTATACCGACTCGAATCATATCCCGTGAAATATGTGCGGTTCTCACCATCGCGGATGGCAATGAGGATCTTGCCGATGCCGCGGCTCATGAGCCAGGTGCAGAAAACATACGTCACGACAAGCAGAGCGACGGCAACATAATAGAAGGAAACGAGGTTCATCGGATTCTGGAGCTGGATGCCAAAGAGCGTCGTGAAACCCGTGATGCCATTGCTACCGCCCGTATAGGCCTGCATGCCGACAAAGATCGTCACGAATGCCCAGGCAAGTGCCTGCGAAAGAATCGAAAAGTAAACGCCTTTGATGCGGTTCTTGAACGTGGAAAAGCCCACGATGAGCGCCAAGAGCAGCGGCAGTGCGATGACGGCAAAGAAGGCGAACGGTGCGGATGCGAACGGCTTCCAGAAAGCCGGCAGCTGCGTCAGGCCGCCCGTCACCATGAATTCCGGCAACGAACTGTCGCTGGCCACAAGCTTCAGGTGCATGGCCATCGCATAGGCGCCCAGACCGAAGAAGACGCCGTGACCAAGGCTCAGGATGCCCGTATAGCCCCAGATGAGGTCGATGCCGAGCGCCACAATCGCATAGCAGAGGAATTTGCCGAGCAGTGTCAGGCGGAAGAGCGTCAGCACGAACGGCATGGTGACGAGTGCCAGAACCAATAGGATGAAGACAAGATTTTTCTTGTCCCAGAACCAATATTTGATGCCCAAAGTACAGGACCTCCTTTCTCAATCCTCGAGGGAACGGCTGCGCAGGGCAAAGAGCCCCTGCGGCTTTTTCTGCAGGAACAGGATGACGAGGAACAGTACTGCGGCTTTTGCAATCGAAGCCGTGCTGCCGAACTCGAAAACGGTACCGGCCACGCCGATGATCAGTGCACCCGAGATACAGCCGATGAGTTTGCCCACGCCGCCGAGCACGACGACCATAAACGTGTCGACGATGTAGTTCTGCCCAAGCGTCGGGCCGATGGAGCCGAGCAGCGTCAGGGCGCAGCCCGCAATCCCCGCAAGACCGCTGCCGAGCGCAAACGTCAAGCAGTCGATGCGCTTCGAGCGGATGCCGAGGCACTGCGCCATGTCGCGGTTCTGGATGCAGGCGCGCATCTTGCGGCCGAAGTCCGTATGATACAGAAACGTCCAGACGCCGACGAGGCAGGCCAGCACCAGCGCCAGGATGAAGAGTCGTTTGTAGGACATCGAAACACCCAAGAGAGAGATGCTGCCGCCGAGAAACGCCGGCGCTACGACATTGACGTTTGGCGCGCCGAAGATGCTGCGCGCCATCTGCTGCAGGATGAGACTGACTCCCCAGGTCGCGAGCAGGCTGTCCGTGGGGCGTCCGTACAGGCGCCGGATGACGACAACCTCCAATACCATACCAAAGACAGCTGCCACGAGGAAGGCGAGCACGATGGAAACAAAGAAATAACCGTCACCGAGGATGGGCATCAGGAGTCCCTGCACGACATATGTCGTATAAGCACCGACCATGATGAATTCCCCGTGCGCCATATTAATAATACCCATAAGGCCGAACGTGATGGCCAACCCCAGTGCTGCTAGCAACAAGATAGACGAAAGACTCAGGCCATTGAATAAGATGGTAAGAATATCCATAAATGCCTCTCTTTTTCATAAATAAGTGCAGGATATGCGCTGCTGCTGCCTCGCATCTCCTGCACATCCTCTACGTCAAACGCTTTACTGCGCTTCTGCGCTCAGGCCTTTGGCCCAGTCATACGTCTTGAGAAATGGGTCCGGCTTGATCGGGTCTGTTGCAAAGAGCTCGTCGATGAGCCCTTTGCTGTTGACCTTGCCGATGCGCACGTATTTATACAGATGCTGGTTGTCGCCATCGATCTTAACCGTGCCTTCCGGAGCATCGAAGCTGATGCCGCCGGCAGCCGCGCGGACCTTATCAACATCGAAGCTGCCAGCCTTCTCAACAGCTGCCTTCCAGAGATAAACAGCATCGTAAGCGGCTTCAATCGGGTCATCCGTGACACGGTCTTCGCCATACGCCTTCTTGTAGGCAGCGACGAACTTCTCGTTGGCCGGCGTTTTGGTCGTCTGGTAGTAGTCCCACGAGACGAGATCACCAGCGATGTTTTCAGCACCGATGCCCTTGATCTCTTCTTCGGCAATCGAGAACGACATGACCGGGCAGGCCTCCGCCGTCACACCGGCGTCTTTCAGCTGTTTGAAGAACGCTACGTTGGAGTCACCATTCAGCGTGTTGACGATGACATCGGGTTTAGCGGCCTTGATCTTGCTGATGATCGTCGCGTAATCGGTGTAGCCCATCGGTGTGTACTCCTCGCCGATGACTTCACCGCCCTGTGCGGCGAGCTGCGCCTTGATGATGCGGTTGGCTGTCTGCGGAAATACATAGTCGCTGCCGACGAGGAACATCTTTTTCTTGCCGTTCTTCAGCAGGTACTCGATAGCCGGCACAATCTGCTGATTCGGAGCAGCCCCCATGTACATGATGTTTTTCGACTGCTCCATACCTTCATACTGCGTCGGATACCAGAGCAGGCCATTCGAACTTTCAACGACCGGCTTAACGGCCTTGCGCGAAGCACTCGTCCAGCAGCCGAAGATCGTTGCGACCTTATCGTTCATCAGGAGCTTCTTGGCTTTCTCGGAAAAGATCTGCGGGTCTGAAGCACCGTCCTCTTCGACGATCTCAATCTTCTTCCCTAGCACGCCGCCCTGGTCGTTGATCTCCTGGATGGCGAGTTTTTCAGCATCGCGCACCGACGTCTCACTGATGGCCATCGTGCCGCTCAGGGAGTGCAGCAAACCGACTTTCACGGTATCGCCTGACGCATTGCTCGTACTGCCGCTCATGGCACTGTCGCCGCCGCAGCCCGTAACCAGCAGGCTCGAAGCCAGAAGGGAAATCCCCAGCAGTTTCTTCCACATTCTCATAGTTACACTTCGCTTTCTTCTTGAATCATCTATCATCCCAACAGCGGCATTCTCTAGAGAAAATCTACACCCAGGAAAAACGAAACGGAGCTCACAATCCGTGCCAATGCACTGAATCATGAGCTCCGTTGCTCCCCTGGATATGCTCCTATTATAAGGGCAAGAATGTCTCTTGTCAATCATCTATTGTATGTATACAAAAACCTGTTGTTTACATCTCCGTCCGCCTTGTATAAAAACCGTGATTTCTCCCTTCCGTCTTCGCCGCTTTCCTCATGATTGCAGCCATCCAGACAGCAAATATCTGGGACGTCAGCATGATATGCCCGGCATCTTATAAACACCAATTCTTGACGATAATTTTGATGAAAGCCTGCCCTTTTAGAACACTTGATGAAAATTTTCCTTGAAAAATTTCCCAAAGTCTTTAAAATAGACAATATATATTACATGTGTCACAAAGAATCGCTGGTGTTTTTTGCTATTCAGACCGGGAAACTTTGTGCCACTTTATTTTACAATTCATAATAACCAGAATTATTTTACAAACTCCAGCTGTGCCTTAATGCCGATCCCTTTTGATATCCTCAGCAATAAGTTCCTCAAGGCGCCCGACTGTCATATCCTTTTCAGAATAAACGGTAATGCCATTTTTCATGAGCAGGGCTGCGGTTACCCCCTGTCCCTTCATCTTTTTGCCGTCAAAATTACCACAATGGATCTTCTTAACGCCACAGGACGGACTGCCCTCCTTGAGAATAGCTGCTTTTGCCTGATACGCCTGCGCAATTTTGAGTGCCTTATCTGCGCCAGTAATCAGGTATTTGGTGGTATCCATCCCGTTCTGGTCAAATGCCTGAGCCTTTCCCGCCAGGATCTTCTTACCAGTACCATTATGAATTTCTATCGCTGGTCGTGGCACTGGCAGCATGGCAAAGCACTCCGGACAGACGGCAATGAACCGGCCCCGCTCGTTGTATTTGAGCAGCAGTTCATGCGTATTTGCATTCCCGTTGAATTTAACCTTATGCCCCAACAGGCAGGCACTTACCAATATCATCTTCTATATCCCTTTCCGGCCCCAAAGGGGCGCACGGTCACACCAAGCTGCCGGGTCAGCCTCTCCAGGCTGTCCACGGCCAGTTCTGCCCCTGCGTAGATGGGAATCGCAGCGCACGTCCGCGCATCATCCAACGCATTATGATGATTGAAATCAATATGCAGAAAACTGCCAACGGTGTCAAGCTTGTGATTTTCCAGTTCCGGCCAGACTTTCTGCGAAATCTTCACCGTATCACAATACGAGAACATCGGCGCAGGCAGGCCCGATTCTGTAAGGCAGGCCCGCAGCACACTCATATCGAAACTGCTATTATGGGCCACCACAATCCGCCCCTCCAGATGCGCCCGGAGTTCGGCCCATATGCCAGCAAATCCGGGCACATTAGCGGTATCTTCCCGGGTAATCCCATGTATCCTGGTATTAAACCAGTTATACTGGTTCGCCGGTGGCTGGATCAAGGTGTAGTAAGAGTCGTACAGCTGCCCGTCCCTTACTTCCACTACGGCTACACTGCAGGCAGAATTCCTGGCAGCCGTTGCTGTCTCAAAATCTATGGCAGCAAAGTTCATCATAGTGACTTATTTCCTTCTTCCTATATCGATCTGCCAAATACACCTGGAGACGGATAAATCCGCCCCAGCACACAAAACATAACTGAGGCGGATTCACCAGATCTCTATTCAGCAGGTTGATTGATCATTAATGGTTCTTGTTCTGCAGATAGGCATCAATAGCCTCTGCAGCCTTGCGGCCAGCCCCCATCGCCAGGATAACTGTCGCTGCACCGGTAACGATATCGCCACCAGCGAACACCCCCGGCTTCGAGGTCGCACAGGATTCCTCATCCGCTACGATATTGCCGCGCTTTGTCGTGTCAAGGCCCGGCGTCGTATGAGCGATAATCGGATTTGGGCCTGTACCGATGGATACAATGACGGTATCAACCGCCAGCTCGAACTCAGAGCCCTCGACCGGAATCGGACGACGACGCCCCGACGCGTCCGGTTCCCCCAGTTCCATACGGATACAGGTCATGGCTTTAACCCAGTCGTTCTCATCGCCAAGAATCGCAACCGGATTATTCAGCAGCTTAAAGTCAATGCCCTCTTCTTTAGCATGCCCGACTTCTTCTTTGCGGGCCGGCAGTTCCTCTTCACTGCGGCGATAGACAATATAGACATGCTCTGCCCCAAGACGAAGCGCCGTACGGGCAGCATCCATGGCTACATTACCACCACCAATGACGGCCACATTGCGGCCGACCTTGATTGGCGTCGCATATTCTGGGAACTTGTATGCCTTCATAAGATTGCACCGGGTCAGGAACTCATTGGCAGAATAAACGCCATTAAGACTCTCGCCCGGTATCCCCTGAAAACGCGGCAGACCAGCACCCGTTCCAAGGAACACTGCATCAAAGCCTTCTTCCTCCATGAGCTCATCAACCGTGAACAAACGACCGGCAACCGCGTCGAGCTCAAACTTCACGCCAAGCTTTTCGATATTATCGATCTCTTTTTTTACAACCTTATCCTTCGGCAGACGGAACTCCGGAATACCGTACGACAATACACCGCCTGCTTTGTGCAGTGCCTCAAACACAGTGACCTTGTAACCACGTTTCGCCAAATCGCCGGCACAGGACAGGCCAGACGGCCCCGAGCCAATAACCGCTACCTTCTGCGCATCATCAGCGAACTGAATCGGTTTCACTTCTTTATCCTTCGCCATATAAGTATCCGCAGCAAAACGCTCCAGTCGGCCTATACCGACTGCTTCACCTTTTTTGGCCAGAATGCAATCCTTCTCACACTGGTTCTCCTGCGGGCAGACACGGCCGCAGACCGCGGGCAGCGCATTGGACTCCTTAATCTTTTCGATCGCCCCGTCGAAATCGCGGACTTTGATCTTGCTGATAAACGCCGGAATGTCAATAGATACCGGACAGCCCTTGCGGCACTGCGGCACCTTGCAGTTCAGGCAGCGTTCTGCCTCGGCTACCGCCGTCTCTTCATCATAGCCCAGCGCAACTTCGTCAAAATTTTTGGCCCGGACCTTTGGGTCCTGTACCGGCATATCATGTTTTTTCAAAGAAAGAGCCATTATTTGTTACCTCCCAGTCCGATGCGGCAGATATGATCTTTTTCCTCTGCCTCAAGGTCACGATACATACGCTGACGACTCATAAGCCCTTTAAAATCAACCAGATGCCCATCAAATTCCGGCCCATCAACACAGGCAAATTTCGTCTCGTCACCGACCGTTACACGGCAGCCGCCACACATCCCCGTGCCATCAACCATAATCGGATTAAGGCTGACAACCGTATGAATGCCCAGCGCACGCGTAGTGTCGGCAACACTTTTCATCATGATGACCGGACCAATTGCCGTAATCTGAGCAATCTTCTCACCACGATCGGCGAGCGCCTGCACGGCATAGGTAACGAAGCCTTTGATGCCACGCGAACCATCATCTGTCGTGATAAGAATCTCATCGGTGACTGCCTTCATCTCGTCCTCCATGATGAGGATATCTTCCGTTTTTGCGCCCATAATGGCAATGACCTTATTGCCCGCTTCCTTCATGGCGCGGGCAATCGGGAAGGTCGGTGCAACGCCGATACCGCCGCCGACAACCACTACCGTACCATCAAATTTCCTGATTTCCGATGGCTGCCCCAGCGGACCGACAAAGTCCACGATAGAATCCCCTTCGTTGAGTTCTGCCAGCTTCATCGTCGATGCGCCAATGACCTGGAACACCAGGTTGACAGCACCCGTTTCCTGATTGTAGTTTGCGATAGTCAGAGGGATACGCTCCCCTTTCTCATCTACCCGCAGAACAATGAACTGCCCCGGCAGTGCTTTTTTGGCTACACGCGGTGCTTTGATATCCATGGAGAAGACATTCGGTGAAAGCTCCTCTTTCTTCAGAATCTTAAACATGCTTCACTCTCCCTCTAACACTGAACACACATATTGAACTCTCAGGCGAATACGCCATGGAGATATTCTTCCAGATTGGTTTTTATCGGCATAAGGTACACACTGGCATCCTGCTTGCCAGCCAAATCCATGACCTGGCGCGAGAATGCAATGCTCCACTCAAGCGTCGGCTCGAATGACTGCGGGAATATCACATTATTTTTACGTTCCCAATAACTTTTGGAGGCAGCATTCATGACCGGCGATACGCCCCAATAGATATCGAGCCCTGCAAGCATATCTGCATACATCTCCAAGAAGCGGCTATCGAAGAATGGCTGCGTAAAAAAACCGCAGGCTCCTGCCTGTACCTTGCGACGCACACGGTAAAGTTCGTGGCGCATCGAGCTGCGATACTGATCAATTCCCGCATAGACCCTGATCTCCGGCATCTCTTCGCGGAATTTGCGGATAACATCCGTGCTCTCGGTCGGGTACACCGCATGATTCATGCGCTGTGGCGGATCCCCCTGAATAACCAGGACTTCCTGAATCTCATGAGCCCGCAGATATTCTTTCATCGGCAGCTCCTGATCAAGATCAATATCCATAGCCCGGATATGCGGCATCGACATTCGGAAGTAATCCTGAGCAACAACCGCCCCCTGCCAGCTGCGCAAATCGAAACGCAGAAGGTCCGGAATGTTGATAACATCGACTTGATCCTGATATTGCTGTAAGAGTGTCAGTTCATCTCGCAACGTTTCTTCTTCGCGCGGAACAAGTTCGACCGATACACGTTTCATAGGCTGCCTCCAGATTTCCTTATTATGAATTACATAAATCCTATTGTAAGGGCTTTTTATGGATTTTGCAAGTAAACATCATCATATCATAAGCATAAATAATGATATGATAAAGCGCATTGAGTATTTACTGCTCAATGCGCTTTCTGCAAACCATCACCAGCTGCTCTGCTGGTAATCAGAACAAGCCGACGATTCTGCCGTCCTTATCAATATCCATATTCTCAGCAGCCGGGTGTTTTGGTAAGCCTGGCATCGTGAGAATATTGCCCGTCAGTGCCACGATGAATCCAGCACCAGCAGATACCCTCAGCTCACGAACTGTGATACGGAAACCAGACGGACGTCCAAGCTTCGTCGCATCATCAGACAGCGAGTACTGAGTCTTTGCCATGCACACAGGCATCCTGTCAAAGCCCAGCTCCTCAATTTCCCGCAGCTGTTTTTTCGCCGCTGCCGTGAAGTCCACGCCATCAGCACCGTAGATTTCGCGGGCAATCGCACCGATTTTCTCGGGAATGGACTGCTCTGTCTCATATATGAAATGAAAATCATTGGGCTTATTGAAGGCTTCTTCCACCTTTTCTGCGAGTTTCAGTCCACCTTTTCCGCCCTTGGCCCAGACCTCGGACAAAGCGACTTCAGCGCCCAGTTCGTTGCATTTCTGCTCCACAAAGTCCAGTTCTTCCTTCGTATCAGTCGGGAACGCGTTGATGGCGACAACTGCCGGCAGACCGAATTTCTGTATGTTCTCGATATGCTTCGTGAGATTGGTCAGACCTTTCTCCAGCGCAGTCATATCGACATGGTCAAGTTCCTTCTTATCCAGACCACCATGCATCTTGAGTGCACGGACCGTCGCGACAATGACTACCGCATCCGGATGAATACCAGCAAAACGGCATTTGATGTCCAGGAATTTCTCTGCCCCAAGGTCCGCACCGAAACCGGCCTCTGTCACAACATAATCCGCAAACTTGAGCGCGAATTTCGTCGCCATGACACTGTTGCAGCCATGTGCAATATTGGCAAATGGACCGCCATGGATGAAGGCCGGCGTTCCCTCAAGTGTCTGCACGAGATTTGGTTTGATCGCATCTTTGAAGAGCAGCGTCAGTGCTCCTGTAACATGGAGTTCCTCCGCATGGACGGCACGGCCATCGCGCGTATAAGCTACGACGATCTTCCCCAGTCGTTTCTTCATATCCTCAAGATCCGCAGCCAGACAGAGAATCGCCATCATTTCAGAAGCTACGGTGATATCAAAACCCGTCTCGCGCGGCACGCCGTGAGCCTTACCGCCCAGACCAATTACGACATGACGCAGCGCACGATCGTTAAGGTCCAGCACGCGTTTCCAGACCACCCGGCGCACATCGATATCGAGGGCATTGCCCTGCTGAATATGATTGTCAAGAACCGCCGCGAGCAGATTGTGCGCCGTCGTGATCGCATGGAAATCACCAGTGAAGTGCAGATTGATATCTTCCATCGGTACCACCTGGGCATAGCCGCCACCCGCCGCGCCACCTTTGAGTCCAAAGCATGGTCCGAGCGATGGTTCACGCAGGGCAACTGCGACTTTCTTCCCCTGCTCATGGAAGGCATCCGCAAGACCAACACTGGTGGTCGTCTTGCCCTCACCAGCCGGAGTCGGATTGATAGCGGTCACGAGGACCAGCTTACCATTAGGGCGGCCTTTTACTGCCTCCCAGGCCTCAAGTGTCACTTTTGCTTTATACTTGCCGTAAAGTTCCAGTTCATCTTCTGAGATTTCCAGTTTCTCAGCGATTTTCCGGATATCCTGCATCGCTGCTTCCTGAGCGATCTCCACATCGGTTTTCATAGGCTTTCTTCTCCTCCATATTTCACATTTAGCCCGCTTTACAGGCGCTACTCTGTGTTATTTTCCTGCCTGCATCTCAGCAGCCCGGACCACATTCTGCATCAGCATTGCCACGGTCAGGAGTCCTACACCTCCCGGCACGGGTGTGATAGCACCGGCTACTTCTTTTACAGCCTCAAAATCTACATCACCGGTCAGCTTCTTCGGAGCAATCCGGTTGATGCCAACATCGATGACCGCAGCGCCCGGTTTCACCATATCCGCGGTGACGAACTTTGGTTTGCCGATAGCAGCAACCAGGATATCTGCCTCTCTGGTGATTTGGGCAAGATCCTGCGTATGCGAGTGACAGATCGTTACAGTAGCATTCTTGGCCAGGAGCAGATGCAGCATCGGCTTGCCAACAATATTGCTGCGGCCGATGATTACAGCCTTCCTGCCATCCATGGGAATCTCGGCTAATTCCAGCATACGGATGCAGCCGGCCGGAGTACAGGGCACAAGGCCCGGTTCGCCAGTAACCAGACGGCCGACGTTGACCGGATGGAATCCATCAACATCCTTAGCCGGATCTATGCGGTTAAGGATCTCAGCCTCATACGCAGCGATCTGCCGTGGCAATGGCAGCTGAACCAGAATCCCGTGAATCCTTTTATTACCATTGAGTTCGTCGATTTTGGCAATGAGCGCCTCCTTGGCCGTATCCTCCGGCAGTTCGATAACCTCCGAATAGATACCAAGTTCCTCGCAGGACTTATGCTTGTTGCGCACATACACCTGCGATGCAGGATTACTGCCGACAATGATAACAGCCAGTCCCGGCACCACGCCATATGTGTCACGCAGAACCACCGCCCGGCGGCCAGCGTCTTCTTTGAATTGCTGTGCAAATACTTTTCCTTCCAGAATTCTTGCTGCCAATATAGTCCCCCCCAAATCCAATCAGAAATAGAAACTGAGCCAGGTACAGATGAGTAACGCCACCGATACAATACCATTGCGCAGAAAATAGCGCTGGGTCACCCGGCTGAAATCAACCGGCGTGACAATCTTATGCTGATAGACCAACGTGCCCGCCGCAATCGCCACGCCTATAAGGTAAGGCCAGTGCAGCTGCAGCATAACACCGGCAACGAGAAAGCAGCCGATACATACAACATGCATTGCGGACGAGAGCCGAAAGGCTCCTTCGACCCCATAGGTCACGGCCAAAGAATGCAGCCCATGGCTCCGGTCAAAGGCCTCATCCTGCGCACCATACATTGCATCAAAGGCACCAATCCAGAGTGCTACCGCAATACAGAGCACGACGAGCGGCACGGTGACCTGCCCACTCACCCCGACCCAGCCACCGGCCGGAGCCATGGCAATGGCCACGCCGAGGAACAGATGACACCAGCCGGTAATCCGTTTCATATACGGATAAATCAGGAATGGCAGTGCTGCCACCGGCAGCAGATAAATACAGATGGGTTGCAGCTGTATCACCGCCAGCACCATGAGCACCAGACAAACAGCAATGAATATCTTTGCCTCCCGCTTCGATATTTCTCCTTTTACCATCGACCGATAGGCCATACGTGGCTGCTGGCTGTCATATTTAAGATCAGCCAGGTTGTCCATCGCCATTGCCGCAGCCCGTCCGGTCGTGATGGCCACCGCAATCCACCAGAGATCCGTTAACGATGGCTGGCCACCAGCTGCCAAAATGGCTGCCATAAACGCAAAGGGCAGGTCAAAAATAGTATGATGGAGCGCTACATTATTGATGTGTGCTTTGATACTAATCAATCGAGACCAAGCTCCTTCCACTTGGCATCAACCTTTTTCCTGATCTCTGCCGACATGTCGATCTCATCCGGCCATTCACGGGTATGCCCTTCCTCCGGCCAGGTTTTCGTCGCATCAATGCCAAGCTTGGAGCCCCACTTTGCCATTGGTGAGGAATGATCGAGTACATCGAGCGGCCCATCGACAATCTCAAGATCATGCTTCGCATCGATGTTGTTGAATACACGCCACCAGACTTCCTTCATATTCTGCACATCAACATGGGCATCGACAACAATAATCATCTTGACATTCATCATCTGGCCCATTCCCCACATCGCATGCATCACCTTGCGCGCCTGCATCGGGAACTGCTTCTTGATCGATACGATCACGCAGTCATGGAATACGCCCTCAAGCGGCATATTGATATCCACGATCTCCGGCAGCATCTGCTGCAGCAGTGGCAGGAAGATACGCTCTGTGGCCTTGGCCAGATAGCAGTCCTCCATTGGCGGTTTGCCAACGACGGTTGCCGCATAGATGGGATCTTTACGATGCGTGATTGCCGTGACATGAAATACCGGGTAATCATCAGCCAGCGAATAGTAGCCGGTATGATCACCGAATGGCCCCTCGCGCCGTTTTTCGTCCGTCAGCACATACCCTTCAAGGATGATCTCGGCAGTTGCTGGCACCTCGATATCCACAGTCTTGCACTTGACCATCTCCACCGACTTATGGCGCAGAAACCCCGCAAAAACCATCTCGTCAATATCACGTGGCAACGGTGCCGTGGCAGCATAGGTCAGTACCGGGTCGGTACCGATAGCTACTGCCGCCTCAATACGGTCACCGCCTTGTGCCTTGGTATCGCGAAAATTCTCGGCGCCATTCTTATGGATATGCCAGTGCATTCCCGTCGTCCGGCTGTCATATTTCTGCAGCCGATACATGCCTACATTACGTTTTCCCGTCTGCGGATTCTTGGTAAAGATCAGTGGCAGCGTAACGAATGGCCCTCCATCCTGCGGCCAGCACTTAAGAATAGGAATCTCATCGAGGTTTGGATTCTCGGTTTCAACGACTTCCTGACAGGGCGCATTCTTCACATATTTCGGAAAGTTGATGGCCTTTTTGAGCATCGGGATCATCGTCACAATGTTCATCTTGTTCTGCAAGGAAATATATGGCAGCTTCATCATTTCCCGCAGTTCATCAGCAACATCGTCAAGCTTCTCGACACCGAGCGCTAACGCCATGCGGTCATAGCTGCCAAAAGCATTCATGAGCACCGGCATCTTCGAACCCTTGACATTCTCGAACAGCAAGGCGACATTCTTATCGCCGTCCATCTTCGAGACACGATCCGTGATCTCCGTGATCTCCAGTTCCGGATCTACCTCGGTCCGGATACGTCTGAGCTGTCCGCGCTGCTCGAGCGCCGCGATGAATTCGCGCAAGTCCTTATACGCCAAATCAAATCCTCCCTAACATTTAACGTCTCAAAATATAACGTACAATAAAATAGCCGATCTCATACAGCACGATAATCGGTAAAGCAATCATCGACTGGGTAAATACATCTGGTGTCGGCGTAATAATTGCCCCGGCCACGAAGGACAGGAAAATGATGATACGCTGATATTTTTTCAGGAAAGCCGACGTAACAAGCCCCATCTTGCCAAGAATCGTGATGACGAGTGGCAGCTCAAAGATAAAGCCGAACGGCATCACGAACATGATGACAAAATCAAAATACTTGTCCACTGAAAACAGCGCCTGCAGCTCATCATTGCCAAAGCCCAGGAAAAAATGGATACCGGCCGGCAGTACCAGGAAAAAAGAAAAAGCCAGTCCGCCGAAGAACAGCAGGACCGATGTCGGCACGACGATGCCAAGTACCATGCGCTCCTTCGGTGTCAGGGCAGGCAGGAAAAATCGCCATATCTGCCAAAAAACCACGGGCAGGGCTACCAGGAACCCCGCCACACAGGCAACCTTTAGATAAGTAAAGAACGCTTCCGACGGCTGCATGTAGTACAGCTTGCCCGCCGGCAGCGTGATATAATGCATGATTGCATCAATGTAGTAATACCCCACACAGCTGCCCAGAGCGACTGCCACAACAATCTTGATAAGCCGGCTGCGCAGCTCAGTCAGATGGGCAATCAGTGACATACTGCCAGCATCCTCCTCCAGTATTACCGGTTCTGAGGCGCCACTCTCGCGTGGCGCCTCAATCTCTTGATATTTTTTCTCTTCCGACATTTGACTCCACCCAGCTTACTGCTTCGTCGTTTCATTGATCTTGGGTGGCAGCTCTTTCGGCTGTTCCGTGACGTTTGTTATCTGCTGTGCCTGCTGTGGCTGTTGTGCTGGCACTTCCTCTTCCGTCGCACTGCTCTTGAACTCCTTAATGCTCTTGCCAAGGGCCTTACCGATTTCCGGCAGCTTGCTAGGGCCGAATACGACCAGGGCAATCAAGAGAACAATTCCCAGACTTTGTACACTTACCATTTTAATTTCCTCCAAACATTATTATCACTCATAGTCATATGTTTCTATTATACAGAAAAGCATCTGAAATCTCAATGAATCTTGTTTCCCCATCCATACGAAATCCCTATGTCGTCCATAATAAAACCACCCCAGACATGAAGGAGGGGTGGTTTCGTTCGTTATTCTGCTTTTTTAGCGGCCTGATGAGCCTCCACCTGCTGCCGGACAGAATCCTGCGTCGGTGCAGTATAAGCCGCGGCCTGCGGCTGTGCTACTGCAGCCTGCGGTGCCTGTGCCTGTGGTGCCGGGGCCGGGGCCTGCGCCTGCGGTGCCGGGGCCTGTGGCTGCGGTGCTGGGGCTGGGGCCTGTGGCTGCGGTTGAACCGGCGTCTCCATAGGAACATTGATTGCCTGTGACAAGGCATTCGTCGCCTTTTTAAACTCTCTCATCCCTTTGCCAAGCGAGCGGGCAAGCTCAGGCAGTTTCCCCGGGCCAAACACTATCAGTCCAATAACCAGGATCAGGATGAACTCCGGTGCTCCGATTCCAAACATATAATCTCCTCCAACCATTCTCACATATAACGCTCTGCAAGAAAACAGCCGTTATTCTCATACACACCCTATCATATAGGCCAATCATGAAAATTTCATATAAAAAATGACGCGCATCAAAAATCGCGGTCACCAATGAAATCCACCACCATCAGAAATGCCTCACGAATCTCAGCGGGCAAATCAGCCGGCAGCACGGTACGCGCCCTCTGCAGATATTCATCGACCGTTTGTTTTGCCGTTTCGATACCGTCAGTTTCCTTCACGATGTCCAGCGCACGGCTGACCATCTCATCCGTCATCGCCGGGTCCGTCACAATCCGTTCCAGTTCCGCCGCATCGGGGCTCACATTCAGAGCCCGGATGACTGGCAGGGTAACGATGCCCTGACGAATATCATTTCCCGCCGGCTTGCCAATCTGCTCCGATGTCTGCAGAATATCCAGCAGATCATCGGTAATCTGGAATGCCATCCCGATGCAATGCCCATATTCAGCCAGCTTACGAGCATCTTCCTGCGGCATTCCCCCCACCAATGCACCCAGTTCACAACAGATTTCCAGAAAATCTGCTGTTTTTTTCTGAATGCGCTCATTGTAGTTGTCCAGATCCTTAACCGCCTGATAAACCGTTTGGTTCTGGATAAGCTCCCCCACACTCAAATTGCAGACAAGTTCAGCCAGCCGCTTGGATACATACGCACCATAATTACTATCGGCAATCAAACCAAAAGCCCGGGCGAAGATATAATCTCCACTCAGAATTGCGACCTGATTATTCCATTTCGCATTTGCCGTAGCATGTCCGCGACGGGTATCCGCCTCATCGAGCACATCATCATGAACCAGCGAGGATGTGTGGATAAGCTCTAACGCTTCTGCCAGTGGCAGAACCTTTTTTAGATCAAACTCCAATCCACCACGAGCCGCCAGCAGGCATAAAGCTGGACGAATTCGTTTGCCGCCAGCACTAACCAAATGCACACCTACTTCGGTCACCAGTTCCAAAGATGAAGCAACTGCCCCTGCCAGTCCTTCATCCAGTTCCGCAAGATCGCTTTTTATCACATCAAACATGGGGGTTGACACATTTATCACCTACAAAATCCTACTGTCATCACTTCCGCATAGCATATTGTATAATATTACTACATTTCCCCATATTTGTCATCGATAAACTTTTTATTGCCTTTTACCAGCCTTTCATAAAATAAATTCATCACACTTCTGCTGCAAAATCATAAGAGCCCCCACCGACAAAGGTGCATAAAAAAATTGATGCGTGGGCATCTATAAATACCCACGCACCAATTTTCAGCGTCTTTGAAACTGTCGCCAGGACTTTGGCCGTCCCAATATTTCAGCCATCACTACAGCCTGCTGCACCGTCCCCGCCGTCAATGGCGGCAGCATTGGCCGTGGCGGCTGGATTGACTGAGCGGGGGATACTCGACCGGCCAGCCCGGGCTCAGCTGTTGACTGCAGTTGATGGTCTGCTGGAGCCATTGCAGGAGCTGGAGACCTGCCCATAACAACTGGCTGCGGCCCATGAGCAGGTGCCGGTGCATCCCGGCGCTGCCCAGGCCATGGCTGGGGCACTGATGGCGGCAGCTGGCTATCGATATCGCGCCGTGGACGGGCTGGAATCTTTTTCTTCCCGCCCAATTTGTCAGACAAAACAGCCAGCAGCGCAAACAGGATAATGATCAGGATGGGTTCCATACCAATCCCTCCTTTATTTCACTGGAGCAGCTGGTGCCTGCAGCTTACTCTTGCCATCAGCATGACTGATGGCATTGCGCATATCTGTATCCGCCTGTACATTGTTCAGGTTGTAGTAGTCCATGACACCGAGCTTACCGTCACGAAGAGCCTGTGCCATAGCATGCGGCACCTCAGCCTGTGCTTCAACCACCTTTGCTTCCATCTCCTGCGTGTAAGCCTTCATCTCCTGCTCCTTGGCTACGGCCATTGCCCGGCGCTCCTCAGCCTTTGCCTGGGCGATACGCTTGTCGGCCTCAGCCTGATCGGTCTGTAATTCAGCACCTATGTTGCGCCCGACATCGACATCTGCAATATCGATGGATAGAATTTCAAAGGCCGTACCTGCATCAAGTCCTTTGCCCAGAACCGTCTTGGATATATCATCCGGATTCGCCAGCACATCATTATGATTTGCCGAGGAACCAACGGTCGTGACAATTCCCTCGCCAACACGCGCAATGATTGTCGGTTCGCCAGCACCACCGACCAGCCGGTCGATGTTCGCCCGGACCGTGACCCGCGCCTTGATCTTAAGTTCAATGCCATTCTTAGCCACAGCGGACACAATCGGCGTCTCGATCACTTTCGGATTAACACTCATCTGCACGGCCTGAAGCACATCCCGGCCAGCCAGATCAATAGCCGCAGAACGCTCAAACGGCAAAGGGATCTGTGCCCGATGTGCCGCAATCAGGGCATCAACGACCTTATCCACATTGCCGCCGGCCAGATAATGTGCCTCGAGCTGATTGACCTGCACATCCAGCCCGGCTTTATTCGCCTTGATGAGCGGCAGGATGATTTTAGCTGGAGGTACCCGGCGCATCCGCATACCAACCAGCGTAACAATATTAACCTGAACATTAGCAGCCAGGGCCGATATCCACAGCCCCAATGGAACAAAATGCAGAAATACCATGACTACTGCAATCATCAGCACTAAAAAGAACCCTGAACCAATCAATCCACTCATAAAAAAACCTCCTTCAAAATAAAACAGCCGACTGTTAATCTCATCCCGTCTTCCGGACTACAACCCGGCTGCCATACACCGCCACAACTGTCACAGTTTCGCCTTTAGACACGAATGCCCCCTCCGATACCACATCAACCGGCCTGCCCTCAATCAGGGCCGACCCGGCTGGGCGCAGTTCTGTCAGCACGGTCCCTGTCTGCCCGAGCAGTTCGCTCCGCGGCTCAGCACTAACATAGCCCCGGCTGGCACTCGACTGATCCTTGAGTACGACCTTGTTCCATAACCGGCTCGACGGCAGTTTCTTCACCACAAATGCAAAAACCGCCATCGCTATAGCAAACGAAATCAGCATCGCATAAAGGGCGTTCAGATCCCCGCCAAGCGCCAACACCACGCTATAGAGCATAAATGCAACCCCGACACCAGCCAGCAGCCCGACCGTTGGCAGCAGAAGCTCAACAATGATGCAAAGGATACCTGCCAGGAAAATCGCGATCTGGTAAAGATCGACCAATCCCTTTACGTACTGACTGCCCCAGAATACACCCGCAGCCACGAGCCCGAGCAGCACGCCGCCGCCCATGCCGCCAGTCTTAATCTCCACCATGATTGCCAGAAACATAATTGCCAGCAAAAGCATCTGCAATAACGGCATCCCTACGATAAACTCCATACGCCCACCTCCTCTCCTAAAGATATTCCCCATAGTCAGGTCAAATCCCTGCAAAAAAAATAAGACCGTATATCATACGATCCTATTTTACATAATCAACATGAAAATCTGCTTAGCACCGACAATAGTCGCCGCCGCTCCACTTAAGCTCAGTCCTGCAGCATACTGCGGACAATGTTATTCACCATCTTGCCATCAGCGCAGCCTTTGACCTTTGGCATGAGTTTCCCCATCACCTTGCCCATATCCTTCTGGGTCTTGGCCCCGGTCGCCTCAACTGCAGCTTTTACCAGCTCACGTACCTCGTCTTCCGAAAGCTGCGCCGGCAGATATGGCATCAGGATATCGATCTCAGCCTGTGTCTTCTCCACCAGATCCTGACGGCTGCCCTTATTGAATTCCTCAATGGAATCCCTGCGCATCTTGACTTCCTTGCTAATAACCGCGATCACATCGCTGTCCTCAAGTTCTTTCTTGCCGTCGATCTCCTGTTGGCGGACTGCGCCACGGACCATGCGAATAACAGCCAGACGGTCCTTATCATGGGCCTTCATGGCTTCTTTCATATCAGCCATCAACTGATCTTTCAGTGCCATAATGGATTACTTCCTTTCAAATCGCAAAATAAAGAGGCATCTGAGAATCTTCCGACTCGCAGATGCCCCACACAATATCTTCGGAATTAACCTCTGAATTTGCGTTTACGAGCTGCCTCAGACTTCTTCTTGCGGCGAACGCTCGGTTTCTCATAATGTTCACGTTTTCTCACTTCAGCCAGCGTACCAGCCTTCTGGGACATACGCTTGAAGCGGCGGAGAGCACTATCGATCGTTTCGTTTTTACCAACTTTGATTTCGTTTGCCATCTATTTTTCCCCCCCTCCACTTAACATGGGAGTTTGTGTTTCATAACTACACCACACAATTATACATCAACGGGTAATAGCCTGTCAACACTTATCCAAAGACTTATCAGCCCGGCGGCCATTGCATGGACCGGCCGCCCAGGAGGTGGAAATGCAGATGCTTGACACTCTGGCCACCTTCATCGCCCGTATTGGCAACGACACGGAACCCCTTCTCATCGACATGCAGCTCTTTCGCTAAATGCGGAATCACGTCAATCATGATATGGGAAATCAGGTCTTTATCCACTGCCGTAAGTGCCAACAGGCTCTCTACATGCTTTTTCGGAATCACCAGTACATGGACGGGAGCCTGCGGCTCCAGATCACTGAAGGCTGCCACCTGTTCATCTTCATAGACAAGCTGAGAAGGGATCTCCTTCTGCGCAATCTTGCAAAAAATACAATCTGCCATCTAAAACACCTCCTTTGCTGATTATCCCAATACAAAAGAATGCCTTTGGAAAATCAGATACTCTTTATACTATTCGATCTAAAATCGCTAAACCCTGCTAAACCAAAAAATTTATTTATTCGGCACAACAACATGTCCAAAAACACCATCCTGATGCAGCTGTTCGAGTCGGACCTCATAGATTTCGCCATCTTCCACTGAATCATCCGTATAGACCCGGATATAATTATCGGTCAGCCCATCAGTAATCCCATCCGTCGTCGTTTCAAACAAAACCCGCATGGTCTGACCAATAAACTGCCGGTGAAATTCCTCGGCCTTGCGGGCTGCCAAGGCCTGCATACGATGTACGCGGTCTTTCTTAACGGGCTCTGGCACCTGATCCTGGCGCTCCGCGGCAGGAGTGCCGCTGCGGCGCGAGTAGGGGAACACATGCATACGCGAAAAATTCATCTTCGCCACAAAATCCAAGCCAGACTGGAATTCATCGTCGGTCTCCCCCGGGAAGCCAACGATAATATCCGTCGATACCGCAACCCCTGGCACCTCCGACTCCACGCGCTCGATGAGGCGCGCAAATTCCGCCGTATCATAATGACGGTTCATATCTTTGAGCACAGCATCCGATCCCGCCTGCAAAGGCAGGTGCAGATGTGCACAGAATCGCTCGTCAGAGCGGATGAGCTCAAAGAGATCCGGCGACAGCTCAATCGACTCCAGCGAGCCCAGACGCAGCCGCTTCAGTCCTTCAGCCTTGAGAACCTCGCGGCAGGCATCAGCCAGCGTCACTTCTTCTGCCAGATCGCGGCCGTAGGCCCCCAGATGGATGCCCGTCAACACAATCTCTTTGAATCCTGCCGCCACCAGTTTGACTGCTTCGGCATGAATCTTGTCCAGATGACGGGACTTCACTGGTCCGCGGGCATAGGGGATAATACAGTATGAGCAAAAATTCTGGCAGCCATCCTCAATCTTGAGGAACGCGCGCGTCCGCTGCGGCATATCATAGAGTGGAATATCCTCAAATTCCTTTGCCTCCATGATATTGCCGACTTCATCCAGAATGCCATCCTCGCGGGCCGCCTGCTCGACATACTCAACGATATGGCTGCGCTCCTTCGTGCCGAGCACTACCCGCACGCCTTCGATAGCCTTGATTTCCTCCGGATGGACCTGTGCATAGCAGCCACAGACCGCAATAACCGCCTGCTCATTCATTCGCTGGGCCCGCCGGATGATCTGGCGGGATTTACGATCGCCCAGGCTTGTAACCGAGCAGGTATTGATGACGTAGAAATCTGCCTTTTCCTCGAACGGCACAATATCATAGCCATTCTTCTTAAAAAGACCTTCCATGGATTCTGTCTCGAACTGGTTAACCTTACAGCCGAGCGTCGTTAATGCCACCTTTGGCAAATTCATTCTTCCTTTCCATTCCAACGTGCGATCAGGCACCCAAATCTCCTTTTTCGTATTGTACAACAGCCAGCGCCGTAAGCGCAGCCGTCTCCGCCCGCAGAATACGCGGGCCAAGCGTCACGCTGTGGCCAGAGGCAGCTGCTACGGCAGTCGCCTCATCCAGTGAAAAGCCACCCTCAGGCCCAACCAGCAGCACAATACGTTTTGCCTGCACCTGCGACAGATAACTCTTCACAGTCTGATCCTGTTCATTCTCATAGAAAAAAATCAGCTCCGACTCAGCAGCCGCCGCGTTCTGCTGCAGAAAATCGTTCAGATCCGTAACAGCTGCAACAGACAGCAGCGCCGTCCGGCCGCACTGTTTGGCGGCCTCATTGGCAATCTTCTGCCAACGGTCGCGGCGGGCTGCCGCCTTTTTCGCATCATAGCGCACGACGCAGTTCTGGCTGCGCACGGGAATAACCCCAACCGCCCCCAGCTCAACCGCTTTCTGCACGACCAGATCCATTTTATCGGCCTTTAGCAGGCACTGTGCGAGCACCAGTCCAATAGGCGACTCTGTGTCCGCCGCCAGCCGCTCCTGCAGTGTGAGCGTCACAGCCCCCTCACGAAAGGCCGACATGGCCATACGTGCCACCTGATTCTCATCATCGACAACGATGACTTCCTGCCCTTCTTTCGCACGCATCACATGCATCAGATGATGGGCATCATCACCAGTTATCTCGATGGCAGCTGCCAGCGTCCCTTTATAGAAGAGCCGCCTCATACCATCCCGCCCCGGCTGATGACCATAGCCGCCCAGCCCTTTTCCTCAATGACCTTGTCGACAGTAAACCCGTGTGCCAGGCAGGCCTCCGTCACATCGGGCAGACGCTCCGCAATAATACCTGAGGCCAGCAGATGTCCTCCCGGCGCCAAATGTTCATCGAGCTCCTCAAACAGGCGGATGATGATATCGGCAATAATATTCGCCACAATCAGGTCTGCCTGCCCTTCAAAGGATTTGAGCAGATCACTAATTCCGGTCCTGATCTGCCCCTCAAGCTGATTCTGACGGATATTCTCCTCAGCGACATTGACCGCTGTGCGGTCATAATCCATAGCCGTAACATCTGCCGCACCAAGCCTGGCCGCTGCAATTGACAGCACACCCGATCCCGTACCCACATCAAATACCCGCATGCCGCCACGTACCAGCAGCTCCAGCTCGCGAATACACATGGCCGTCGTAGGATGCGTTCCTGTACCAAAAGCCGCCCCCGGATCCAGTTCAATCACGATGTCGTCGGGGCTTGCTGTATAGTCTTCCCAGGTCGGTTTGATGACAATCAGGCTGCCAACCTTTTCCGGATGAAAGTATTTCTTCCAGTTCTCAGACCAGTCTTCATCCTGTACTGTTGCCCAGGAAATCGCACACGACCCTTTTTCCATACCATCACCAGTCACAGCCTGAAACTCGCTGATCCGCGTCTCAAACAGGCGCAGTCTCTCATCGAGATCTTCATCAACCGGCAGATATGCTTTGACAGTCACAGCATCCGTATCCACAGACCGGGTCATGTTACTGAAATCCCACATTCCGGCATCAATATAGTCATTCAGAAGTTTTGGGTCTTCAATAACCACGCCTGAAGCTCCCAGATCATGATAGATCTCGGCGACAACGTCAGTCGCCTCATGCGTTGTCTGAATACTGATTTCGGCCCATTTCAAAACACATCGCTCCTTTTCTTTCCTGGTTCGTCGCGCACACAAACGATAGATAACTCATTATACGTTCTATTACAGAAAAAAACAAGTGAGAGCATCACACTCTCACTTGTTGCAGATTCTGTCTGTCTGAGGTTTATTTGAACAGATTTTTCAGGTTGTCGAGAAAGCTCTTCTGCTCGGGATTAACCTTATCGCCACTGATCTCACCAAACTCTCTGAGCAATTCTTTCTGCCGCTGGTTTAAGTTCTGCGGCGTCAGAACCTTGATAACAACGTGTTCATCGCCACGGCCGGCACCACGCAGATTCGGCACACCTTTGTCGCGCAAACGCAGAACCTTGCCCGACTGAGTGCCTGCCGGCACTTTCATATCAACCGGGCCATCGAGTGTCGGCACCTGTACCTTGTCGCCCAGGGCTGCCTGAACGAAGGATACTGGCACTTCAACCACAACATCATTGCCCTGACGCTGGAAGATCTTATGCGGCTTGATGAAGATGTAAACATATAAATCACCATTGCCGCCGCCACGGACACCGGCCTCGCCGCCACCCGTCACGCGGACACGCGAGCCCTGATCAACCCCTTTCGGAATATTGACCTTAATCTTGCGCGTGACCTTCTTATGCCCCGTTCCATGACAGTCGCCACATGGATTCTTGACAATCTTGCCCGTCCCGTGGCAGCGCCCGCAGGTCGTCTGGTTAACCATCCGGCCAAACGGCGTATTCTGGACTGTCTGCCTCGTTCCTGAACCATGACAATCCGGGCAGTCTTCAGGGCTCGTCCCCGGTGCTGCCCCTGTCCCATGACAGGCCTCGCAGTTCTCTGTCCGCGGAATGCTGAGCTCCGCTTCCTTACCGAAAGCGGCCTCTTCAAAGGTAATCTCCAAATCATACCGCAGATCATTGCCGCGTTCCGGCCCTGGACGACGGGAACGGCCGCCACCGCCGCCGCCGCCAAAGAACATATCGAAGATATCGCCGAAGCCCTCGGCACCACCACCGCCAAAGCCGCCAAAGCCCCCCTGGCCAAAGCCGCCAAAGCCGCCGCCACCGCCTGTGCCGCCTTCAAACGCGGCATGACCGAACTGGTCATACTGTGCCTTTTTCTGCGGATCTTTAAGGACATCATAGGCTTCATTGACTTCTTTGAACTTTGCCTCAGCCGTTTTCGGATCATCGCGGTTCAGATCTGGATGATATTTACGGGCCATTTTTTTATAGGCCTTCTTCAAGTCAGCTTCTGAAGCGTTCTTGTCAACGCCCAGTACCTCATAGTAATCGCGTTTCTCGCTCACGTTCGTTGCACCATCCTTAATAAAACTGTTGGGAGTGACAGGTCACTCCCAACAGTACATGTATTGAAACCGTGAATTATTTCTTTTCGTCTTTGACTTCGGTATACTCAGCATCGACTACATCGTCGTCAGCTTTCTTGGCGTTGTCCTGTGGACCGGCCTCGCCCTGAGCGCCAGCAGCTCCCTGTGCAGCCTGAGCCTGCTGATAGGCAGCAGCACTCATCTCATAAAGCGGCTTCTGAGCTTCTTCCAGTGCCTTCTTGATGGTCTCAACGTCATCGCCCTTGAGCGCTTCCTTGACCTTCTCTACACCAGCCTGAACTTTCTCAATCTGAGCCTTGTCAGCCTTATCGCCAAGATCTTTGATGGTCTTCTCGGCCTGATAAACGAAGCTGTCAGCCTGATTGCGAACATCGATAGCTTCCTTCTGCTTCTTGTCTTCCGTTGCATGAACCTCAGCCTCTTTGACCATACGGTCAATATCTTCCTTACTCATGCCGCCATCCGACTGAATCGTGATCTTCTGCTCTTTGCCCGTGCCGAGATCCTTAGCCGATACATGCACAATACCGTTCGCATCGATATCGAAGGAAACTTCGATCTTTGGCACGCCACGCGGAGCTGGCGGAATATCAGAAAGCTCGAAGCGGCCCAGCGTCTTATTGCCGGCAGCCATCTCGCGCTCGCCCTGCAGCACATGGATATCAACAGATGGCTGGTTGTCGGCCGCCGTAGAGAACACCTGACTCTTGTGCGTCGGGATCGTCGTATTGCGCTCGATGATCTTCGTGCAGACCCCACCGAGGGTCTCAATGCCGAGGGACAGCGGCGTAACATCGAGCAGCAGAACGTCTTTGACCTCGCCAACGAGGACACCGCCCTGAACAGCTGCACCAACAGACACGCACTCATCCGGGTTAACGCCCTTAGACGGCTCTTTGGCCAGGAACTTGCGGATTGCTTCCTGAACAGCCGGGATACGGGACGAACCACCAACAAGGATGATCTTATGGATATCGCTGCCGGAGAGATCGGCATCAGCCATTGCTTTACGAGTCGGCTCCATCGTACGTTCTACGAGATCAGCTGTCAATTCATCGAATTTCGCACGAGTCAGTGTGAGATCCAGATGTTTCGGACCCGCAGCATCGGCCGTGATGAACGGCAGATTGATATTCGTCTGTGTCATGCTGGAAAGCTCGATCTTGGCTTTCTCAGCTGCTTCTTTGAGACGCTGGGCCGCCATCTTGTCCTGAGACAGATCGATGCTGTTTTCCCGCTTAAACTCTGCCACCATCCAGTCCATAACCTTCTGGTCGAAGTCATCGCCGCCAAGACGTGTATCGCCATTCGTAGCCAATACCTCAAACGTACCGCCCGAGAGTTCGAGGATCGATACATCGAATGTGCCGCCGCCAAGGTCAAATACGAGGACAGTCTCATCATCGTCTTTATCCAGGCCATAGGCAAGAGCTGCAGCCGTCGGCTCATTGATGATACGCAGAACCTCGAGACCAGCAATCTTGCCGGCATCTTTAGTTGCCTGACGCTGGCTGTCATTGAAGTAAGCCGGAACGGTGACGACAGCCTGGCTGACGGACTCGCCAAGGTAAGCCTCTGCATCTGCTTTCAGTTTCTGCAGAATCATAGCCGAGATCTCCTGCGGCGTATAGTCCTTGCCGTCTACACTGACTTTATAGTCCGACTCGCCCATATGACGTTTGATGGATGCAATCGTGCGGTCCGGATTGGATACCGCCTGGCGCTTAGCCAGCTGACCTACCAGACGCTGCCCGTCTTTCGTAAAACCAACAACAGACGGAGTGATACGGCTGCCTTCTGGATTCGTAATGACCGTCGGCTCGCCGCCTTCCATAACAGATACTACCGAGTTCGTAGTACCCAAATCAATACCGATTACTTTTGACATGGTGAAATCCTCCTAATGTAAATTCAACACTATCTATTTCGTAAGAAATCCTATGACTTAGTTCGCTACAACCTGAACCATGCTCGGCCGGATGACGCGGCCCTGAACCTTATAGCCCCGCTGCAGTTCCTGCGCGATGTCGTCGTCCTCGAGCTCTTCATTCTGAACCCGCATGACTGCCTGATGAAAATTCGGATCGAATTTCTGTCCGTCAGTCTCGATTGGTTCCAGACCATTCTTCTTCATGACCTCCTGAAGCTGCGTATAAATCATATCAACGCCCTTCTGGAATGCCTCAGCGTCCTTGGTCTCTGAAGCCATAGCCCGTTCAAAGTTGTCCAGCAGCGGCAGGAAGTCCTTAAGGACTTCCTGCTTGATCAGCGCCGACAGCTCCTCTTTTTCCTTGCTGGTCCGGCGGCGGAAGTTCTCAAAGTCGGCCTGCAGACGCAGAGCACGTTCTTCCTTCTCTTTCAGGTCTGCCGTCAGCCTGGTGATCTGCTGCTGCAGTTCGTCTGTCTCGGATTCCTGAGCAGCCTCTGGCTGAACCTCAGCGTCGTTTTCACCTTCGGCAGCTTCCGCTGTCTCAGTTTCTTCGATTTCCTGCTGCATCTCGTCAAACTTCTGCTCATCTTTTTTCTTCATTTCATCTTTTATGAATGATGGCAATTCCTTCACCTCTTTCAAAGGGGATATTCTTCTTTCATCATCCACCAGCAGCGTCTACCAGTGAAAGCGTTTGATGACATCGGTTAAATTAGTGTTCATGTACTCCAGCAGGCTCATCGCCTTGGCGTACTCCATGCGGGTGGGTCCCAGTACGGCAATCGTGCCGAGAAGTTCTCCATCCAGATGATAGGTTGCAGTAATCAAACTGCTATCCTTGAAGTGGCTGTCCTCATTTTCCTGGCCGATAATGACGCCCAGTCCATCGCCCATATGGGCATGAAGGATATCCTTCATGAGTTCTTCCTCTTCGAGCATCAGCAGCGTATCCTTGACCTTTTCCACATCGTGGAATTCCGGCTGGGCCAGCATCTGGGTCGTCCCGCCCAGATATAGCCGCTCCCTCTTGCTGGAATCCAGTGCCCGGTGAATAATCCCAAGAGCTGCTTCATAGAGCTGTTCATCCTGGATCTCGTCTTTGATCTCAGCCATAGAGTGATGCTCAATCGTACGGAGCGTGTGGCCGGCCAGATTTTTATTGATGACCCCCGCCATACGCTGAAAATCTTCAAAAGAGGCACCATCCGGCATCGCCAGAATCTTGTTCTCAATGAAACCGGCATCCGTCATCAGGACGGTGATGACCCGGCGATCATCGAGAGGCAGGAACTGCAGGCAGTGAAAATGGGCCTGCGTCATCTGAGGTGCCAGCACGAGCGACACATTCCTGGTGACCTGCGAGATAATCCGGGCAGTCTCCTGGAATACTTCCTCGATACGCTGGACCCGGCCTTTGTACCATCGATCAATCAGCGCTTTTTCCTCATCGCTGACAGGCTTCGGTGGAGTCAGTCCGTCGACATAGAACCGATACCCCTTGGATGACGGTACACGGCCGGAAGAGGTATGCAGATGCTCCAGATAGCCGAGCATCTCCAGATCAGCCATTTCATTACGGATGGTTGCCGGGCTCACGCCCAGATTATACTTGCGAGCCAGCGTACGGCTGCCGACCGGCTCAGCTGACTCAATGTAATCATCAATGACTGCTTTAAGCACCCGTTGTTTGCGTTGGTCAAGTTCATCGAGCATCTGCCTTCCTCCTCCCTATGAAGTTTCGCTGTTAGCACTCTTAAATGGTGAGTGCTAACTTTGAATCTATTAAGATGATACCGCGAATAAAACAAAAAGTCAACACCCTAAAAGACAAAAAGTCAAAAATAACCAGTGAAAGGCCCGCTATGATAGGTCTTCGGCTGGTTATTTCAGTTCTATTTTTTTAGCGTACAGGCAAAATACCCTGTTAGCTCTTTCATTAACCCGATAGCTGTCTGCCGGTCAGCATAGGACTCATTCATAATAACCAGGATGAAATCACCATCCGTTCCGTAAAAGATGCCGCCATCATCATAAAGCCCTGTAACCTCACCAGTTTTGTGGGCAATCTGCCAGTCCGGCAGCGCCGCTGGGAAGCACTCCTTATCCTTCTGTCGGGACAGTATATCGAGCATGAACGAATCCTCCTGCGCCCCGACCAGTTCATGATAATAGAGTCTGGTAAGCAGATGGCCAATATCCCGCACGGAGGAATAGTTCTTCTCCCCGTTGTTGCCGATCATCATCTTATGTGCCAGTGTGGTATCCGGATAACCATGCACTGCAATATACCGATTGATTGCATCCATACCGACCCGATCAATCAGGATGTTAGTCGCCGTATTATCACTATCCGTAATCATAACAGTGAGCAAATACCGCAGTGTCATCTGCTCACCATCATTGTACCAGGTAATCACACCGGCTCCGCCCACTACATCATCTTCATCAACTCTAAGCTTGTCATCTAATGACAATTTCCCTTCTTTGACCTGCTGCATCACCGTTGCCATAACGAACAGCTTAATCATGCTGGCTGGTGACATCTGGCGTGACTGATAGATAAAAGGTTCCTCTTCTCTGTCCGGCCGCAGGAAATAGACTGAAAACTGGCCCGCATCCGCACCGAGTATCTGGAGCACCTGCTGCTGCAAATCTGTTTCGTCCAGCGCCCTTGGTGAGCGTTCCACCATCGCCTCTGCTGTCTGGGGAAGCTGCATTGACTCAGCCTCGGCCTGTGCTGCTTCCTCGTGATTCCGCCAAATGGAAACAGACAGCATCCCTCCCGTCTCCAGCACGACCATGATACAGAAAAACATAAAAATCCGTTTGAATGTCAACGATACAACCTGCCTTTTTTACCATGGCTGAGGCGTGATGGGCGTCACCACCCCAAAACGATAGCCTTTCGCCTTCAATGTATTGATAATCCCCTGCAGCGCCTTGACAGTCTGTTCCTTGCCGGCGCAGCTGTGCATAAGCACCAATGCCATATCATCCTTGAGCCGGCCTTTCGTCATACGATCAACAAACTGTACCTCCTGAGAGGCATTCGGACGTTTCGCCGTCGCATCTTCTGTACTGACATTCCAGTCATGTGGTACATATCCTGCCAGATTGACCGCCTCATAGAAGTCATTGCCGAACATCCCCACCGTACCGCCCGGTGCACGGATAATCAGCGGACGGACACCAAGTATGTTGAAGATAATCTCCTCGGACTGCTGCATATCAGCCAGAAAATCCTCCTTGCTCTTGTACAGACGCTTATAATTATGATCGTAACTATGGTTGCCGATGGCATGCCCCTCCGCAAAGATACGCTTCAGCACCGCTGGATTTTCCTGCGCCATCTGCCCGGTTACATAGAAGGTAGCATGGATACCGTTAGCTTTGAGGATATCCAGCACAGCTGGCGTATTTTTATTGTCAGGACCATCATCGAAGGTCAGATAAGCAACTTTCTCCGAAGTATAATGTGTCAGCTGCGGCAGCATGGTCGGCAGGCCCTTTTCCTGACGCTGCTTCAATGTATAACGGTCATAAACCGGCTTATCGACATCCGTCAGATCCGTTACGAGATTTGAATAATCTCCCTTCGCCAAAATATACGCATCCGACTCTACGCCTGGTTCCGGCTCAGCCGGAACCGCAGCTTCTTCGGCAACGCTGACCTGAACAGCCCTTTCCCGCTGCCAGGCAAACGTGACCGCACTCGCTGCCACGATAACACCAACTGCTATGAAAAACTTCAACAGCACTTTCTTATCCATGCCCACCGCTCCCTGTCTCTAATGATTCATTAATCTGTGCCGTTATTCATTATAGCAGATTCCATCCGGATCGAGTAGGAATTCTTCGAATACCCAGTTTCCGTATTTCATCCCCAGTTCCGTCAGCCTGACGCCAGTATCTGATTCCGTCAGGAATCCCTTCTTCTTCATACGCGCAATAACATCGTCATAGACAGAAGCCAGCGAACAGCCAAATCTTGACTCAAACTTTGCCCGCGAAATCCCAACAGCTGTCCGCAACGCGAGAAAGCAGAACTCCTCCATAGCAATCGCTGTACTGCGGCCTTCTTCCTGCACCATAACCGGGCAGCCAGTACCGATTCCTTCAATATAATCTGCAATATCACTGCTATGCAGCCAGCGCTGCCCGTCAAGATAAGCATGTGCTGCTGCCCCGAGCCCCAGATACGGCACATCCTGCCAGTAGCTCAGATTGTGCCGGCTCGCAAAGCCAGACCGGGCAAAATTTGAGATCTCATAGCGCACATAACCATGCTGAGGAAGAGTATGCGTCATATAGTCATACATCTGCTCTGTCGCCTCGTCCGTCGGCAGATGCAGCCGTCCCTGCTGCTGCATCTGCATGAATACCGTACCTTCCTCCAGCTGCAATCCATAGATTGAAAGGTGCTCCGGTTCCAGAGACAGCGCCTGATCAACACTTTCCTGCAGCTGCACAAGACTCTGCCCGGGCAGACCATACATGAGGTCCAGACTGATATTGTCAAAACCGGCGTTCCGTGCCAGCTGAAAAGCATGCACCGCTTCTTTGCCTGTATGGATACGGCCTATCGCCTTTAGCAGGGCATCATCGAAGCTCTGCACGCCAAAGCTCAACCGACTGATTCCATTACGGCGCAGCATCGAAAGATCCTCGTCGTCCACCGTCCCCGGATTGCATTCCACCGTGAACTCCGGCCTTGCCCCCTTCTCGAGGCATACCTCTGTCACCGTGCAGATAATCTGTTCCAGCAGCTCTCGCGGCAATACAGTTGGCGTTCCGCCTCCGATATAAACCGTTGCCGGTTCGCCCCACTTCTGCCGACAACAAGAGCCCTGTATCCGTATTTCCTGACACAGGGCCGCTGTATAGTCTTCCATATAACGTTCCCGTCCGGCAAAGGATGGAAAATCACAATAGAAACATTTCTGCTGGCAGAAGGGAATATGGATATAGATGCCCCATTGCATGATATCGTCCTCTTCCCCTCAATCACAAATATAACTTAGTCAATCTTCAGAATTGCCATGAATGCCTCCTGAGGAACCTCGACGCTGCCGACAGCCTTCATGCGCTTCTTGCCTTCCTTCTGCTTCTCGAGCAGCTTGCGCTTACGGGAAATATCACCGCCATAGCACTTGGCCAAAACATCCTTGCGGCGCGCCCGGACATTCTCACGAGCAATGACCTTGGACCCGATGGCCGCCTGGATCGGGATTTCAAACATCTGCTGCGGGATAATCTCCTTAAGCTTGGAGGCCAGCTGACGCCCGCGACTGGCCGCCCGATCCTTATGTACGATGGTCGACAGCGCATCGACAGGCTCACCATTGAGCAGGATATCAACCTTGACCAGTTTCGACTCCTGATAATCCCTGAGCTCATAATCCAGCGATGCATAGCCGCGCGTAGCTGATTTCAGGCGGTCGAAATAATCAAAGATAATCTCATTGAGCGGAATATGATAGGTGATCATGACCCGATTGGTATCAAGATAATCCATATTCTTAAACTCGCCACGCTTGTCCTGCGAAATCTCCATGACCGCCCCGACAAAATCATTCGGGACAATAACTGTCGCCTTGACGTATGGCTCCTCGATATACTCGATCTCGGTTTGTGGCGGGAGTTCCGACGGGTTGCTGACCTCGACCATCGTATGGTCCGTCCGGTGTACCCGGTAGATAACCGACGGTGCTGTCGTAATAAGCTTCAGATGATACTCCCGCTCCAGCCGTTCCTGGATAACATCCATATGCAGCAGCCCAAGAAATCCACAGCGGAAGCCGAAGCCCAGTGCAATTGAGGTCTCCGGCTCGAACACGAGTGCAGCATCATTGATCTGCATCTTCTCCAATGCATCCTTGAGATTGTCGTAATCCGGGCTATCCACCGGATACAGTCCGCAGTACACCATTGGCGTGACACCACGGTACCCGGCCAGCGGCTTCTCCGCCGGTCGGTCGGCAAAGGTAATCGTATCACCGACCCGCACATCGCGGACATCCTTGAGCGAACCAGCCACAAAGCCTACTTCCCCCATATCGAGATACCCGACATCCAGTGGCTGCGGCTTAAAGCAGCCGACGTCTGTAACCTCAAATGTCTTGCCCGTAGCCATCATCTTGAGTTTCATGCCTTTTTTGATATGGCCCTGCTTGACCCGTACATGCGCAATAACACCTTTATAAGCATCGAAATAGGAATCGAAGATTAATGCCTGCAGTGGCGCATCAGCATCTCCTTCCGGCGCAGGGATATACTCCACCACTGCATCGAGAATATCCTTGATGCCGATCCCCGCCTTGGCTGAAGCCAGCACCGCATTCGACGTATCAAGACCGATTGTGTTCTCGATCTCTTCCTTGACACGCTCCGGCTCAGCACTTGGCAGATCGATCTTATTGATGACCGGTATGATCTCCAAATCGTTTTCGAGGGCCATATAGACGTTGGCCAGCGTCTGGGCCTCAACCCCCTGAGCCGCATCCACGACCAGCAGCGCGCCCTCGCAGGCAGCCAGACTGCGGGAAACCTCGTAGGTGAAATCCACATGCCCCGGCGTGTCGATAAGATTCAACTCATAGACCTGTCCGTCCTTGCCCTTGTAGTCAAGGCGGACCGTCTGGGCCTTGATCGTGATGCCACGCTCACGCTCCAGGTCCATATTATCGAGAACCTGCGCCTCCATCTGGCGCTCGGACAACGTACCTGTATATTCAATCAAACGATCCGCAATCGTCGATTTACCATGATCGATGTGGGCAATAATCGAGAAATTGCGGATATTCTTGTTCTGCATGCTCATTTTCCTTTCAGTGAAGAACCTATATAGCTTCTATTATAGCATTGAAGCCGGCACACCTGCAAGAAATATGGCGGCTGTTCAAAGAAAACAGTTGCTTTTTCGATTTTCACATGCTAGAATACTAAGGTAATGACATTAATGGAGGTGAAACCAATTGCCAAATATTAAAGCATCTATTCTTAGTGTAAAATCTGACGCTAAGCGCCATGCAAAGAACGCTGCCGAGAAGTCCCGCGTACGCACTGCTTCCCGTCGTGTTATCGACGCTGTCGAGGCTGGAAACGCTGACGAAGCGAAATCCCTCCTTACGGCTGCTTGCAAGACCATCGACCAGGCTGCTGCTAACCACGTTTATCATAAAAACTGTGCAGCTCGCAGAAAGTCCCGTCTGGCTCGCAAAGTCAACGCACTGGCTAAATAATTTTGCAGTTACAATAGAAAAAGCCTCCTCGCGATTCCATATCACGAGGAGGCTTTTTTCGTTTTCCAGTATCAGTGGCATTCCTGCTCATACCGACGCTGCACCGCGCGCAGACGCAGAACCAGACAGACAGCTCCAACCATGATACCTGCGATCAGACCAATCCAATAGCCATAGGGCCCCAACAACGTATAATGAGCCAGCCCCCAGCCCGCTGGCAGGCCAATAACCCAGAAGGACAGCACGGCCAGCAAAAAGGTCACATGTACATCCTTATACCCGCGCAGGGCGCCCTGCAGCGGCGCATTAATGCTGTCAGCAAACTGCATGAACACGGCATAGATCAAAAACCCCATAAGAATTGGCTGAACCTCGGGACTCGATGTATAGAACGCCGCGATCACCGCGCGGAACTGCGTCAACAGCAGCGCCAGCCCGCCTACGCAGAAGAATGTCAGCACACGGCTCAGACGGATATACTGACGCGCATCCTGATGGCGCTTCGCGCCGATCTCATAACCGACCAGAATCGTCAGCGCCATACTGACCGCCATAGGCACCATGTAGACCATCGTCGTAAAATTCATCGCTGCCTGGTGCGCCGCCACAATTGCCGTACCATAAGCTGTCATGAAAAGTCCGACTGCACCGAAAATACTCTGCTCACAGAACATCGTCCCACCGATGGGAACACCAATGCTCAGCTGTTTTTTCCACTCCGCAATATTCAATCGCGGCAGCTGATGGAAAAGCCGATAATCCCGAAACGGCTGGATATGGGTCACGACCAGAGCATTCAATACCAAATTGAGCGTCAGTGCAAGAGCCGAACCAATACCGGCGCCAACGCCGCCAAAAGCCGGCACGCCAATCAGCCCATACATAAAGATATAATTCAGAACGATATTCACGGGAACTGTACACATCGTGATCCCCATCGTCAGTCGTGTATAACCATGTGCGTCAATAAAATTACGCAGCACTCCCGCCAAAAAGATAGGAATGATACCGAATGAGACAGCAAGCAGGTAGTATCGGCTGATATACTCGACTTTTGGCTCCAAGGCCAGCAGCGGCAACACCCAGGGGACCGTAAGCCATCCCATTGCGAGAAACAACACGGCCAGGCCAAATGCCCAGTAAAATCCCTGCTTGACAATAAAGCCAATCTTATCCTGCCGGCCAGCACCATAAAGCTGCGAAATCGTCGGCGTCAGCCCCGAGATAATTCCAAGAAAACCGCCAAAGAACGTCATAAACAGATTAACACCTACAGCTACACCGGCAAGGTCCTGTTCGCTGATATGTCCGGCCATCACTGTATTGAAAAACCCAGTTGCCATAAGGGACAGCTGGGTAATGAATATTGGCAGCAGCACGGCAAAGAATTGCCGTGCTTTCTGTCTATAGGAAAAGGTCTGCTTCATTAATTCTCATCCTTGCGCAGGCAGCAATTCTTATACTTCTTGCCGCTGCCACAAGGACAGGGATCATTTCGTCCAACCTTTTGGTGGCGGACTTCAGCAAACGAAATCACCTTCCCCTGTCCTGAGGCTGCCATAAGCTCATCAGGGGAATGCCCTTTAAGGGGCCAGAGATGCGTCGTATTATTAAAGGCAATCAGCAGCGGCACGATAGCCTCCGCTTTGCGATCCTCCTTCATAAGCCCTAGTTCATCCAGATATTCCGCAGCTTCCTGCAGACTGCCGCCATTTTGCAGCAGAATCAGCAGCTCACCGGTGATATCGGCGGCCTTCAAGACCTCGCAGCCATGCTCACGCATGAAAAACTGTGCGAGGTCCTTATAAGCAGCTGTCGCATCGATATAACTTTCCGTGCCGGCTTCATAAACTGCCTGATAGTCAAATTCCGCAAACTCGAGATTGCTGTGCTTATGCTGCTCATCCTCGAGTTTATTCTCATCGATCAGCGTATAATATTTTGCTCCCTGTGGCAGGGCGACAAGCGTATTCTGCCAGCAGGAGGCATTGAGCATGATCCCCACAAAATCCATAAAGGAAACCTGCTCCCGCTGGGCCGCTTCCAAATAACCGCTGACACGCGCATACAGCTGGTCATAATTCATATAGCCATAAAAAAACAGACAGCCGGAAGCCAGACGCGTGACCTCAGAGTTCAGCTCTACAAGGCTCTTGTATGCACCGGAGTCGATTTTCCGGAACTCATCCTGAATTTCATTTGGCATATACCAGGCCAGCTTGTCCCCCTGCTTACCGCAGGCAATAAGCCCCAGCCCCCGCAGATAATCAAGCTTCGTATCATCATCCCGGAACTCCGTCGTCAGACCCTCATGAGCCAACAGATGCTCAAAACATGCATACTCGTCTTCCAATACGGACGGGAACCAGCGCTGTGAAAACTTCACGATTTCCGGCGCCAGACGCTCGATAAGCTCCGCCTTCTTCAGCGAGCTTACGCCCCCCACATTGAGATTGTAACGGATATCGTCCAGCTCGGCCTTTGTCATAGCATCGAGCATATCCAACAGCCCATGCTTCTTCGGCAGCTTATGCCGGTACAGCACCTTCCTGCGCTCTGCCATATCTTCTTCCATCATCTGTGCCAGGCTTTGAGCCGGCGTCATGTCTGTCTGCTTCTCTTCCATTATAAACGATTGAATCCTCGCTTTCGTTTCATTTCTGTAACCATCAGCCGAAGAAATCAGCTATACCATCAACAATCCCCTGCGCAGCCTTCTTGATCCCATCCTCACTATCCATAAGCTTTTCCTCGGCATCATTTGAGATGAAAGCCAACTCCACCAGCGTCGCCGGCATATCCGTATGCTTCACTACGTAGAAATTACAGCTCTGCGTGCCACGGCTCTGCGTACCGATCTGATCGATCACGCCACTGCGAACCTTGTCAGCCAGTTCCCGGGACCTGGCTGATCCCAGGGAATAATAATACCCAGTGGTTCCTTTGGCCGCACCATTAGAAAAGGAATCCATATGGATGGAGACAAATACATCGGAATTATTCTGGTTTGCCACATCACAACGGGCCTGCAGTTCCTCGATGTCGCTGGCCTTCGCACCTTTTGGCGATACTTCTTTATCTGTATCCCGCGTCATGAACACAGTTGCGCCCTGAGCCATCAACAGCCGCCTGGCCTCATTGGCCACCCGGAGTGTCACGCTTTTTTCCATGATCCCCGTCGGACCGATAGCACCGGAATCATTGCCGCCATGACCAGCATCCAAGGTGATCTTTCTACCTTTAAGTCCGGTGATCGCGGCAATGTCCTGATCCGTCTTATCAGACGGCTGCGGCTTTGGCTGCTGATTAGGCTGCGCAGCATCATCCGCCGGCTTATTAATTGGCGGGATAACTGCCGGCTTGTCTGCCGGCTTCACCGGTGCCTTTTCGGCTGGCTTGTTCACTGGTTTATTGTCAGGCAGACGGATGGCAGCCTTTGATGAATCCGGCCCAACATTACCGAAATCCATGACCAGACGTCCCGGAGACGTCCCACCAGTCAAAGCAAACACTTTGTAATTCTCTTTGCCGACCTTTGTTTCCACAACCACCCGAACTGTCCGGGGATCATGCTGTGCGATCCGGACCTTCGCCACGAAGCGGTTATTAATGCCTGGGTCCTTCTTCGCCCGATCAGAAACCCAGGCATCCGTGATATCGACAACAACCCGGTCCGGATTGGACAATACCAGCTGCTTATAGCTGACCGGCCGGCTCGCGTCCAGTACAATGCGGATCTTATCCTCACCATCGCTGACTCTGATTCCCTTGATCTCCGCCATACCATCGATCCGTTGGCCAAAGTCAGCGGCTGCAGATACTGGCAGCAACGGCAGGAGCATATATACGAAAACCAAAATAAGCAAAAAAATAACGCGTCTCATAGAACCCCTCCATTAAGACATATATAGTCTATTATCTTATGTCTGGAGAAAAAAAGCAAGAAACGGATGTGCGGGCCTCAATCTAAAAAAACAGGGCCGAAACAATCAGCCCTGTATCCTTATAGCATATTCTGCAGAAAAGCCCTGGTCCGTTCCTCTTTCGGATTCGCAAAGAAGGACTCCGGCACACCCTGCTCAACGATATTACCATCTGCCATGAAGATTACCTGACTGGCTGCCTCGCGGGCAAATGCCATCTCATGCGTAACCACCACCATCGTCATATGGTCCTCTGCCAGTTCCCTCATTGTTTTGAGTACCTCGCCGGTCAACTCCGGGTCAAGTGCTGATGTCGGTTCATCAAAGAGCAGAATATCGGGCTTCATGCAGAGTGCCCGGGCAATAGCCACACGCTGCTGCTGTCCGCCTGACAACTGCGACGGATAGTAGTCTGCCCGATCTGAAAGTCCGACTTTCACCAGCAGCTCACGGGCATAAGGTTCAATTTCAGACCGCTTCAGCCCCTTGACCTGCATGGGCGCTTCAATCAGATTCCCGATAACGGTCATATGCGGAAACAGGTTAAACTGCTGGAAGACCATGCCAGTATTCTCCAATATCTGGCGTCCTTTTTTTGATTCGACATACTCAGCCTGCCCAGCTTCATCTGTCACTGCCAGAAATTCCCCTTTGATCTCAATGGAGCCACTGTCAATCGTCTCCAGCTTGTTGACGCAGCGCAGCAGGGTGCTCTTGCCAGACCCGGATGGGCCAATGATAGCGAGCACTTCCCCACGGCGAACTTCGATGTCGATGCCTTTGAGCACCTTCACTTCACCGAAAGACTTATGGATATCATGCATACGCAGCATCATGTCTTCCTCAGTTGTCATATTTGCCATAATATGCCTCCAGTTTTTTGAATCCCCAGGTCAGGACAAATGTCATCGCCAAATAGAAAATAGCCGCAATCAGAAATGGCGTCATATCAAACTCGCGCTGAACAATTGTACGGGCCACACGCAACAGATCATTCATCGCCAGGATATAAACCAGTGACGTATCTTTGACCAGATTAATGGTCTCATTGCTTACTGGTGGCAGGACCATGCGGAACACCTGTGGCAGAATAATGCGGCGCATCGTCTGCGGATAACTCATGCCCAGCGTCCGAGCTGCTTCATACTGTCCCTTCGGAACCGACTGGATGCCCGCCCGGAAAATTTCTGCAAAATAAGCCGCGTAGTTAAGCGTAAAAGCCAGCAGAGCCGCCGCAAGATCCGGCAGACGGATGCCGATCATCGGCAGCGCGAAATATACAAACAACAGTTGCAGCATCAGCGGGGTTCCCCGCATGATCCAGACATAAAACTCGACCAGCCGGCTCAGCAGTTTCAGCTGCGACAGCCGCCCTAATGCAGCCAGCATCCCCAACGGCAGTGCCAGCACCAGCGTTACCGCAAAAATCTCCAGCGTGATCTCCGAACCATCCAGCATCAACAGGACTGTATCGAAAAGCTTGTCCATCAAACTATCTCCTTTAGCATAGCAAAGCGTTAATATATCAGATTATACACGAAACTACGCTAGCTGTAAAGGAACATAAATAATAGACAGGCTGCTTGACCTGTCTATTATTTATTACTATTTTTTTATAGTCAATCCATTATTTTGTAATATCTTTACCGAACCATTTCTCCGATATCTTCGCCATCGTACCATCAGCCTTCATCTCATCCAGGACCTTCTGCACCTCATCACGAAGTGCCTGGTTATCCTTGGCAAAGCCGATGCCGAAGGTGCTGACCTCACCCACAGCCGTATCCACAGCCTCAATCTTATCCGGGTGCTTGCTCATATAGTAACGGCCAGTAATCTCATCACCTACGACAGCATCAATGCGCCCATTCTCGAGATCCATAAACGCCGATACATAATCCGGATATTTCTTGACTTCCTTCACATTTTTCTTGAAGAAATCTGATTTGTCCATGTATTCTTCAGCCGTACCAGCGCTCTGCGTACCAACGGTCTTGCCAGCCAGGCTCTTCTCATCCGTAATCCCCGTCGTTCCCTTCTTGACAAAGATAATCTGACGGTTGTCCATATAAGGATTGGAGAACAACATATTCTCCTTGCGCTTGTCCGTGATATCGAGCCCATTCCAGAGAACATCCACACGGCCGCTCTTTAGTTCGGCTTCTTTACTGGACCAATCGATAGCCTTGAATTCCACCTCACGCCCCAGTCGCTTCGTCGCTTCTTTTGCCAGATCGATATCAAAACCTACAATTTCATTATTCTCATCTTTGAATCCCATCGGTGGGAAATTATCATCAAGCCCGACTACAATCTTCTTGCTGCCCGATCCACCACCATCTTTCGCCGCATTACTGCCACAGCCGCTTACAAACGCTGCCGTCATCACCGCTGCCAGCCCCAAAGCCAAAACTTTTTTCCACTGCATATTGAATACCCCTCTCGTTTTACTCTTTATCTCATTAAAGGATTAACTTGATGATATTATACTGTAATCATGTAAATAATGTCAAGCACTTTCCGAGTTTATTTTCAAAAATGGCAGGTTTTTATCAATGGAAAGAGAATAATAATAATATAGAGTTGGGGATTTCATCCCATGCTACAAGGAGGGATTTACTTTGAGAGCTGTTTCCGCTGAGGATCTCAAGCCTGGAATGCTTCTCGCCCGTACTATCGTCAATTCGGACATGGTCGTGGTTTTATCGGAAGATACACTATTAACCAAAGCTCACATTACGCGACTGACATTCCTGAATATCCCAGTCGTCTATATCAAGGATGAGTACGAACTCAATCAGAATTATCAGACCGTCACCGCGATTTTCAATCGTGGCAATGCATTCATCAAGGAATACGAGAGTGTAGTCCAGGAGGCCCGTTCCATCTTTGCTGAAGCTGGCAAATCCGGACAAATTCCTTTGGAAAGCACCGAGACCATGGTCCAGGACAAATTAGCACCACTGTCCAAAAACAGTGGCGTCATCGATTATGTTTATGACCTGAACCATCGGGCAAGTGACATTTATAACCATTCCCTGCGTGTTTCTATTCTCGCCGGTGTTATTGCAAAATGGATGCATTTCGATCATGCTAAGATCAGCGATATTATTCTAGCTGGTTTCCTGCACGACATAGGCAAAACAAAATTCCCACAACGTCTGTTGGACAAAAATGTCAATACTCTGCAGGGCGAAGACTATGAAGCCTATATCCAGCATACCGTCGACGGACATCATATCCTCAACAACGTGTCAGGTCTTTCAGAAGGCGTGAAACTGGCCGCCATGCAGCATCATGAGCGTATGGATGGCAGCGGCTTCCCTTTCAACTGCAATGGCGCAGATATTCACGAATACGCGCGCATCATCATGATTGCGGATCTTTACGACAACATTACAACGGAACGTGAAGGTTACATTAAGCAGACCCCGTTTGCGGCTATTGCGCAGCTGACCAGGAATATGTTCACGTCTCTCGATCCGACGGTCTGCGTTCCGGTGCTCACGCACATTAAAGATGCATTCCTTGGCTCTCGCGTCACGCTCAATAATGGTGAAAAGGGCACCATTGCAGCCTATCCTAATGATTTTGCCGCCCATCCGATCATCAGCATCTCTAATGATGAAATTCTGAATCTCAACGAACATCCGGAGCTCATGATCACTGAATACAATCCCAAATAAAATACGCTATAAAAAAACCGCAGCCTAAAACAGGTTGCGGTTTTTTATAGCGTATTTTTATTCATTCATAACGTAAAGCCTCGATTGGATCGAGCTTAGCCGCCTTACGGGCCGGATAGATACCAAAAAACAGGCCGATACCTACTGAAAAAGCAAACGATACCACAATCGGCAGCAAAGTGATAACCGTCGCAAAATCAGCCACCTTGGCAATGATTATGGATACCAGACAGCCCGCACCAATGCCGATGATCCCACCGATAATGCCAATAACCATCGACTCGATGAGAAACTGCGTCATGATATTCATGAACGTCGCTCCCAGTGCCTTGCGGATACCGATCTCACGCGTACGCTCTGTAACCGACACCATCATGATATTCATGATGCCGATACCACCAACCAGCAGCGATATTCCAGCAATCGCCCCCAGCAGCATCGTAAGCATCGAGGTAGACTGATTGACCGTCTCCATCAGACTCGTCAGGTTACGGACATTGAAGTCATCATCTTTCCCCCCGACGATATGGTGACGGGTTCGAAGCAGCGTCTCGATCTCAGACTGGACCTGATCCATCTTTTCCTGGCTGTTGACCTGGACGTTGATGGACTGGACATAGGTGATACCGAGCATCCGCTCCTGTGCCGTCGTAAGCGGGACATAGATCATATCATCCTGGTCCTGTCCCATCGAGGACTGACCTTTCGATGCGAGCAGCCCGATGACCTTGTAGGGCTGATTATTGATGCGGATATTCTTGCCAACTGGATTTTCCTTGGCAAACAGATTCTCTGCCACCGTCGTGCCAATTACCGCCACACGATTACGCTTATTCATATCATCGGTAGAGATAAATGATCCATTGCTGATGGATAGCGAACGAATGGCCAGAAACTCCGCCGTAACCCCCTGCACGGTCGTCTTCCAGTTATTGTTGCCATAGACTACCTGATAGGAAGACGAGACCGTTGGCGACACATAGTCGATATTCCGAATCTTATTCTTGATAGCAACCGCATCATCATATTTCAGTGTCTGCATCGATCCTGCCGCGCCGCGCACTCCGCCACGATTTGATGAGCCTGGCGAGATAATAAGCATATTGGACCCAAGACTCGCAATGGAACTCGTGACATTGCTGCGCACCCCCATGCCGACCGATACCAGTGCAATGACCGCACCAACGCCGATAATGATGCCAAGCATCGTCAACAGGCTGCGCAGCTTATTGGCATAAAGCGAGGTCAGCGCCATCTGAAAGCTTTCACTAAACAACATCCATGATCACTCCCTTTCCTTCATCACGAGTGATCTGGCCGTCGCGAACCAGCAGCTGCCGGTTCGCGCAAGCTGCAATCTCCGGCTCATGTGTGACCAGGATAATCGTGCGTCCTTTCTCATGCATGTGTTCAAATATACCCATGATCTCCCGCGTCGATTTCGTATCCAGATTGCCCGTCGGCTCATCCGCCATAATGATATGCGGATCATTGACCAGCGCCCGGGCAATTGCCACGCGCTGCCGCTGTCCGCCGGAAAGCTCATTGGGCTGATGTTCCGCCCGATCCCCCAGGCCGACCGATTCGAGATAGTGCATCGCCCGCTCTAACCGCTCCTTGCGCCCGACACCGGCATAAACCAGCGGCAAAGCCACATTCTCAAGAGCCGAGATGCGGGACAACAGATTAAAATTCTGGAAAACAAAACCAATCTTCTTATTCCGCGTGATTGCCAGTTCATCATCGCTGAGCCCGGCAACCTCCTCACCATCGAGTTTATAGGACCCCTCCGTCGGCCGGTCGAGACACCCCAGAATGTTCATCAGCGTAGATTTCCCCGACCCCGATGGCCCCATCAGCGCAGCAAACTCGCCCTGATAGATATTCGTATTGATCCCAGCCAGGGCCGCCAACGTCTCACCGCCGATATGGTAAATCTTCTTGATACCGGAAAGCTGTATCGTCGGATACCGCCGTTCTTGCTTATCCATCAGGCATTCCCCGCTTTCCTTGTCATCACATCGGCGGCCCGCCGTGGTCGTTGTTTTTGGAAGAACTGCTGGTCTTCGCTGTATAGGTACTGACTACCTGTTCGCCCTCTGACAGACCATCCATGATCTCGACATACTCATCACTATAGATTCCCGTCTGGACATACCGATTCTCCTGTGATCCATCCGGGTTCTTTACAATGACATAGGAGCCGTTGGCATCTGTCTTGAGTGTCGATATTGGTACGACAAGAGCCTGCGGCTTATCAGCCGTGTTGATCTCAACCCTGGCGGTCATGGCCGGCAGCAGCTCACTGTCCGGATCATCAACATCAAGCGTTACATAGTAATAGATTACACTGGCTGATGAGCTGGTTGAACTCGAGCTCGAGCTGGTTGAGCTCGTATCCCAGCTGTTGCCCGTATCCGTCTGTGATATCTTCGAGACATGAGCTGTAAACGTCCGGCCAGTATAGGTATCGACGGTGAACGTGGCATCCTGACCTATTTTAATATTGCCGATATCCGTTTCATCGACTTTTGCCATGATCTGTTTGCTGGACAAGTCGGCAATCCGCATAATGACAGTCGGATTATCCGAGCCCTGAACCGCCATGGTCCCAGCTGTTTTCGGTTCGCCAATGACAACACCGGTCATCGGTGCCTGAATGGTCATCTCACTCATATCAGACTGCGCTTCAGACAGCGCTGACACAGCTGTATCATAATTGAGCTGTGCATCTTCCAGATCCACCTGCGTATCAGCACCAATACTGTAGAGATAGCTGACCCGGTCATACTTGGCCCGGGTGTTCGTAACCTTGTACTGCGCCTGATCGCGTTTGGCCTCGTAATCCTTGCCATCGAGCAGTGCTACCGTTTGTCCGGCAGTCACTGTATCATTCTCTTTGACGAGAACGCTCTTGATCCTGGCGGTTACCTTGGAGCTTACCTCGACAGAATCCACCGGCCGGATCGTCCCCGTTGCCGAAACTGTGGACTTCAGGTCCATACGCGTAACTGCCGTAGTCTCCACAGCAGCTGCCTGTCTGGCTGCCTGCTGACCCTGATAATAATGCCAGCCGCCAAAGGCACAGCCTGCCAATACCACAACGGCTATACCAGCCTTGATTTTCCAATTTATTTTCATTTAGATTTTCCTCCGGACAATTCAGCTGCTACCTCGCCAGCAGTAGTTGTGTCAGTGCCGGCCGCTTTCAGCTGTCCTGCGGTACCTGCCACAGATTTCGCGCGTTTTCCTTTGGCATTATTATTCTTGACAACTATTGGCGCAACCTTGGCCTGTGCTGCCTGCACGGCATCTTTCGTATCACCAGCCTGCCTGGCAACAGAGGAATCCGCCACGGCCTGATCCACATTGGTCACCAGCTGGTCAGACGCCCGCATTTCATCACCAGTCAGGCCAATGCCCATGGCATTTTCGACCGCAGCCTTATAGCGGGCATAGTCATACTGGGCACTGATATAATTCAGACGAGCGGTCGAGAGTGCCTCCTGGGCATCGATGATATCAAGCATGAGCCCTTCGCCAGCACGATATTTTTCATGAGCGATATAGTAGTCTTCCTCGGCCTGATTTACAGCATCCTTGGTCGAGTTGAACCGCTTCTCAGCTTCACGCATATTATAGTAAGCCTGCCGGACTGCGAGGTCGATATCTTCTTTTGCCTGCAGAAGATTCAGCTTCGCCACATCACGGCTGGTCTCTGCCGTACGAACCGCTGCCTTTGTCAGTCCACTGTCAAAAAGATCCCACGACAGCCCCAGCGTTGCTGATTCTCCGTGACTGGAATTGGACGGATCAAACGTATTTGTCTGATTGAGACCAATTTTGAAGTTCAACGATGGCAGATAACCTGCTTTTGCTGACTTGATGGCTTGTTCCTGTTGTTCCAGCTTATACTGATCGGCCAGCAGATCTTTACGATTGCGATAGGCATAATCAATACAGGCATCCATATCAATATTGAATGCATCATAGGTAAAATCGGTTGTCAGATTCAGCGGTTCCGTCCGGTTCATGTTGAGATAATTGCGCAGCGTCGCCAGATCTACCTCATAACTGTTCTGTGCCTTGATGAGATTCTGTCTGGCATTGCTGAGCTCAACCGACGAACGGATCACATCAATCCGGGCCTTCGACCCTGCCGAGAACAGCTGGCTGACATTAGTATAGTGCTCCTGATATTTATCTACAGTCTCCTGCCGCACACTTACTGTCTTGCGGGCTTCCAGCGCATCATAATAAGCCTGAATGACATTCAGTTTGAGATTCTCCTGCCCCCGCTCCGTCGTCCAGTCCGCTGACTGCACGCCCAGTTCAGCCTTGCGGATATCGGCCTGATTCTTGCCGCCACTATAGAGTGGCACGGATGCATTGATCCCCAGCGAATTCGATTTCTGCCGCTCACTATTTCCACTCTTGTTGCTGCTCAGGCTGTCCGAAGCCGAGACGGACACCCCATTGCTGCCTTTCGCTTCATCCAGCGCTGCTTTCGCCGTATCCTCGCCCTTCTGCGTAATCTTCAGGCCTGTATTCTGCGACAGCGCCATATTGATGGCCGCCTGCAACGACAGGTCCGCCGCCCAGCTGGTCGGCATTCCCCAAAGCAAAGCCCCCGACAACAGCAATGCCAGCCGCTGTTGACATTTTTTCCTCATAAAATGCTTTATTTTCAAGAATTTCTCCTCCCAATATCCGATCCCTCAGGTAAGACTCCATATCATTCCTATTCTACCACAAACCGCATTTGCCTGATATCCCGCGGCAAAAAACTTTCCGCTCACCAACAGCCTGCCATAGAATCTATGGTAGAATAGAGTAGTTGTAAAAAGATAACAAATGCATTACACCTGCATTAGAATAGGAGTTTTCTATGGATAACCCATATTTTGCCTCGGCCCTCGACGTGCTGCGCCGCTTCTACGGCTACCAGAACTTCCGGCCGGCCCAGGAGCCTGTCATTCAGAGCCTGCTTAGCGGGCATGACACAGTTGCAGTCATGCCGACCGGTGCTGGCAAATCCATCTGCTTTCAGATCCCGGCCATGGTCTTTCCCGGCATCACCCTTGTCATATCTCCTCTGATCTCGCTCATGAAGGATCAGGTTGATGCCCTTGCCGAGCAGGGCATCCCCGCTACTTATATCAACAGCACCCTATCCATGAGCGAATCCGATGCCCGTCTGAACGCTATTGCGGCTGGCCAGTACAAGCTTATCTATGTCGCCCCGGAGCGGCTTGATACGAGTTACTTCCAATATATCCTCGAGCATCAGCCGCTATCCATGGTCGCTATCGATGAAGCCCACTGTCTGTCCCAGTGGGGCCATGACTTCCGCCCGAGCTACCGGCAGATCGCTCCCTTCATCGCCGGACTGCCGCGGCGCCCGCTGGTCAGCGCTTTCACCGCTACCGCAACGCCTGAAGTCAAGGATGACATCATCAAACTGCTTGAACTGCAGCGTCCGCAGGTCCACGTCACCGGCTTTGACCGCCCGAACCTCTACTTTGAAGTCCGTCGTGGTGAGGACAAAAAGAAATTCATCACCAGCTACGTAAAGAATCATCCCGATGAATCCGGCATTATCTATGCCGCCACGCGGAAGGAAGTCGACAAAGTCTATGAACTGCTGCAGAAGAAGAAACTCGCCGTCGGCCGCTACCATGCAGGCATGACTGAAAAACAGCGCACCAAAGCCCAGGACGACTTTCTCTACGATAATATTCAGGTCATTGTCGCTACCAACGCCTTCGGTATGGGCATCGACAAATCGAATGTGCGCTATGTCATCCACTACAACATGCCCAAAAATATTGAAGCCTACTATCAGGAAGCCGGACGCGCAGGCCGCGACGGCGAGCCAGGCAGCTGTATCCTGCTCTACTCGCCGCAGGATACAATGACCCAGAAATATCTCATCGATGTCTCGATTGACGATCTGCAGCGCAAATCACACAATCTCGGACGCCTGCAAAAGATGGTTGACTACTGTCATACACCAGAGTGCCTTCGCCATTTCATCATCAATTATTTTGGCGATCACAGCGCACCGGAAACCTGCGACAACTGTGGCAATTGCAAAGCCGGACTCGAACGCGTCGATGTCACGGTTGATGCGCAGAAAGTTTTTTCCTGCATCTATCGGATGCAGGAACGGTTTGGCCTCACACTCGTCGCCCAGGTGCTCAAGGGTTCCAGCGATAAACGTGTCAAGCAGCTGCATTTCGATGACCTGTCAACCTACGGCATCATGAACGAACGGAGCCTCGCTGACATCAAGCTGCTCATCCAGCGATTCGTCGCCACCGACTATCTCGCCCTGACCGAAAGTCAATATCCGGTAGTGACGCTGCAGCCGTCAGCCTATCTGGTCCTAAAAGGGCAGGCACAGGTCTATCAGGCCATGCCCAAACCTGAAGCAGAAAAAGAACCGGCCAGCCCCGAGCTCTTCGACTATCTGCGTGCCCTGCGCAAGGAAATTGCTGCCCGCGACCACATCCCCCCGTATGTCATTTTCTCTGACGCCACACTTCGTGATATGTGCGTAGTCCTGCCGGACACACCAGACCAGCTGCTCGGAGTCAAAGGCGTCGGTGAGCTAAAACTCGAAAAATACGGCGATTCTTTTTTGCAGTGCATCCAGGAACATCGCTGATTTCACGTTAATTCCCTTAAGGTTTCAGTGAAAAAACCGATATAACAAGTAGGATGAGAAGGGATTCTCACAAATCTGCGTATCCCGATCGCTACAAGGAGGTTTTACAATGGCGATGATCAATAACTATGTTCAGTCGCTGATGGTACTAAACACACTAAACCGGAACTATCTTTCGATGTCCCGGCACATGCGCCGTGTCACCACGGGACTTCGGATCAACAGTGCCGCGGATGACCCATCCGGCTGGGCGATCGGGACCCGCATGCAAATCGAGATTCGCGGACTCGACCAGTGCAGCCGCGAAATGCCTCATCGGATACATCCTTCTGTACCCAGACCGGTACCAAAGCCAACCAGAATATGAAAACCACGTTGGGCGATCTGCGGGCCTCAGCACTGGGGCTGCGAGGAAGCGATGGCAGTGTCATCAACGTGAGCAGCCGCGAGGGCGCCACTGCAGCCATCAGTGTGCTGGATAATGCAATGTCCCGCGCCCTGGATCAGCAGACAACCATTGGGGCCCAATCCAGCCGGCTGGACTACACGATCAGCAATCTGACCACTCAAAGCGAGAACCTCACCTCGGCCATGTCCACCATCATGGATGCCGATATGGCCAAGGAAATGACCGAGTATGCCCGTGACAATATTCTGGTCCAGGCCGCTCAGGCCATGCTGGCCCAGTCCAATCAGAATATGGGCTGGTTCCTGAGCCTGCTGAAATCATAACCCTGACCGGCACGCAAAAAAGCTGACGCATCTGCGCCAGCTTTTTTTGCTATCAGGATTCAGTTATTATCCACTTTTTCCTGCAATACTTCCTGTGCTTTCTCCAATTGCACATCGGTTGTATCGCTATCATTACGCTGGACCTCGACATCCGGGTCAATGCCGATCCCATCGATGCAGCGTCCATTCGGTGTATAGTATTTGGCAATGGTCAGCTTTATTCCATCTTCGTGGAATAATGGTACGACCGTCTGTACAGAACCCTTGCCATAGGATTTCGCGCCGACCAGCGTAGCAGCACCGGTATCCTGCAGAGCCCCGGCAAGGATCTCCGATGCACTGGCGCTGTTGCCGTCAATCAGGACCACTATCGGATATTTCGACTCAGCCAGACTCGAATCATGCTCTTCTTTCGAACCGTCGCGCTGCACGACTGAAACGACCGGCCCTTTCGGGACAACCATATCCGCAATATCAACGCAGCTGTTGATAAGCCCTCCCGGATTCTGCCGCAGATCGATAATCAGCCCTTTCATCCCAGCCGCTTCCAGCTGATCGTATTCTTCTTTGAATTCCTTGCCGGTATTTTCGGCAAATGAAGCAATCCGGATATAACCTAACTGGGTGCCATCAATCATCCGCCCCTTGGCCGTACGGATGGTAATGGTATCGCGGGCCATCGTATAGTCCATATCCTCGCTGCCTTCGCGGCGGATAGTCAGCGTTACATTTGTACCAATCTCCCCCCGGATATGCATCGATACTTCTTCCGGCTGATACTCCGTCACCGGCGTACCGTCAACGGCGAGAATCTCATCATTGGCCTTCAGCCCGGCCTTTTCGCCCGGTGTCCCCTCGAGCACGGACACGATCATGACCTTATTATCCTTGAAGCCCATCGTTACGCCAATGCCGCTAAAGGCCCCGGCCGTATGCTCTTTGAGCGCTTTGAACATATCCGGCTTCATATAAATGGAATGAGGATCGCCCAGCGACTGGACCATGCCGTTGATTGCGCCATCTACCAGCTGCTCTGAATCGACTGCATTCACATAGCGGGTTTCGATCAGACGCTTGACGCCAATGAAACGCGCCATATCTACTGCCCGGGTCCCGTTCAGTCCCAGCAGTACCGCCAGGCCGATAACTGTCAAAATACTGGATATTACCGCGGTAACGGCAATGCCCAGTACAATTTTCTTTTTACTCAAAACTTACACCTTCACTCTATCCGTCTCAAAGGAACCCATACGGGCTGACTGGTTCACCATTCTGACGAACCTCAAAATGACAATGAGGTCCTGTCGAATTTCCCGTCGACCCGCAATAGGCGATTGTCTCGCCCTGACTAACCTGCTGGCCGACGGATACCGCCAGCGACTGGTTATGTCCATAAAGGGTCGTAATGCCGCCACCATGATTGATGATGACCGCGTTGCCATAGCCGGAAATCCAGCCGGCATATTCTACGGTCCCGGCCTGAGCCGCTGCAATCGGACTGCCATAATCTGCACCGATATCGATGCCGCTATGAAACTTCTGCGTACCCGATATCGGATGCGTGCGCCAGCCGAACTCAGAAGTCACCGTCCCGCCCACCGGCCAGATCATCGAACCATTGCCAGCCACGGCTGGCATATTGGCCATACTGCTGCGCTGCAGCATCTGCGTAATCTGCTTCGAAGCCGCCATCATCTCATCGTACTCACGATCCACCGTTGCCTTATCCGATTTCATCTTATCGATGACCGCCTTGCGCTTGCGGACCTTCTCTTCCATGATTTCCTTCGACTGACGGGCCTTAAGTTCCTGCTCAGCCCGGATCTCCTTATCCTTGCTCAGATCCTGCTGCCTTGACTCAATCTCATTTTTTTCATCAAGCACTGTATGTACCAGGTCATAGTCTTGTTTGATGATTTTCTTCAGCATATCCATGCGGGTCATGAAATCCGAGACATCCTTGGCGCCGAACAACACATCGAGATACGAAATCTGTCCGTTGATATAGATATCCCGGACCCGTTTCCCCAGTTTGTCACTCTTTACCTCATAGTCTGCACCGACTTCCTTGAGGCGGGCTTCATTCTGCTGCATCCGGCCCGCCGTTTCAGCGAGTGCAGCCTTGAACTTATCGTGATCGGCAATCGCCGCATCGGCCTCCTCATCAATGACGCGTTTCTCTTCCGAAAGCGATTCAATCTTCTGCTGCAAAGCATTGCTCTGCTTGCGCATCTCTTCAGCCTTCGCATCATAGCTGGCCTTGTCATCTTCGCGTGAAGCCTGAACAAGGCCAGCTGGAATCGTCGACAGCATACCAGTGGCCATCAGAACTGCCGCAGTTTTCCGCATCTCTATCATCTGCTGCCTCCCATCAGACCTTCAGGAACCGTTTGAGCGAAATCGTCGAACCGATTGCGCCCACTACCATGCCTGACAGGATAATCGTCACGGTTACATAGTTCATAAACGGATACTGCGGCATAAGTGGAAAAAAGGCCAACGTATTATAGATCTTGGCCGCCATCGCCGCGTAAAAACTGCGCAAAGCAATAGCCGCGAGTATCCCGCCAACAAAGCCCAGCACAACCCCTTCTATGAGAAACGGCCAGCGGATAAACCAGTCCGTGGCTCCAACATACTTCATAATAGCAATCTCTTTCCGACGGGCAAAGACCGTCAGCCGGATCGTATTGGAAATAATAAAAATCGTTGCCCCGGCCAGCAGCACCATCAGCGCTACACCAAAGATACGCATCAGACGCGTGATATCAAACAGATGCTCGACTACATCCTGTCCATATTTGGCTGACTCTACCCCATTCATGTGCTCAATGGCCTTCGCCGCGGTCTCGACCATATCGGGATGTACGACGGTCAGTTCAAAAGAATCCGGCAGCGGATTCTTGTCGCCCAGGGCGTCCAGCAGATACTTCTGGTCGCCCAGCCTATCGGCCAGGCGTGCCTTGGCCTCATCGCGGCTCACATAGCGGATAGAATCGATGCCCTGCATATGCGCAATATCCTGCTGCAAATCTTCACGATCTGCCTGTTTGAGATCATCCTGCAGATACACGCTGATCTGCACCTGCGACTCCAGCGTTGCTGCCAACCGATTCATATTGAGCACCAGGATCAGAAACACACCAAGCACAAAGAGCGATACCGCAACGGTCCCAACCGAGGCAAAGGACATCCAGTTATTGCGCTTGAGAGACCGGAATACCTCCTGCGTGAAATATTCTCCTGTCCTAAGCTTCATAACCATAGCCTCCCCGCAGTTCATCACGGACAATGCGTCCATCCTCGATGGCAATGACCCGCTTCTTCATCGCATCAACGATATTGCGGTCATGCGTCGCCATGACAATCGTCGTCCCGGCCTTATTGATGCGCTGGAAGATATCCATAATGTCCCAGCTGGTCTCCGGGTCGAGATTCCCTGTGGGCTCATCGGCAATAACAATCGACGGATCATTGACAATAGCCCGCGCAATAGCTACGCGCTGCTGCTCTCCCCCGGATAACTGCGAGGGGAAGCTCCGGTACTTGTCACGCAGCCCGACGACATCAAGCACGGCATTCACACTGCGCTGCATAATGCGCCGTGGCGCCTCGATAACCTGCATGGCAAACGCCACATTCTCAAACACCGTCTTGTCCGGCAGCAGCCGGTAGTCCTGAAAAATCACGCCGAGACCACGCCGCAGATACGGAATTTCCTCCCGTGCCATCCCGACAATGTCATGACCATCAACGAGCAGCTTGCCGCTCGTGGGCAGCACCTCACGCAACAGCATCTTGATAAAGGTAGACTTGCCCGCGCCACTGGCCCCAACAATAAATACAAACTCACCTTTCTCGATATCTATATTGATATGATCCAGTGCTACGGCTCCCGTATCATAAGTCTTACAGACATTACGCATATGTATCATAAGATACCTCCATTGAACTCAACACTGCTTTCTATTGTATCATATTCAACTGAAAATTATCGAGCAGGGACTACATATTCAAAAATACGTTCTCAGCCTCAACCTCAGGCGGCAGGATATCCGTCATCGTCTGAATCTTGCGCGTGAATACATCCAGCAAATGTGCGCGGGTCCCCTGTCTGACATTCCAGCGGTCCATCAACGGCTGATACTGGGGATTTGTCGCCAGTATATCCCGATATTTACGGGAGAACGTGCAATACCGGAATAAAATATCACGCGCCACCTTATTCAGCCGTGGCAGACCCTGTGACTCATTCTTAAGGAACAGTTCATAGTCCCCGACAAACACACTACGGTATTTACCCGATCGTAGCGCCGATGCAGCATCTGGCCCTTAGCAATCTCCACTTTCCCCATAATTCTTACATCCTCCCTGAACTTTCACATAATTCTCTTATAGATTCAGGCCGGTCTGCAGTGCAGACCAGCCTGAAATGATTTTTTTATTTATGCGCCAGATTAAGTGCCAGCTCCGCATTACGGGCAGCCATATCCCGCAGTTTTCCTAGAAGCTCTGCGTTCTGCTGGCGGAATGTCTGCTTGTCGTTCCATTTCCGGCGGATCTCATTCATGAGTTCCGCTGCCGTCACGTCACGAAGATCGCCGACTGGTTCCTCACCAATGGAGGCCAGGAAACGATCGATCTTCGGATCATAGGAGATGCCAAGCATCGGAACCCCCATAACCCCCGCAAAGATCAAGGCATGCAAACGGATTCCCAGCATAAGATCCATATTCCCTACCAGTGACAGGAACTCGCTGGTCGTATACTCATCCTTGAGTACCGTACAGGGCTCTTTAGTCATTGCGGCTATCGTCCGGGCAGCCCGGACATCATCGGGAAACTGCATGGGCAGGAAAACTACTCTGGCTCCCAGTTCGCGGACGATAAGGTCCGATACCTCTGCCAGCACTTCCTTGTAGTGCCGCCAGCCCTGCCACTCGCGCACCGAGATGCCAACCACCGGCCTGGCGCCATCAGCCTGATAGGCTTTGAAGATCGCCCGGCCGACTTCTTTATCCACAGGATGGATAGCCAGCACCGGATCTGCCGTACACTCTATAACCGGCTGCCGGATGCCGAGCCGCTCCAGTTCTGCCAGCGATCCCTGATCGCGAACCGTGATCAGATCCACCCGATTGCCGATCCAGCGCATCGCACGCTCGGCAATGCCACCGATAATCGGACCAATCCCCTGCGCATATAACATAACCTTCGTGCCCAGCAGCCGGGCCAGTGTGATAATGGCCAGATAATAGTACAGACTGCGCCGGCTCGTCACATTCTGCAGCAGGCTGCCACCGCCGCTGATCAGGAGATCCGCCCGGCGCAATGCCCGGAAGATATCGGGCAGGCTTAACCAGGAAACGGCCGAGACGCCATGGCGCTGCCGCGTGTCTTCCGGATCAGCAGAAATCACCGTAATATGTAGTTTGGGATCGAGGTCACTAAGGACTTCCAGCATGGCTGCCAGCATTGCCTCATCACCGGCATTTTTGGAGCCATAGTAACCCGATACGACGATTCTGCTCATTAATCCGCCTTACGCTCCTTTTCTTTTGAAACAACAGTCTGCCACAACTCGATAAGAACCATCGCCACCGCACCGATGACTGCGCCCAGGGCAATACCACCGATGCCGCGCATGAAGGACATATAGGCCGGCGTACGCATATGAGCAAAAGTCTCCACCATGGAGCCCTGCCCGATAGTTGCGATCAGCACGAGCGCAAAGAAGACCATCGTCGGCCATTTGCGCCAGAACGCCATCGCGGCCAGCATGAACGCAGGATGACCAATCAGCAGCTCCTTCGTACGGGGACGGGCATAGAAAGCCTGCTCCAGAAAGGCCCGGAACCTAAGCTCCAGATTGGAAACCGGCATTCCTGAAGTATGACCGCTGCGAGCCACGAATACAACGCCGGCAATCATGACGAGGAACAATATGATAAGCGTCTTGACCTTGACCGGCATATCCATGATTTTTGCCAGCTGGTTCCAGACACCGTCGGTATCATCCATCTTCCCGTCAAAGATATCAAAGCGTTGAAGGAAGGCAATTCCGACAAGGATCAGTGGCAGAATAAAGGTCAGCTTGATGCCACGGAAAATCTGGAATTCGAGGAGATACTCGGTATCCGCCAGCGATCCGGACAGATAGGCTGCCCCGACATAAGACAACACTCCCGTAATAGCCAGCGCAATGGCGGCTGTAACCAGCAAACGCGGCAAAGCCATACGAGCCTTGTCCCGGAACGAGCGCACCCGGTCAATCTGCCAGATCACTGCCAGCGCGGGGAATACATTAGCACTGGCAAATGCCGCTGCTGCACGGATTTTCGCTCCATTCCCCATCAATACAGGCGCAGCGGCCAGCAGCGCAAACAGCACAAACAAAGCATACTGATATTTCGGACGTGCATTAAGCTGCGGAATAACGAGTGACAGATAAAGGATGCCCGCTGCTGCGACACCAGCCATGATCAGCGCCCGCAGTACCCTGGATGGATAGAACGAGGCAAACGTGCCAGCTGGTCCGATACTATAACCATGAGCCACCAGTTTATCATGCGTATCCTGGAAATATTTCATATTCGTCTCAAGCAGGCTCATATTCGGAGACGGCTTATCATAGATGCGCAGCAGATCGATGCGGATATTGCGTTCTTCATCCGTATTTGACCAGCGTTCAACAGCTGCATCAACCTTAAGTTTGGGCTGCTCGTCTTTCGGGATTGAATAGAGGCGGGCCACTTTATGATAGCCCACGCCCTTTGCCAGCTCCTCCATCCCATCCTGCTTGAAGAACTGCAGCTGCGTCGTCGCCTCGATGAGTCCTAACGTGATATCGCGGTCTTTCATCTCATCGATTGTCGTCTGCAGTGCCTTGGGCGCTCCCAAGCACTGCGAGCCGGAGAAAACGATCTCCGATACCTTCACGCCATTCAGGCGCTGGAATACTGCCTGAACATCGTCTGGTGAGCAATCATCATAATCACTCGGACGAGCCAGCACATAGAAACCAGCCGCATTGACTGCCTTCATCTCATCGGTCGGCATACCGACATTCATCTTCATGAAGGACTCGTAATGAGCCTTGACTGCCATGACTTCCTCGGTTCCAACTTTGTAGAACTGAACCCGGCTGTCGCCCAGACGGCGCGGCAGATCTTCTTTGAGTTCCTGCCAGGTCTGAGAGTCGTGACCGACAATATAGACCTCATCTCCCTGAATCCGGCCATCAGCGACCAGCTGACGCCACATCGGGTCAGCCAGCGCACCGCTGTGATAGTTGGCCAGGATCTGGCTGCCAGCGATAGCCGTAGCTTTGCCATTGGCATTGAGCTTTTTGAACGTGGTCTCATAGACAGCCAGTGACGTAATACCGGCATCTTTAGCCTGCTGCAGTACCTCAGCTTCCGGAAGGCCCTCGCGTTCCGCCAGTTCCTGCAGCCCTTCGTAATCTATAGCCATATCAACCTGACGGTTCGCCTGCTCAACAGCATAACGCTGAAAACTGATTGCCAGCGCTGCCGCCAGCCCGATGGCGATAAATGCGATCAGCCAACGGTTATACTTGAATACCTTCATGCTCGTTTCTCCACCTTATCCTTCTCAATCCTTATCATCCCGTGCTGCGGTGATGATAATTGCCCCCTCGGTCTGCTCGACCTGACGGATTTTCATCCCCAGGGGCAGCCGGTTTGGCGCGGCCAGCTGGATATTACCGAAGAGGTCGCCCAACTTCGCCGTTCCCAGCCGTGTATTCTTCATGTCCAGACGGGTCATCAGGAAATACAGCGAACCGGAGTCCTCAACAACCTGTCCCTCCATCTCGATATCCGCCGTACGGCCGAATACCTTGGCATTGGCCGTAACCTGCACCTTATCCGGATGGATAGAAACCTGAACATTCTCTACTTTATCTACCTTGCGTGAAAGTACCTCCCGCAGATTATCCGCATCCACGACACCTTTGAGCTCGAGCTTATCGGCCCGTGTGATCTTAAGCCCTTCGTCCTGCAGCAGTGCCGGCACATCCAGCCGGACATTGGTGCCCGTCAGAGTAAGCTCACGCAGGTACACCTGCCCAACTTTAGCCTGATGCAGCACGGCATCAAGATGCTGGATATCGCCCAGAAGCAGCAATGCCGATGGCGAAGATCCAAGCGTTGCCTGCACATCATTTGTTGCCGCCTTCTGACTGAGTTTCGTCCGCACCGTCGCCTGTGCCAGCCAGGGAACAAGCGTCTCACTCGACACGATTAATATTATGAATAACAAGCCCAGAATAGTCAAGCCTTTTCGCAAATTCGTCACCTTCGCAATGGAACAAGGAGCCAGAAGCTTGCACCCCTGACTCCTCACCGTCATTTTTCTTAAAATTCATGGTTCGCCTTGGCGCTCAGATAAGCCCGGATAAAGGCATCAATATCGCCATCCATGACCGCCTGAACATTGCCGGTCTCTTCGCTGGTACGATGATCCTTGACCATCGTATACGGTTGGAATACATAAGACCGGATCTGGCTTCCCCACTCGATATTCTGCTGATCGCCTTCAAGTTTGGCCAGCTCTGCTTCTTTCTTCTCAAGCTCCAGCTCAAAAAGCTTGGCACGCAGCATCTTGAGACACTGCTCACGATTCTGCAGCTGGGAACGCTCATTCTGGCACTGGACCACGACCCCGGTCGGCTCATGCGTCATGCGGACAGCCGACGAAGTCTTATTGATATGCTGTCCGCCGGCACCGCTTGCACGATAAGTATCGACGCGGACATCCGCCATGTTGATGTCAACCTCAACCGCATCATCAATTTCCGGCATGATATCACAAGCCGAGAACGACGTGTGGCGGCGGGCATTGGCGTCAAATGGCGAAATGCGGACCAGACGGTGAACGCCTTTTTCCGATTTCAGGAAGCCATAGGCATTATGTCCCTTGATAAAGAGCGTTGCCGACTTGACTCCGGCCTCATCGCCCGGCAGCAGATCAGCCGTCTCTACCGTGAAGCCGTGGCGCTCTGCCCAGCGGCCGTACATGCGCAGCAGCATCTGTGTCCAGTCCTGAGCCTCCGTTCCGCCGGCACCAGCATGCAATGTCAGGATAGCATTGTTGGCATCATACTGGCCGGACAACAGTACCTCAAGCTGCAGGGCCTCAAGTCCCTCTGCCACCTTGCGGATCTCCGCCTTGACGTCAGCCTCCATGCTCTGGTCTTCCTCTTCCATGCCCATCTCAAAGAGCGTCTCCGCATCCTCGAACTTCGCCACCAGCGCTTTATACTTGTCTACGCTGATCTTGACATCATTGAGTTCCTGGTTTATTTTCTGCGCTTTTTCCGCATCGTCCCAGAACGTCGGCTCACCCATCTTATACTCGAGCTCAGCGATCTTCTCTTCCTTGGCCGGAACCTCCAGAGATACTCCCATCTGGTCCAGCTTTTCGCGGAGCGCGCCAAGCTGCGGTTTTAAATCTTCAAGCATTCTCTCGCACCTTTACTACTATATAATATATGGGAATCACTCGGCCTTGCCACAGCAATTCTTGTACTTCTTGCCACTGCCGCACGGACACGGATCATTACGGCCGACTTTCCTGCCATCAGCCGTAACCGGCTTCTTCTTCGACTCGGCAGCGCTGACCTCGTCGCCATGCGATGCCTGAGCATTCTGCAGATGGTCCGAAAGCTGCGAACGCTGCTGTTCAATGGTCTTCTCCAGCTTCTGTTTCTGCGTCTCATTCGCCTGCTGGGCATTGTCCATTGCCTGCTGCTGCTCCGGTGTCACAATGCTGACATGATACATGAGCGACGCAATCTGATCCTGAATGGCTGCTTCCATCTCATCAAACATATCGAGTGCCTCGATCTTGTACTCGACCAGCGGATTACGCTGACCATAGGCACGAAGATTGATTCCCTCACGCAGCATATCCATATGATCAAGATGTTCCATCCATTTATTGTCGACCACACGCAGCATGACAACTTTCTCAAGCTCGCGCATGTTGTCCTCACCGAACAGCAGCTCACGCTGACGATAGCCCTCTTCGGCTACCTTCTCGAGCTCTTCGAGCAGATCATCACGGCTCAGCTCAGCCAGCTTTTCCTGAGTGAGACGGCCAGCAGGTGCATAGATCTTCTCTGCATCCTCGATCAGATGATCAAGCTGCCACTCCTCCGGATACAGCTGCTCATTCGCATACTGATCCATCTCGTTCTTGATGATGTGATTGACCATGCCCATGATATTCTCACGCAGGTTCTCTCCCATAAGGATCTTACGGCGCTCACCATACATGACTTCACGCTGCTGATTCATGACATCATCATACTCAAGAACATGTTTACGAATATCGAAGTTACGAGCCTCGACCTTTTTCTGTGCATGTTCAATGGAGTTCGTGATGAGCTTATGCTCGATCGGCTCATCCTCTTCCATGCCAAGCTTATCCATCATGCCGGAAATCCGTTCCGAGGCAAAGAGTCGCAGCAGGTCATCCTCAAGCGACAGGAAGAAGCGGGATGCGCCCGGATCTCCCTGGCGCCCGGAACGGCCGCGCAGCTGGTTATCGATACGGCGGGACTCATGGCGCTCGGTACCAACAATAAAGAGACCGCCCAGGTCTGCCACGCCATCGCCCAGCTTGATATCCGTACCACGACCAGCCATATTGGTGGCAATCGTCACGGCACCACGCTGGCCGGCATTGGCAATAATCTCGGCTTCCTTCTCATGGAACTTCGCATTCAGCACATTATGCGGAATGTTATGATGCTGGAGGGCCGCACTAAGTTCCTCTGACTGCGTGATCGACGTCGTGCCGATAAGCACCGGCTGTCCCTTTTCATGCAGTTCTTTGACGAAATTGCCAACCGCTCTATACTTGGCCCGTTTCGTCTTATAAATGAGATCCGGATAATCCGTACGCATGACCGGCTTGTTCGTCGGTACAACAATAACAGACAGATTATAGATCTTGATGAACTCATCTTCCTCTGTCTTGGCTGTACCGGTCATACCAGCCAGCTTGCCATACATACGGAAATAGTTCTGGAACGTGATCGTGGCCAGCGTCTGCGACTCGCGCTGGATCTTGACCCCTTCTTTGGCCTCAATCGCCTGATGCAGACCATCCGAGTAGCGGCGGCCTTCCATAAGACGGCCTGTGAACTCATCAACGATAATGACTTCACCATTGCGCACTACATAATCACGGTCACGTTTCATGAGCGCTTTGGCCCGCAGGGCCGCGGTAAAGCAGTGCGACAGCTCGATATTCTCCGGCGCATAGAGATTGCTGATACCGAGGATCTTCTCGATCTTCGGCACAGTGCTGTCCGCAGCCGCAACGGTCTTCTGCTTCTCATCGAGCGTGTAATCCGGCCCTTCCTTGAGTCCGGCTACAGCCTTGGCCATAACAGCATACATATCCGTCGACTTGGCTCCCGGACCGGAAATGATCAGCGGCGTACGGGCCTCATCGATAAGGATAGAATCCACCTCATCGACGATGGCATAGTTAAGCTCACGCTGAACCATCTGATCGGAATAGATCACCATGTTGTCACGCAGATAGTCAAACCCGAACTCATTATTGGTACCGAACGTGACATCACAGCTGTAGGCATATTTGCGCTCTGGGAAATCCATGTCATGGACAACCAGACCGACCGTCAAGCCGAGGAAACGGTACAACTTGCCCATCTCCTCGCTGTCGCGGCGAGCCAGATAGTCATTGACCGTAATCATATGCACGCCCTTGCCGGTCAGTGCGTTGAGGTATACCGGCAATGTCGCAACCAGCGTCTTGCCCTCACCAGTACGCATCTCAGCAATACGGCCTTCATGCAGGCACATGCCGCCGATCAGCTGCACATCGAAATGACGCATGCCCAGTACACGGCGTGACCCTTCACGCACTACGGCAAAAGCCTCCGGCAGCAGGTCATCCAGCGTTTCGCCGTTCGCCAGCCTTTCCTTGAACGTATTCGTCAAACCGGTCAGCTTATCGTCCGTCAGACCTTCCATCTGTGGCTCTAATGCATTGATTTTCTCGACAACCTCGCGATAACGGGCTATTTCTTTATCGTTATTGTCGCCCAAGAATCTTTTGAGAAATCCCAGCAAACAAAATCACTCCTTCTTATAAGTAGTCTCACTCTACAATCTTAGCAGACTGCCTGATATAAGTCAATGAAAGGCCCTCTGCTGCCAATCTACCTGGCTTCATCCTCGCGCAGCAGCCGGTAACCAATCCCGACATGCGTCTGGATATAGTGCGGCGTTCCCGGTGCAGACTCAAGCTTCTTGCGCAGCGCTACCATGAACACCCGCAGCGATGCGACATCACTGGGCAGACTGCTGCCCCAGACCTGACGCAGGATATATTGATGGGTCAACACCTTGCCGGCATTCTCCGCCAGGGTGCAGAGCAGCTTATACTCAATCGGCGTCAGATGGACCTCATGCCCCTGAACATAGACCAGATGCGCGGCATAATCAATACGCAATTCACCATTGAGAAATGTCGCTGGATCAGCCGGCTCGTCTGTCTGCTGGGCGATGATGCCCAGCCGCCGGACCGTAGCCCGCAGCCGGGCCAGCAGTTCATTGACGCTGAACGGCTTGGTGATATAGTCATCAGCCCCGGCATCGAGCGCCTCAATCTTATCGCCATCATCCGTACGGGCACTGATGACCAGGATCGGCAGCTGTGACCAGCTGCGCAGTTTTCCGATAACTGCTATGCCATCCATATCCGGCAGCCCCAGATCCAAAAACAGGATATCGGGTTTCTCCGCAGCAGCCATGACCAATGCCTGACTGCCCGTCTCGGCCGTCAGGCAGCCGTATCCTTTCGACTCGAGTGTCACTTTAATCAGATTACGGATGGCCTTATCATCTTCCACGATCAGTATCGTTGGATTATTCATCCCCCTGCACTCCTTCCAGTTCCAGAGTAATCTCAAAAATCGTTCCCTGCGGCACATTATCACGGACAGCAATCCGGCCGCCATGCGCCTCCACGATTGCCCGGCAGAGTGCCAGACCAATGCCCAGCCCCCGGCGGGAGTCCGTACTGTGAACCTTGCCCGTGCCAAACTCATCAAAGATATGCTCCCGCAACACGGCCGAAATGCCGGGGCCCTGATCCGCCACGAGGATAATCGCCCGGCCAGCCTCCTGACGAGCCGAGATTTCCAACGGTGTTCCCACCGGTGTATATTTCATCGCATTATCCAGCAGATTGATAAACACCTGCACGAGCAGCCGGCCATCGGCCCGGACCATCATATAATCATCCGCCAGCCGGACCTGCAGCGGATACTGCTCCCGTCTCCGTCCGATATGCGTGAGTGCCTCCTGAATGATATCCGCCAGCATCTCCGGTTCCAGCTGAATCTGCATCGTTCCATCCTTGATCCGGGTAACGGCCAGCAGATTCTCAACCATATTCGTCAGCCAGCGGGCATCATTGGCAATATCCTGACATAGTTCCTGCTTCTGGGCTGGCTGCAGATTCTCCCCTTCATCCTTCAGCAGCTCGGCATTGCCGGCAATTGTGGTCAGCGGCGTCCGCAGGTCATGTGAGATGCCCCGCAGCAGATTTCCCCGCAGCTGTTCCTGCCTGGCTGCCAGTTCCACCTCACGCCGCCGGCGCCCCTGAAGCTCTTTCTCCAGTGCCATGGCGCAGCCGTCAAGGATAGACAGTACAACATTGTATTCGAACGCGCCCAGCGTACTCTCATCAAGTGCAATACCGACCACCGCCAGTACCGCGGTATTCCCGCGCACAGCCAGATACAGGCATTTTGCCCCCGGCAGGGTCTGCGTACCTGCACCGGCATGCTTATTGTTTTTATAGACCCATGCGGCGAGCGCCTGTTCATCGGCAGTGATATAGTCCGCTAACCGGGACTCAGACAGCTGATGTGCATAGAACTGCGGTTGGAAGACCTCACCATCATAGACAACGACCGGCCGGTCAAGCAGCCGTTCCAATTGCCGCGAAAGAGCGCGATAAATCTCCTGCTTTCCCTCCGCCTGTTGAAGCAGGCTGCTCGTCTCCAGCAGCACCTCCGTCCGATAAGCCTTATGTGAGGCCAGTTCAGCCTGCCGATGCACCTTACGGGTCAGGAAGCCGGTGATCAGCGATACCAGGAACAGCATCGCAAACGTCACCAGATCTCCGGGATCAAAGACAACAAACGTATACCGTGGCTCACTGAAAAAGAAATTGACCACCAGCACGCTGCCCACGGAAACCAGCAGGCTGTAGCGCCAGCCTGTCGTGAGCATCGCCGGCGCCAGCGCGGCCAGGATATAGATAAGGACAATATTCTCCGTCTCGATCTGCCAGGCCAGACAGATCAGCCCTACCACGGTACATACGCCCAGTGAAGCTACCACAATCCCCAAATCCCGCAGATTCCGCCAGGGGTCCGGGCGGCCATCTTTACTGCCGGCTGCGCGGAGAACATAACTGCCAGCCATTTTATCGGGAATAATATAGATGTCCAGCTGCGGAACCAGCTCCGTCAGCCGCTCCGAAAAGGTCGGCTTCACCAAAAACAAGCCCCGCTTGGTTGTCGAACGCCCCAGGACCACTTTGGAAATCCGGGACTGCTTGACATATTCCGCAATCTGCCAGGCAACATCTTCACCATAGACCGTCACGATATTGGCACCGAACGAACGCGCCAGTTTCGTATTCGCATCGAGCCGCTGATGATCTGGCAGCGACATCTTGGGAAAATCCGGCGTCTCAACGAACAAAGCCGTAAAAGCCGCGCCAAAAGCAGCTGCCATCCGTGCGGCCGTACGGATAACCTTGGGATTGGAAGGCGAACTGGACAGACAGATCAGAATGTGCTCCTCGATTGGTACCTGGGAACTGTTTTCACGGCGGCTGACCCGGTCCGCCATGCGCCGCAACGCCACTTCCCGCAAAGCCGTCAGATTATCCCGCACAAAAAAGCTTGCCAACGCCGCTGTAGGTCTGGCATAGATCTTGCCATCCCGCAGCCGGGCAATAAGCTCATCTGGTTCAATGTCAACGAGTTCCACCTGTTCCGCGCCATCAAACACATCATCGCCAATGCGTTCCTGCACAGTAATGCCCGTAATCGAAGCCACAATATCATTGAGGCTTTCGATATGCTGTACATTTACTGAAGTATAGACATCGATGCCCGCCCGCAGCAATTCCTCAACATCCTGCACCCGCTTCTGATGGCGGCAGAATGGGGCATTTGTATGCGCCAGTTCATCCACAAGAATGAGCTGCGGCTTTAGAGCAAGTGCCGCGTCAAGATCGAGCTCCTGCAGCTCAATCCCATGATAAAGTCCAGTCTTCACCGGCAGACACGTCAATCCGTCCAGCAGCGCCATCGTCGCCGGCCGCTGATGCGGTTCGACATACCCGCAAACCACATCTACGCCCTCTGCCTGCGCCGTCTGGGCTGCCTCGAGCATCGCATAGGTCTTCCCGACCCCTGCCGCGTAGCCAAAGAATATCTTCAATTTACCATGACTCTGTTTATCTTCATCCTGCCTGATCCGGGCAAGGATTTCCTCCGGCGTTTCCCGTTCCACACACTCATCTCCTTTTCTTTACAATCTTCATTACTATTATTGTAGCATAGCTCCCCAAAACTGCCACCCCCATAAGCAGCTATAGCAAAAAGAGCCCAGCCGCAGGGATGGTCTTATCGGTCTGCCCCACGCTGAGCTCTGCCTGCCCGTTTTTCTTTCCTGATTTTACCGCTTCCCGTCAAGCCGCAGATTCACCTCTGCCACATTGACCCGCGGCTCCCCGAATATCCCGAGGAATCTCCCCTGTGTGCACGAGGCGATGATATCCTGTATCTCCGCCTCGCTGCGCCCAGTCGTCCGGGCCAGACGCCGTACCTGATACGCGGCGGCAGCTGGCGAAATATCCGGATCAAGCCCGCTTCCTGACACTGTGACCAGATCCACAGGCACCGGTGTATCGCCCATTTCCGGATGGGCTGCCCGGATATAGGCCGTCCGGGCGGCCACACGCGTCGCAAAAGCCTCGCTCTTCACGGCTTCATTCGTTGCGGTGCCGTAAAGCAACGGCGTGTCATCAGCCGCTCTAAAGGTATCCGCTGTAAGCTTCATATCCCGACCCCACAAATGATTATCGGCCGCAAAAGGCTGCCCCATCAGCCGCGAACCATAAAGGACCGTATGATCCTCTGACCAATGCAGACTGCCTGCAGCCTGCATTGGGAAAAACAACTGCGCCAGCCCCGTCATAATTAGCGTATACCCGCCGCCCAGCAGCAGCGTAAAGACCAGCATCAGCTTCGCCGCCTGCATACTGGCCGCTATTTCAGATTTCATTTCAAACTCCTCCTCATAGGAATATTCCCAAAACCATATCCAGCAGCTTGATACACACGAACGGTACCACAATACCACCCAGTCCATACACCAGCAGGTTATGCTGCAGCAGTTTTGCTGCCGGCAGTTCCCGATACGCAACTCCCTTCAGCGCCAGTGGAATCAGCGCAATGATAATAAACGCATTATAGATCACCGCTGCCAGAATAGCTGTCTCCGGACTCTTGAGCCCCATGATATTAAGTACCGCCAGCTGCGGATAAAAAACCGTAAACAAGGCAGGAATAATGGCGAAATACTTGGCCAGGTCATTGGCAATACTGAAGGTGGTCAGACTGCCTCTCGTCATCAACAGCTGCTTGCCGATACGCACGATATCAATAAGCTTCGTTGGTGACGAATCAAGATCCACCATATTCCCTGCCTCTTTGGCCGCCTGCGTACCGGTATTCATCGCCACAGCCACATCAGCCTGTGCCAATGCCGGCGCATCATTCGTACCATCGCCAGTCATCGCCACCATATGTCCCTTGGCCTGAAAATCCCGGATCATCTGCAGCTTGCCTTCCGGCGTCGCCTCCGCGAGGAAATCATCCACCCCGGCTTCAGCAGCAATAGCCGCCGCTGTCATCGGGTTATCACCAGTAATCATGATGGTCCGGATTCCCATACGGCGCAAATCTGCAAACTTTTCCTTTACGCCATCCTTGATGATATCCTTCAGATGAATAACGCCAAGCACCTGACTGTCCCGTGCTACGACCAGCGGCGTACCGCCAGCCTGGGCAACCGCACGTACCGTCTGATCACAGGCTTCACTATATACCCCGCCTCGTTCCTGGATATATTTCCTGACCGCATCGGCTGCCCCTTTACGGATGGCATGTCCATCCATATCAACACCACTCATTCTGGTCTGAGCGGTGAACGGCACAAAACAAGTGTCATGCGCGCCAACTGCCCGGCCGCGCAAACCAAACTGCTGCTTTGCCAGCACTACGATACTGCGCCCCTCCGGCGTCTCATCGGCCAAAGAAGACAGCTGCGCGGCATCGGCCAGATCTTCCGCTTTATGCCCATCTACTGGCAGAAAAACACTGGCCTGACGATTTCCGAGTGTAATGGTTCCCGTCTTGTCGAGCATAAGTACATCCACATCGCCAGCCGCTTCAATGGCCCGACCGCTCATTGCCAGTACATTGGCCTGATTCAGACGGCTCATTCCGGCAATGCCGATCGAAGACAGCAGGGCTCCAATCGTTGTCGGAGCCAGACAGATCAGCAGGGCCGTCAGTTCTGTCAGTGATATCGTCCCGGACAATGCGAGCTGCTGCTGCGTAAACCAGCTGTAGGCATACAAAGACAACGTAACGACAATAAAGATAATGGAAAGCGCCAATAAGAAAATCTGCAGGGCCAGTTCATTCGGCGTCTTCTTCCTGGCTGCGCCCTCGACCATCGCAATCATCTGGTCCAGAAAGCTATGGCCGGCTTCGCTCGTCACCTCAATGACCAGCCAGTCCGACAGTACGGTCGTACCGCCAGTCACCGCACTGCGATCGCCGCCACTCTCACGAATCACCGGTGCTGACTCGCCGGTAATAGCCGACTCATCAACCGATGCCGCACCTTCTACCACATCGCCATCAGCCGGAATCTGCTCGCCAGCCTGCACCAGAACATAGTCGCCTTTCTTCAATTCGACGGAAGAAACCTGTGTCACCTGCTCCCGCCGGTCCGGCGATGGAATGCGGCGTGCCTCTACCTCTTTCTTAGCCGAGCGCAGTGCCGCCGCCTGTGCCTTGCCCCGCCCCTCGGCAATAGCCTCAGCAAAATTGGCGAACAGAACCGTAAACCAGAGCAGCACCGCAATACTCAGCGTAAACCAGCCGGGCGCATCGGCAGCGCCCAGCCATTCACCAGCATAGAACATCGTTGTCAGTATCGCTGACAGATAAACCATAAACATAACCGGATTTTCCAGCTGCTTGCGCGGTGACAATTTCCAACAGGCATCTTTTATCGCCGCCAGCAGAATATCCCGATTGAATGTCTCGTTCTTCTTCATCTTCAATCCTCCTCAAATGCCTTGCAAATGCTCGGCAATCGGTCCCAGCGCCAGTGCCGGGAAAAAGCTCAGGGCCCCCACCAGCAGAATAACCCCCACAAGCAGTCCGGCAAACAACAGAGTATCCGTACGCAGCGTGCCTTCTGTCACAGCCACCCGGCGTTTAGCCGCCAGACGGGCAGCAATCAACAAAATCGCTGCCATCGGCACAAAACGTGTCACCAGCATAATAAGCCCCAGTATTCCATTAAAAAACGGGGTATCTGCAGACAGACCTGCCATAGCCGAACCATTATTCGCTCCGCAGGACGTGAATGCATACAGAAGCTCCGAAAAACCATGAACCCCGGAAGATCCAAGACTGGCCGGTGTCCCCGGCAGAAGTGCCGCTATGCCGCTGCCAGCAAGAATTGCCACCGGCGGTACCAGACAAACCAGCACAGCCATCTTCATCTCATATGGCTCAATCTTCTTACCCAGATATTCCGGTGTACGCCCGACCATCAGACCGGCTATAAACACCGTCAGGATAGCAAAACAAAGCATCCCATAAAGTCCGCAGCCGACACCACCAAAGATAATCTCACCCAGCTGCATATTCACCATCATCACCAGCAGGCTCAGCGGCGTGTAGCTGTCGTGCGCCGAATTGACTGAGCCGTTCGATGCCGCAGTCGTAAACTCTGCCCAGGCAGCCGACGAGGCAATACCGAAACGGGTCTCCTTGCCCTCCATATTGCCGCCGCTCTGATCCACGGCCGCCTGCATCATGACTGCGCCCTGCTGTCCCAGCACACTGGTCCCGGTCTGCTCGCTCCAGCCAATAAAACCAAGTCCGAGTATCAGCAGTACGAGCATAACCCCTAAAATGGTGCCTCCCTGTCTGGCGGCACAGATTGCACGGCCAAACGAGACACATAAGGCCATCGGCAGCAGCAGGATCGACACCAGCTCCACCAGATTCGAGAACGGAGTAGGATTCTCCAGCGGATGCGCTGAATTAGCCCCAAAGAAACCGCCACCATTGGTGCCGATCTGCTTAATTGCCACCTGACTGGCTGCCGGCCCCTCCGGAATCACCATCTGCTGAATCACTGCACCATCAGGCAAACGGACCGGCTCAGACAATGCGGCCGCCTCATAGGCAGAAAAGTTCTGCACCACGCCCTGAGAAGCCAGCACCAATGTTACTGCTGCTGCCAGTGGCAGCAGTATATAGGCAATACTGCGCGTCAAATCAACCCAGAAATTACCGATGGTTGCCGCTTCCGTCCGGGTGAACCCGCGCAGCAGTGCAAACAGAACCGCGATCCCGGAACCCGCTGATACGAAATTCTGCGTTGTCAGACCGAGCATCTGCACCAGATAACTTACCTGCGACTCCCCCTGATAAGACTGCCAATTCGTATTCGACACGAAACTCGCTGCCGTATTAAACGCCAGATAGGGGTCCATCCCCGGCCAGCCCTGAGGATTCAGCGACAAATACTGCTGAACCTGCAGCAACAGGAAGAGAATCAGGAACCCCGCCAGATTGAAGAGCAACACACAGCCCAGATAGGCTTTTCCGCCCATCTCAGCCTCCGGCTGTATCCCCAGCAAGCGATAGAACCTGCGCTCCCAGGGGCCAAACACACGATCAACCCAGGAAAGTTTACCATTCATGACCTTTTCTGCATAGATCCCCAGCGGCACCGCCAGCAGGATCAGCACCACGAGATAACCAATATATTGTGTCAAGGACTGCATCATCCTTCATCTCCCTCCAACAAAAGCTTTACCATGTAAATCAACATACCAATCCATACAAGTCCTGATAAATAGAGCATATTCATAGCCCCCCCTTTGCCTATTATTCTAGCACAACGAAAATAAATACAGTGTTAGGATAAAGCCTGCAATATAAAGATAGTATTAAGATTCATGCCTTAGGGCCTTTGACATCTTTACAAACAGCCATATGCAGTTATAATAAAATCCAGCAAACATTAAATAGGAGGGAATATTTTTGAGAGAGATCTTAGTCCTGGGCAATCGTATCTACCATCACCGTGACCACACGGATTTTAATATACAGAGGCTTATCGTCTTCTGGCTGCGCAGTCTGCGCCACCAGCAGGACATTCTCGCCCTGTCTCATTTCTTCCAGGCTTACAGCGAACTCCGGAAGATAGAATCCGGCAATGCCATCTTCTATGAAGAGGCCACCCGGCAGGTATTTTATTATCAGTCCACACTACCGGAACGAGCCTGGCTCATTCGTTCTCATTTCGACTTCTGCCGCCAGTACTTCTCGGGCGACAGTCTTCAGGCCATCTATTATGACGGACGTCTGCCACTCTGGGAAGAAGACAGTGCCCTCGGCCATCTCTCGCTGGGACTGGACTTCCACTACGTCGACCGCAAAGAGGGACTCATGTCCATCGATCTCCTGCTCAATGAGGAACGGCTCTACCACATCACCTTCCTGTTCGAGCAGGAAAGTGATGGCAGCCGCCTGCGAATTGGTGCTATGCAGGGCTGTCTGGGCGCCCAGGACAGTATCCATGCCCTGACCAAAGCCTTCTTCGGCTTCCGGCCGAAAAACCTGATCCTGCACGCCATACGCCTGCTCGCACAGGAACTCAATATAAAGGACATCCTGGCTGTCTCAAACCTCGGTTTCTTCACGAGCAATCACGTCCGTCTCGACCGCAAGCTCAAGACGGACCTCGACTGTTTTTGGCAGGAAAATCAGGGACAGGAGCTGCCCACTGATCCACGGTTCTATATCCTGCCCGTCACCGAATACCGAAAACCGCTGGCAGAAGTAAAATCCCATAAACGCAGCCAGTACCGCAAACGCTACGCTCTGCTGGACTCTCTCGATGAGACTTTCCGTCAAAATCTGCAGACCTACCTTCTATAACTTAAAAACAGGCATAAAAAAAGAGCACATCGTGCTCTTTTTTTATGCCTGTTCTGGCAAACCTGCTGTTTATTGCAGCAGGCTGAAATTCAGTAATCAGTTACTGGACTCGATAAGTCCATAGTTGCCATCAGTACGGCGATAGACAACATTTACTTCCTCTGTTTCCGCATCACGGTATACAAAGAAGTTGTGGTTCAGCAGATTCATCTGCATGATGGCTTCCTGAACATCCATTGGTTTCACGATGAACCGCTTGGTCTTCACAACCTTGTAGTCATCATCCTCCTCTGCTTTCTCCGGAACAACCGGCGTCTGCAGAGCCTCTGCCTTGAATCCGTTATTACGGAAGCGGCGGGCCAGTTTGGTCTTCTGTTTGTGAATCTGGCGTTCCAGTTTCTCGACCACCAGGTCAATGGACGTATACATATCCATCGTGGCTTCCTCACCCCGGAGCAGGATACCACCCTGCACAGGGACCGTGACCTCCACAATGTGACGCCCTTTCGACACGGTGAGAAGCACCGTGATGTCACCAACGTTCTCAAAGTACTTGGTGACTTTGCCCACACGTTTCTCCACGTACTCACGCAGGGAAGGAGTAATCTCGATATTCTTGCCTCTTACAGTGAATGTTGCCATACGACACATCCCCTTTCTTATGATGGCCATGGCTTACGCCACGGTTTCTATCGGTTCTACCTGACTCCCATCAGGTTTATATTAGTATAATTCGCCGCCCCATGAAAAAACCCTTCTTTTCTGTATATAAAATATCTGAAATTTTTAACAGAGCTGTTTCTGTTCACCGGGCAGCATTCCGGGCACCAAAAAAGCCTCCCCTGACGGAGAGGCGATTATGTATCGATAGAAAAACTTATGCCATTCTTACGACATTGGATGCCTGCGGACCGCGAGCACCTTCAACGATATCGAACTCGACCTCCTGGCCTTCATTCAACGTCTTAAAACCTTCATCTTTGATTGCCGAGAAGTGTACGAACACATCGTCACCATCTTCACGAGCGATGAAACCAAAACCCTTTTCAGCACTAAACCATTTCACTTTACCAACCATTGAGATTCCTCCTAGTACGATTAAACCATGTCGTATTTTCTCCTTTAAATCGATGAAAACACAACCTAAATCTAATTATAAGTGTTGGTTATATGACTGTCAACTGATTCTTATCTATGAATACAATCACAACCTGCCGGATATGCTGATATCAAAGCACCTTCGACAGGAAGGCCTGCGTGCGCTCCTGCTGTGGATGCTCCAGCACCGCTTCGGGCGTTCCCTGCTCAAGTATCCGTCCATCATCGACAAACAGCACACGGTCACCGACCTCACGGGCAAAGCCCATTTCATGAGTTACGATCACCATCGTCATGCCTTCGCCAGCAAGGCTGCGCATAACATCAAGAACCTCGCCTACCATCTCCGGGTCAAGCGCCGAGGTCGGCTCATCGAACAGCATAACTTTCGGCTTCATCGCCAGAGCGCGGGCAATCGCCACACGCTGCTGCTGACCGCCGGAAAGCTGGCTGGGATAGCTGTCCGCCTTATCGGCCAGCCCTACGCGCTCGAGCAGTTTCTTCGCCGTCTGCTCAGCATCAGCCGCTGACGCCTTGCGCACCTTCATCGGTGCCAGCATAATATTCTGCAGCACCGTCATATGCGGGAACAGATTGAAGCGCTGGAACACCATGCCCACCTCTTCGCGCACCTTGTTGATATTCGCCTCGCCATCCAGCAGGATACCATCCACACTGACCATTCCCTGTGTCGGCTCCTCCAGATAGTTCATACAGCGCAGCAGCGTGCTCTTGCCCGAACCAGACGGTCCGATAATAGCCACCACTTCTTTTTCCTTAATATTGAGGTCAATGCCTTTCAGGACATGGACATCGCCAAACGACTTATGCAGATTTTCAATGTCTATCATCCTTCTTATACCTCCATTCCAGGAATGCTACAAAACGGGAAATCGTCAAGGTCATCACCAGATAAATAACGGCCACACAGGTCCATATTTCCACTGATGCATAGGTCTTGGCAATGATAAGCTGCCCGCGGCGGGTCAGCTCCTCGAAGCCGATGACGGATACCAGCGAGGAATCCTTGAGCAGGGCGATAAACTCATTTCCCAGCTGTGGAATGACCCGCTTGAACGCCTGCGGCACAACGATATAACGCATCGTCTGCCCCCAGGTCATTCCCAGTGAACGGCCCGCTTCCATCTGTCCCCGGTCAATGGACTGGATGCCCGACCGGAAAATTTCGGCTACATAGGCGCCAGAGTTGAGACCACAGGCACTGATAGCAGCCACATACGGATCGCTGCGCTGCCCAGTCAACAGCGGCAGGGCAAAATACACTAAAAAAATCTGGACCAACAGCGGTGTCCCGCGGAAAAAATCAACGTAAACCGCTGCAATCAGCCGAAAAATGCGCAGCCGGCAAATGCGCGCGATTCCCATGAACAAACCAATCAGGATACCGACAGTCACCGACAGCGCGGTAATCTTGATTGTAATTCCGGCGCCAGCCATCAGCAACGGCAGTGACTGCATCACCAGATTAAAATTAAACTCCATGTTCTTCACCTCACCCTTATACAAGCTTCATATGATTCATATTTATTCATCTCAATAAAATCTATAGCCTATTATATTTCAATGTCTACTGGCTGTCAACACGTAAGCTAACTTTGCAAATGATGACAGAAACGCTCAAAAAAACACCAGCTCAAAACCGAGCTGGTGTTTTTTTATTCACGATTCCTGATTATTTTTTCTCGCCAAACCATTTAGCAAAGATCTTGTCATATTCGCCGTTCTCTTTGAGTTTCTTCAGCGCGTCATTGACTTTCTGCTGGAGTTCTTTATTATCCTTGCCGATGGCGATACCATAATCCTCAGCCGTCAGCTTCTCTTCCAAAGCCTTGACACCCTGCGCATTATTCTTCGTGATATAGTAATCATTGACCGGGCGGTCATTGACCACAGCATCTACGCCGCCAGCCTTGAGTTCCATGAAACAATCGGCTGGTGTGTTAAGCTCTTTGATCTCGACACCATCAATCTTCTTGACTTCATCCGCACTCGTCGTGCCAATCTGGACGGCAACCTTCTTGCCCTTCAGATCCTGGAACGATTTGATTGCTGTCTCGTTATCACGGACAACCATCGTCAGGCCGGACTGATAATACGGATCGGAGAACAGGACATTCTGCTTACGCTCATCATTGATGCTCATGCCGGAAATGATTGCATCGATATTCTTGCCCTGCAGCGCCGGAATCAGACCATCAAAGCCCAGATTCTGAATCTCAACATCATAGCCCATCTCCTTGCCGATGGCACGGATCAGATCCATATCAAAGCCCTGATATTCCTTCTGTCCCTCATCCTGGAACTCAAACGGTGCAAAATCAACAGAAGAACCAACCTTCAGGACCTTCGCGCCCGAACCGCTGCCAGAGGATGCCGCGTTGTTGCTGCTGCCACAGCCAGTCATCGCTAATACAGCAAATGCGCAGGCAGCCACCAGTGCCAAAACCTTTTTCATTTTCATGAAACCCCCACCTTCTTTTTACTCTCTCATTTACAGTGAAACAAAATAGAGCCCGGATTATGCATCCGGGCTCCATCGCTCACGCACATATATTATTATAGCATGCTTTGCGAAAACTGCAAGACCAATTAGTCTCTGTCAGCTCTCTTCTTGTTGAAGCAGTCGCGGCAATAAACCGGACGGTCATTTTTCGGCTCGAACGGAACTTCCGTCTCTTTGCCACAGCCAGCGCAAGTCACTTTGTACATCTGGCGCTGTTCGTTGCCGTTGTCACGACTGTGACGACGCTTGTCGCGGCAATCGCGGCAGCGTGCCGGCTGATTCTCGAAACCCTTCTCAGCGTAGAATTCCTGCTCACCAGCGGTGAAAATGAAATCGTTGCCACACTCTTTGCATACCAAAGTCTTGTCTTCGAAAGCCATAAGATAATCCCCTTACTACTAGAAAAATAAAAATATCCTTAGATGTCCCACAGTCCCTGTGTCCCCTTGCTCAGATTACGCCAAGAAATAAGAACGTCTATGGTTATAGTATAGTCGATGCACCAAAAAAACGCAAGTCTTTTTTATATTGTGCAAAAATTTTGCCATGTCTGACGATATGCTGATTCCAGCTCACGCATGTAATTGGCGGCATCCATAAGGGGCGATTTCAGGAGATTTCCCCGCAATCCCGAATGATATGCGCCAATCAGCTCCGGCGAATTGCCCAGCTGAACAGCCCGCCGGACATAGTTGATATCATTCTCCGCTAACAGTTCCCTGACTCCAGCATTCGTGAGGATTGATGCCCCAAAACGGGAACCATGGCTGCGCCCGCGGATACTCACCACCGGCACCCCCATATACAGCGCTTCACAGGTCGTGAGGCCGCCATTATACGGCATCGCATCCAATGCAATGTCGATATCCCGGTACTGCTCCAGATAATCGGGACTGTAGGGGCGCAGCTCTACCCGCGCAGGATCAAAACTCAGCCGGCGCAAGCGCTCATGTACCAGCTCTATTCCTGACGGAATGCTGCAGATCTTGCCCTTGATCACCAGCCGCGACCCATGCACCTGATCGAGAATCCCCCGCCAGAGCAGCAGCGTCTCATCCGTCACCTTGGCAAAATTATTAAAACTGCCAAATGTCACATAGCCTCGTGCCAGACAGGGAGCCTCAAATCCGGGTGCCGGCATCTCCCGCACCGCACCCGGCGCATAACAGAGGTGCGAATGCGGCAGACGGATAATCTGCTCGGTAAACCCTGCCGCCGCACCATCGCCGCTTGGCAGACACGTCTCATCAGACAGGAAATAGTCGATAGCCGACACTCCCGTCGTATTCATATAGCCAAGGCCGGACATCTGCACGGGTGCCGGCCGGTATAACATGATGGGCAGGCAGGAATCCTGGGTATGTCCTGACAAATCCACCAGGATATCGATATGATCCTCTGCAATCAGCCGCGCCGCCGTCCGCGGACTGCGCCCCCGCAGGTCCCGCCAGTTCACAGCCCCGCTCTGCAGACGTTTCGTCACCGCATCCCGCCGGCCTGTCGCATAACAGTACACAACAAAATGACTGCCGTCAAAATGCTTCAACAGCGGTGCCAGAAAGGATGCCACCGCATGCTCGCGGAAATCTGGCGACAAATAACCAATACGCAGTTTCTTGTCCGGCAGTTTTACCGTCTGTTCATGGCTATACGGTACCACATCCCAGAACGCCGCGTAGCGCTCAGCAGCCACGCGGCTCTCCTTCAATGACTGCTCCCGATAATTCCGCATAAAAAGATACTTACTATAAGAAGAGGCCTGTTCTGCCGCTGTCTCCGCCAGCCCGCTATGTGCCAGCAGCTGCTCTGCTGACTGCTCCGGCTCAGCGCCCAGATACAAGGCATCAGCCAGCCAGCCGCGGGCTTTCCTTAACAGATGCAGCAGCACGCTGTAGTAAGCGTCATCCGGGTCCAGCGGCGCCCACTTGGCCTCCAGCTTGCCAATAAGATCACGCAGCACAGGGATCTCCTCATCCAGCCGGAACTCAACAGCAGCCAGTCCCGCGCAGACCAGCAGCCCGCGCAGATGATTTGGCTTCTTTTTCAGGATTTCCTCCACCAGCGTCCGGGCTTCCTCATACTCGCCCGAATAAAGTGCCGCCTCCGCCATCACGGCCGCACCATCCATGCTTTCTGCATCCATGTCCCAAAGTTCCCGCGCACAAGCCCGCATCCCGTTGGGGTCCCCGTCCGCTGCGAACTTATCGGCCAGGCTCAGCCAATTCAACGTATCATGCTCCATCGCCATCCCCGACAACACCTACTCCGATCCAGAAATAATCTACAATAGCTATACTATTCTACACCTCAGGGTGAAGTTCCTGCCCATACTCGCGCAGGAATACTTTTTGGTATCCCTTATACGACTGCGCCAAAGGTTTCTCCTTCGGACAATGGATACACCAGAACTCCTGCGACTGGTTAGGCACGACCACCCGGTATCCCCGGCGCTGCATCTCCTTGCAAAGCGACGTATCATACAGATGCCAGCCAGTAAAAAGATCCTCACGCCAGGGAATATCATACTGCGTCGCGATAAACAGTCCGTCCACCGCCTCGACCTGCCGATATGGCCCGTCCGGCTCCATGCAGTGCGAATCCACCACGCTCTCTGGCTCACAGGCATGCAGGACCCGTCCATACGTGCGCAGCCCATCCCACCAGACACCGCTGCGTGGCAGACTGGCACAGCCGATAACGCCAACAGCCCCCACCGTCTCATCCGCAAACAACCGCAAGAGATCCTCCACCAGCGTCTTATTGACAACCAGCGTATCCTGATGCAGATATACCTTGTATTTTGCCGACGAAGACTGTTGACCGATATTATAGCCCGCACACATCGAGGACGCCCCACGAACCGGCACCAGCTCCATCGTCATTCCGGCAGGCAGCTGCAGATGCTCAAGATAAAGCCGGCACTCGTCATACCAGTCCTCATTATTGACACAGGTAATGAATGCAACCTTATGTGCATCCGCCACTTTCGATTCAGGCATTATCTTCTCCATCCTTTCCCAAACGCTCTTGCAGCTCATGCTGCAGCCTAACATGCCGCTCTGCCGTCTCCTCGGACAATGCCTCCGACTGGCCGCACTGCAGCAGCGCCATGATCTCATCGGACTGATTCCCGGACACAGCCATCAGCTGACGATAAAACCAGTCCACATGGAATACCGTCGACTGGATAAACGCCGCAGTATAATCCGGAAACAGCCCAGCATCTGCATAAAACTGCCAAAAGGCCTGCGCCTGAGCCGGCAGATCGACACCATACTCAATGCGATGCAATAGACGCGAAAGCTTTTTACGCTGCTGCGGCGTGTACATCGACTTCAATAAAGCCAGTTCCGGCATTGACCGTTCCGCGCGTACCAACCAGAACTCCGTCTCCAGATCAGCGTGAATATTATCAAAACCTGCCGCCTCCAGCCGCTCGACAATATCATCAGGCGCCGGACGCCGCTGCGGCCTTACCCGCACATTCTTATAAAAGGACGCATAGAGCAGCCGCTCAAACTCGGTCTTGGCATACAGCCGCGACACCACAGGATAGTAATGCCCCTCCATCAGATCCGCCAGCACCGACCAGTGCCGGATATTACGAAAGCTCGTAAGAAATGCCCCGGTCTGCTTGAGAAACGTTGAAAAACCAGCTGCAATATCCTGCGGGTTGGCCGCCTGCTCCAACGTGAGATCCGAAATGATGTAATCAAAATACTCTGCTGGATATGGCAGCGGTTCGCTCCGGTAATCCACACAATCAAACCGGATAGAAAGCCCCTGATATTCCGGGTTCTCCATCCGGTCTGCCTCCTCCGCTGCTGCTGACAGCTCAGCCACCGGAAACATCCGCCGCAGCTCCGGCAGATACGCCAGACTCTCCACCACCAAAATCCGCAAAGGCACCTCACCCGGCTGCAGGAACTGCAGCAGCTCCGGCCTGATCTTCTCCGCCATATCTCCCATCCCTTCCATCAATACTTTTCCCTATTATATCACAAGCGGCCTTCCAACTGTAAATCCTGCCATAGACGGGAGACCAGGCTTTCCTGATAGAACGCCTGACGCCGCTGCCGGAGTGCACTGACCAACGGAGCCAGCGCCGGACTGATCACCTGCTCCAGCTTTTTCAACCGACTGTCCGGAATCACGACCTTGGACGAACCATACTCCTCCTCCGTAAAATGCCAGGCCTGCGCCCCCGGGTAACGCTGCAGGATCTTATCCGCCATGAGCAGTCCCTCCGGATCGAAATCCCCCGAATAGAAAAGAGCTGCCCCGCTCGCCGCCAGCCGGTCGAGCAAAGCCCAGGAAGCTGTCTTGAGCTGGCCATGCAGGCACAGCAGCGGTACACACAGCCCGTCCTCCGCCTGCAAGCTATCCAGCAACGTAGAAAACACGCCCGCGTTCTCTACGATGAATACTCGTAATGCGCCCGCCGTCTTCCGACAAGAAGCAAACTGTCCCACCCGCACAATCTCGCGAAGCGGCACATTCAACGGAGCCCGGACAATGGCTGCCTCTCGCCAGTAAAGGATTTCTTCTCCGTCCACGCTCCATGCCCGAAGGCCATATGCCGTAGCGAAATTCAGGATATCTTCACGCAGGATATGCTGATCATACAAAAGCTCATTCTTCACCACCATACTGAGACTGCCCGTATCTGCATATCCGGCCAGATAAGCCAGAGCCCGCAGAAAAAGCCGCCCGGTCTCAGCGTCTATATCGAGACCGTGAGGATTCCCGCAGACCCGGTTGGCAAAGAACGGCAGCCGCTCATAGGTCTGCGGCAGCATGGACAGCGCACGAACCACCGGCTCCAGCAGCTCCCGCCGCTCATAATCCGCCGGACTGCCCAGCCGGACATGGTGCATCATCAAAGCCTCCAGCCACTGACCGGCCGGCCCGGCCGGATAAAGCTGCAACAGACGAATCAGCAGCCGCTGACGCCGCTGCTCCTGCCCCTGCGCCTCCTGCTGCCGGGTCGTCAGACGCTCTGGATAAAGCGTACCGAGCACCTCTCCCAGTGGAACCTCTGCAAAGCGGGTCTTCCCCCAGGCTGCCAAAAACTCCGTATAAGTCAATGTCACAGAGTCGACTGCTGCCCGCCGCAGGAATGCCGACAGGACCTGCCGATCTTCCGTGCCCAGGTTCCTCAGGCAGATCCGTCCGCCCCAATGTCCCAGGCTGCGGTATTTCTGACAGAACCGCTTCGCCGCTGCCATCAGCACTGGCCGTTCCCGGAAATACCTTACTGCCTCAGTCCGCAGCTGCCGGTCCGACATTACCTGCACCTCCTGTCATCAATTTGCGCACATGCCCATCCCAATGTGAACCGACCACCGTTACATAAGCAGCATTGCGTGGCCGCAGCAGCTCATAGACATTCAGCGATGGCACCACATCATAGTCCCCCCATAGCACCTGCGAATTCATAATGTAATTGAAATGCAGCTGCTCCACAAGGCGGAACATATCACGGATATTCTCCTCATCGACGCCAGCAAAAGCTTCATCCAGCGTAATCAGATACGGTGCATCCGCCCCGGCTTCCAAATAGCGGGAATAAGCCGCCGAAAACAGCGGGATATACATCGCCATGGCCTTCTCACCACCACTGAACTGGAAGAACGCCCGATCCGTCAGCTCACGATGTCGGATCTGTTCGCCCTGATCATAGGACAGCTGGAAACGGAACCACTGCCGGTAATCCAGCAGATCGCGCACCGCACTCTGAAAAGACTCCACATCCCGTTCCTGAGACATGGCATTCTGCTGCGCCCTTTCGATACGGGCCTGGAAATGACGTACAATCTTCTCCATATCCTCATCCCGCAGCGACTCCGGATCCGCATGCAACAGTTCCACTAGCTCACTCGTATCAAGCTCATCATCATTTTCCCCGTGGACCGGCTTCCAGTCCAGCCGGAAACGCAGCGCACTGGACGTCTCACTTTTCTGCATCAGCCCATTCATCTTCCGGATCCAGTCTTCCGCCGCATATATCTTCTCGCTGATGGTCCGCCCGATGCTGTTCATGATGATTTCCTTATAGATGCGGCGATCCTGCTCGGACAGCAGTTCCTTCTGCTCCTCGATATGCTGGAGCAGCCAGGCCCGCTGCTCGTACGGATTCTGCGGCTGCCCCTCGACCTCCGCCAGCACCAGCTGGCGGGAAGCCTGCTCACGCAGTTCCTGCCAGGCCTGCCGGAATACCTCCGGATGACTGCCAGACAGTTGATCCGGCAACGGGCAGACCTCATCCGTCACATCACGGAACGAGATCCGGTACTCCGTCAGGATCCCCTGATCCCGCATGAATTGTCCCGTAACCTTGCTTACCAGCGATGACAGCGCCGGGCTTTCATCCGCCTGCTGCCATTTCTGCTCCAGCTTCCGCCGGCGTTCCTGTGCTGCCGACTCATCAGAGACCAGTCCCCGCCGGACTTCTGCCTGGTACAATGACTGCCAGGCCCCATTGAGCCGGGTATAGATTTCCTGCTGGCCAGCCGCCTCGGCAATCTCGCCATTCAGCTGCTCGCTCATCGTCTCTGCCTTTGCCTGACGCGCCACTTCAAGTTCCCGTTCCTTCGGGATTTCCTGCAGCCGCCTTACAACCTCCACAATCCGCTGCTCAACAGCAGCCGCATCCAGTTCCAGCAGCTGCCGATCCAAAACAGCCAGCTGCTGCTCAGCCTTACGGATTGCCATTTCATAACCGACGATCTCACCTTGCAGCTCATCGGACTCAACCCGGATATAATCCAGCGACTCCTGCTGCTGCCGCAGATTATCAGTCGCATGCGCATATTCATTCTGCTGCAGCCGAAGTCCCTGCAGTTCCTTATAATAATCAGCCAGCAGTTCTTTTGCCCCATCATAAGCCGCCAGTGACACCTCCAGCGCAATATCGCCACGTTCCTGATAGATATCCTGCTGACAGCACCTACTGTGCAGCAGCAACTGCTTCTTCTCTGCATCCTTCTGCCGGACCCGTTCCTGCTGCTGTTCGACCGCCTTCTGCTTTTCCAGTCCGGTACTGTACGCATCATGGACCTCCGCCTCGGACGGGAACGCCTGCCGGGCCGCGCTCAACTTTTCTTCGGTGGCCTGCAACTCTGCCAGACGGGTCTCAACCCCCAGGCTTTCCTGCTGGTACCCAACAATCTCCTGCTGCTTCTGCTGGATCTGCTGCCGACGATAGGCCTCTCGCGCCTGACGGCCAATATAAAGCGCCGCTTCACGCGCCGCTGCATGTCCGGCCGTATTACCCAGACGATAGGTTCCCTGATCCGGATTGACTGCTGCCGTACTGCCCGTCTGCCACTCATAGAATGACTGATCCACCTCGATCGAACTGAGTACAGCGGCAATACGCTGTTCGCTCAGTCCCGAATCTCCTGGGACCGGACGGAGATAATCGTACAGAGATTCCCCCATCATGACCGGTGTACCACCGGAGAGCACCACACCATACATCTCAACCGGCAGGGCCGCTGCTGCCTGCTCATCAGCCAGAATCACCGCATCCAGTATCCCCGCAGCCAGCAAGGCAGACTCCAGGCGCTCCCGCTGCTCAGCGGGAACCTGTTCACGGAACTCCACCGCCTCATAAAAAGGCAGATACGTTACCCCCTGCTCTCGCAGCAGCGATCTTGCCGACTGATATGCCGGTTCCAGCGCAGGCTCAGCCTCCTTGCGCTGGCGCAGTGCCAGCAGCTCCGTCTCAGCCTGCGACAGCTGCTGCAGCAGCTGCTCAAGCTCCTGCTGAGCAGTGCCGATCTCCTTATTCAGCGCCTGCTGACGCACATTGAACACCGGCTCCAGCACCGACTGCACATCCGGCCAGAGCGTTCCCACATACAATTCCTGCATCATTCCGACCAGCTGCTGCTCCTGAGCAGGCTCTACCACCAGGACCTCTGCCTGTTCCTTCTTCCACTCATAGTAGCGCTTGATCAGCTGCTCCCGTGCCTGCTGCAGCAGCTCCTGTGCCCGCTGGTATTCAAAGCTGTACTCGTCCAGCAGTTTCGTCTCACGCCCCAGGTCCTGATCCGCCTGGCTGCAGCGGCGCTGCAGATCCTCATAAACCTGCAGGAGCTTACACACAACCTGCAGCTGCTTTTCATAGTCATCCAACTGCCGCATCCATAGCGTAAAATATTCACCTGCCTGCAGGTCATCCATTGAGAACCCCGTCTTCAACGTCTCATGCGCACCAAAGCAGGCTTCAACAGCCAGATCATCCATTTCCGCCAGGCATTCATCCGCTGCCATGACTGCCTTATCGCGCTGCTGGCTGCTATGCTGGCACTGCTCGTCAAGTTCCAGCTCGCGCCGCCGCTTGGCCGAAACAGCCTGCTGTTTCTTCTCATAGTCCTCGCGCTGCCCTGACAGAGTTTCCGCCAAAACCTGCCGCTGCTCAGCCGCCTTATAGGCCTCATTCTCCTGCAGCACCTGCTGCTCAGTCCGAAGTCCGGTTTCCTCCACCTGCAGCTCCTGCTGACGCTCCGCCGCCGATTCAGCCACAGCAATAAGCTCCTGCTGGTGGCTAAGCAGCGATGCCTTCTGCTGGCTGAGCGATTCCAGCGTCTCCTGACAGGCCTTGCTCTTCAGACTGCGCTGGACCAGCACCGCCTCATTATAATTATCATAGACATTGCAGAGACGGTTGAATGCATCCTTCTCCCGCTCCAGCTGCTCAATGGAAAGCCGCGTCTTCTCCATGCTCTCCATCGTCTCTGCCAAAGGCCGCAAGTCCCCATCGGACAGCGACGGCAACGAATCATTCAATATCTCATAAATCACACTCGGCTTGAAATCACGGGACAACTTCGGACTGCGCAGTTGGATCAGCAGCTGCATCAGCTCCTCATATTTCGACAGGTCCGCAAAACCAAACACATACTGATTGACCAGCGCCATATATTCCCGCTGCTCCGTCGTCACCCGTCCATCTGTACCGATTGCCCCCTCCAACTCACGCCGGGATAACGGCAGCCGCTGCTCCTTGCCCGTCTCCGGGTCTTTGCCAATCTTATACAGCTGCAGACCATCCCCGATGCGCCGCCCATTATAGAGCACAAATCCCCAGAAATCCACCTTGGTGCTCCCGCGGCGGGCATGCAGGCCGATACCAGTCGTCACGTACTGATCGGACTGTTCCCGTTTATACTCCAGATACAGATACCCCGTTCGATCCTCATAACTGCTGATTTCTTTCTCTCCCAGCAGATAATCCTCGATCCGGCGGGCACGTGAGCCAAAACTATCGAGCCGGTCCGCCCGTTTCACACCATCCAGCAGCAACGTGACCAGACTCTGCATCGTCACCGACTTGCCCGAACCATTGCTCCCGCGCAGCAGCAGCCTGCCATCTGCGAACTGGAACTCTTCCTCATCATAGTACCAGTAATTCAGGATACCCGCCCGATTGACCTGCCATTTATTCTCCGTCATGCTTCTTTGCCCCTCCTGCCACATAATCCTTTGGATAGCGTCCCATCAGCCGGAACAAGGCCGGCTGCAGATGAACCAATCCCACCTCATCAACCTGTGCCATATTCCATGCCACCATCTCATCCAGCACCGTCTGGGTCAGCTGCTTGCTTCCCATCTCCCGAAACTCCTTCGTCCAGCCGCTGCTCTGCGTGGCTGCCATCTGTTCCAGAAAATCCCGCAGTTCCTGGAAGCTCAGCAGCAGTCTTTTTTCCCAGCCAGGCTCTTCACGATAAGTCTGCGAAAACAACAGCAGCACATCATGGATTCCCCGCATCCGCACAGGAAACACATCCTTGAACCATGGACTGCGGTCATAGCTTACCACCAGAGCGCAATCCTGATACAATTCCAGGTTCAGCTCGAACCACTCCTGCAGTTCTGCTCCCATCCGCTTATACATCGTCCGCAGATAGACAAAATCCTCCTCCGAATCTTCCTGCCGATAATACGCCGGCTGAAGCAGCAGCTGACGATACAGCCGGGTACGCTTCTGCCGCAAACGCTCAGCACTCTCATCCGAGACACTGGCAAAATCAGTCTGACACAGATCTCCCACTGAATGGTAAGACTTCAGATCCTTGGGATAACTGCGCAGAAAATACCGGGCCAGCAAGGTAACTTCATATAACGCCTCCCCCGCCAGGCCACCGCTTGCTGCATACCCATGGCTCAGGAATGCCTCGCTGTCATCCTCCACCAGCCGCAGCACCTGCTCCTCCAGCAAATAATTCAACACCCGGATCAGCGCCTTGCGCCAGGTATAGGACTCCCAGTTCAACCGCTCCACCGCGTTCTCCTGCGGATAATAGCCCAGCAATGCCTCACAGAGATCTCCCAGCAGGAACTGTCCATCCACTTCCTGATCCTCAAGAAAAGCCAGTACACAGCACAACAGGGTGTAATCCCCCACCGACTGCATCGCTGCAATCCCCATGAACGCCCGTGGCCGGGCCGGAATCTTCTCCAGCTTATAGAACTGCGCATTCACCAGCAATGGCCAGCCACACTTCTCCTGGAAATAATCTCGCAGCTGACGCTCATAATGGCGCACCAGAAAATACTCCTCCGGCATCTGCGACCGCATGATCCAGCGATTCTCCAACAGAGCCTGTGCCGCCTGACGGATGCCCTCCTGATCACGTTCCACTTCTTTCGTCCTCCTCCGTCACCTGCAGCTTCATCGCCGGCAGCCAGAAATCGCCATCCTCACTATGCAGACAGACCTGCTTTTTCGTCTTCGGGTTCCAGACCAGCTTCACTTCACGCCCCGTTTCCGTATGGATAGACCCACGGTGCTGCAGACAGCGGGAAATCCAGCCCAGCAGCGTTTTGCGCACCTCACGCGTCACCACCGGCAATTTCCCCAGATCGATCTCATGATTAACCACCAGCTCATCCAGCAGCTGATTCAGCTGCCGCTGTTGTTCCAGATGAGCCTGCCGCAGCTTTTCCTTCTCCGCCCGCTGGTCGCTGATCGCACTCTGACGGGTCCGTTCCCGATAGTTATTCGTCCGCGGCTTGATTTCCAGCACCGTAGGACTTTCCTCGAAAATACTGCTGTCAATGCGGTCACTGCTGCGCTCCTGCACATAAAAATGCCGCACGCCCGGCGCTCCAAACAATGCAGCACTCAGCCGATCTGCCTCATCCTTATCTGACAGCTCCGCAAACCAGCCCGCCAAATACAGATAGTCCGTCTTCCGGCTCCGAAATGACTGATGCTGTTCCGCCAGCCGCTGCGCAAAACGCGTAATGCGGCGGATCGTCTCGCCCGTCTCCTTGTATAGACTATGCAGCTCACTCTCCCGATAATCCGTCCCCATAAACCAGTCCCGCATCACCACGAAACTCTCCAGCAGATCGGCCTGGATACTCTCCCGCGTAAGATCCTCATCCATCACCCGGATGGCCAGCTCACGATCTGCGATACGACCAAAGATCACCTGCAGATCCTCCACTGTTTTCTCCTGAAACAGCTTTCCGATGCGAATCGACGACCTCTGCAACCCCAGTACGAATCCCTGCAGATACTGCGTAAACTTATCCTTATAGATCACAAACGCCCGCGTCTGCATCCGCTCTTCCACCCGGGCACTCTTCAGATGTGCCAGATAGTCCGATGCATTTTCGATCAAAGACTTAAAATAATGCTGCAGATCCAGCCAGGTCTGCCGAAGCTCCTCATCGGATACCTTATCCACATCATGCATCAGCCGGCCCAGACAATACTGTATCCGATCGAACTGTGTCGTCTCCAGCGAGCCTCCGAACTCGTCCCCCAGTGATTTCAGCCGGGTCACCATACGCTCAATCTCTACCGTATACGGCGTACATTGATACCGGAACCGCTTGCGCTGAAAATCCTTGATGCTCCGTGCCTTTCCTGTTTCCTGCTGAGGTTTCAGATTATTCCACTGCACCAGCTGACCAAGATCCTGGGTCAGCTGCTCAAACGTATACTCCTGGAAATGCGCATCCCCGCTCAACTCCCGGAAAATATCCTCCGGATATACATACGTCTGCATATGCTCATGCTTGCGGTAACAATAATGCACGATTGCCCGATACCGCCAGGCATTATCCGTATTCAGATATGCCACCTCTGGAATCTTCCTTAAATCCACATCCTCCATTAGGCTCCCCCTTCCTCAAAAAACACTACTCTACATTATATCACAGGAACTTCTTATGCCTCCTAAATGCAAAAATAAAAGCGAGAAATAAAACATATTTTCTGCAAACTTATGTTTTATTTCTTATTTTCGTGGTATAATATTTATAAAGAACATATGTTTATGCATATGTCTGCCAATCGTTCTATGGTATAATGTAGGAAAGGAGTCTTACCCATGCGACCACTAGCAATCAACCGTACTAACGATGCCGTATTCAAGACAATTTTTGCCAATGAGAAGCACAAGGACATTACCTTGTCCCTCATCAATGCCGTCTTCGAATTCGAAGGTACCGGACAGATCCAGGACATCACCTTTTTGGACCGCGAGCTGGACGCCGAAGAAGAATTCGGCAAAGAATCCCGCCTCGATTTGCTGGGACAATCTATGGACGGCACAAAAGTCAACATCGAAGTCCAGGTCAACCGTGCCGAGGAAATGGGACGTCGTTCCCTCTACTACTGGTCCCGACTCTACAATGACCTCAAGCGTGGAGATGTCTACAACGAACTCAAACGGACCGTCGCTATCAACATCCTGGACTTCAGCCTGTTCCCCATCGCCCAGTACCCGGATTTCCATAGCTGTTATGGAATCTACAACCAGAAAACCGGTCACCAGCTTAGCCAGGACATGGAAATCCACTTCCTGGAGCTGCCAAAATGGAAACTCAAGAATATCAAGGAGATGAAGCGCCTCGAGAAATGGCTCGCCTATTTCTCAAAAGCGACCACTCCGGAAGAATTGGAGGCAATTGCCATGACAGAACCTATGATCCAGAAAGCGCTCACCAATGAAGTCCTGTTTACTACGGATCAGATTGTGCGCCGTTCCTATGAAAAAGCAGAAAAATACCGCCATGACTACGCAGCCCATATGCAATACGCCACCAAGGAAGGCATCCGACAGGGCATCGAACAAGGTATTGAGCAAGGCATCGAAAAAGGAACCGAAGAAACAGCTTTGGAAATGCTTCGCGACAAAATGGATATAAACCTTATCTCAAAATATACCAAGCTCTCCCCCGAACGGCTCAATGAGCTTGGCAAGCTTCACAAGCTCCTCTGACCGCGCCACTTTCTGACACCAAAAGAAAAAGGCCAGCCAAGTTTGGCTGACCGATGGACTGGTTATTTGCAGTTTTGTTGGATTTCATCGGCCCAAGGAAGGACGCTATCCAGGAGATCTGGGTGAATCTTGAAATCCATATTGGGAAGTTTCGTGAAGAGATAAGTCAGATACTTGAACGGATCCAGTCCGTTTGCCTTGCTGGTCTCAATCATGCTGTAGGCTGCAGCACTGGCAGCGGCTC
>JAGPMW010000009.1 GCA_018052705.1 Selenomonas sp. | reverse complement strand
CTGCGCTCAATAAGCTGTGTGTACAGACTTTGTTGATTGCCCTAGCGGATCCGGCGGAATACTTGTAGATTTCATCGACTGCCTTATCGGTAAAGATTTCTTCATTGCCATTGGCGTAAGCCAGATGTGCATGCATATAGGCCTCGGTCTGCGACCGGTCAAACGCCGGCAGCTCACATTTCAGGTCAATGCGCTGGCGGACGGCAGCATAGGCCTGCAGGTTCAGCTTGTCCCAAAGTTCGTTCTGCCCTACAAGGATCAGTGCCATGGGATTGAGCGAATCCATCTGGTAGTTCAGCATGAACCGGATCTCTTCGAGTGTCTCGCGCTTTAACAAATGTGCTTCATCGACGATGGTGACGACTTTCTTATGCTTGGCCTGTCGGATATATTCGAGTTGTTGATGCAGGCTGAGCTTGGCATCGCCGCGGTAGAATTTTGTTTCTGTACCAAGCTGTTGCAGCAATCCGTTGTAGAACCAGCGCGGCGTAAGCTGCGAATCTGAAAGGTACAAGACCAAATATTGTTCCGGATCCAGACTGCCTGCGAGCCTTCGGATGAGCGTCGTCTTGCCGCAGCCGACTTCTGCCGTTACCACGGCAAAGAGCTGCTGATCTGCCGCATAGCATAAGCGGCCAAGGCCTTCGCTCACGGCATCGGAAAGATATAAGCAATCCGTGGGAATGCGATTGGTAAATGGCATATGCTTCATGGCAAAGAATTCTTCATACATGCGCATTCAGCTCCTTTACCATGTTGCGAAAGCTCGTGGCGACCATTGCTGGTTTATGTCCCTTGCCAGACTGCCGGTCAAGACCGGTGAGCAGCCGCGAATGCTTCGCCGCGATGGGCTGCGTCGCTTCGGGAAAGAGCTGTGTCTGGCCGCAATTTTCACCAATCCGCAGCCGCTTAGCCTTAAAGGCAGGGAAATCCTTATGATGGATTTCTACCTCGTCTTTCCAAGTGGCATCGTAGCAGACTTCGACTTTACGGCCAACCAGTTTCAGGCCAACCTCGTATTTCTGCCCATCAAAACTGATGCAGCCGGCCTTGTCCACGTCCCGGGTCTCCGTGTGCAGGAAAGCTTCCTGGCAAGCCTCAATATCCGGAAAACAGAGTGAACGCTTATCTGTAAGATAGGCCGTCTCCGGCGATACACCCGAGAGCCCGGCGTGCGGATCTTTGTGGTATTTTTCGTTGAGCCATACCGCCAGATAATGGTTTAACTCTTCCAGGCTGTTTGGCTTTTGCAGGGCAATCTCTGCTAGAAAAGAATCCAGCCGACGGTTGAAGGCTTCGATTTTGCCCTTGCCCTCCGGGTGATACGGTTTGGCATGCAAAAGCTTGATGCCAAGTTTTGCACAAGCCTTCTGCAGCCAGTTGCTTCGATACTGCTTGCCGTTGTCCACGTAGATGGCCTCCGGCTTTCCATAGGTGAGGATGGCTTCCCGGAGCGTATCTTCGATGATGTCTACCTTCTGATTGGTGTAGAACCTGGCACCGACGACAAAGCGCGTCGCATCGTCGATCCAGGCCGCCAGATATGTCTGTTTCTTCTGGCCGTCTTTGCCAACCGGCAGATACGGCCCGTACTTGATATCCCCCTGATACAGCATGCAACGGTGAGATTTGGCAAAGCGACGTGAAGCCGCGTCGTGTTTGGCATACAGCCGGATCTGGCGCAGGCCGAAGCCCTCTTTTTGCAAATGCCGCTGCAGCGTACTGCGGCTCAATGTTCCTTTTTCGGCAATGTCTTCGAGCTCAAGGATTTGGATGATGTCCCGCACACTGCGGGACGGACATTCCCTGCGAAGCGTGATGGCCGCCTCTAAAATCTCGGCATAGTTTTCCGGCAAAGCCGATACCGTCTTCGGGCAGGTCTTGCTTGGCTTCAGCCCGGCAAAGCCATTGGCTGTATAGGATTTGAGCCAGCGGCCGATGGTCCGGTAAGATTTGCCGCAGTGCCAGGACACCTCTTTCTGCTTTTCAATACGCAAAACCGGGTCAAGTGAGGCATCGAGCAACGGGCTGATGATCTCAAACCTTGCTGCCGCCACATCTTCCATAGAGTTTTTCATAAAGTATATGCTCCCTTCCTCTGTATAAAGCGAGCATACACCTTCAGCCGGACGGCGTGAACGCAAAGCAGGTGGGTAAATCCACACAGACAGAAATGAGCATTCGAGTGACAAAGGTTAACCAACGGCGGCTAGATTTTCGTACGTTCGCCAGGAAGGATTCGCCGAACAAGGGGCGCTTTGCCTGATTGGCGGCATAAAGCAGCATCTCAAGATACGGAGCAGCGTGCCGGAGCGCAGCCTGCCATCTGCGAATGGTGGAATCCTCGGCTGGACAGGTCGAAAGCGATTTTCCGTCCATAACCTGCTGGATGACCATGGCTTCATAGTGCTTGTAAGGCTGAACAAAGCTCGGCAGCTGTGTATGCAGACGATGACAGTTGCGGCAAAACGCTCTTGGCACGAGCAGCCGGACCTTACTGCCGCAGCGCAGGCGGAGCAGGCGAAGATGATGGTCATAGCCGGAAAGCGACTCACCGCAGCAAGGGCAGATGGAAACTTCTTTACTTTTGACCCAGAATAAATCCTCTGAGGGATTGAAATTTATCTCATAACGTGATAATATGACCATGCTATTTATTGGCAGCCACGCTACGAGACTTGTTCAGGGGACTCGTAGCGTGGCCTTTTTATTTCACCCCGGTACCAGTTGATGACTGGAATTATATACCAGGGTAAGAGACAATTCAAGAGAGCAATTCCAGCCTGCCATGGACAAAAGCCGTGGGCAAGGCATGGTCAAAGGAAGTTAGCGGCTACAGTTGCACTTAGCTTGACAATTCGCCTTGAAAAAGTTGATTTAAGAATTAATGGGCCATTTCACAACTGCGAAGTTTGAGTATCTTATTGTTCTGGTCAGACCTTGTCAGGGCATTGTATCGATTAAAGTATAAAATGGTGGTTATTTCAGAAGATAGCACACGGTTTAAACCATTGCATCCAGCCTTGCGGATTGACCGGTTAGTTTCCTGACCGGTCAATCCGCAATATTATTCACACCGTTTCCTGAAACAATAAAACCATCTTGTGTCTATGCTGTGCGGACATGAAAAATGAACTAAAAAGCCGGATTCATGTCCTTTTTTCATGATGTTTGCTGTTTACTATCCAGCGGGTTCAGAGAAGATTCTCCAGGATAAATTCTGTGCAAGCTTATGCCGCACGAAATCACCGTACAGCCAAAATCCGGCAATAAGTCCCACAATCTCAATAGAAACAAGGACTCCACCATCCCACGGAGGTCCTTGTCTCGTGGACATTTCTAAGATTTGCAAAAAAATGCTGGTATTTAGTCAAAAAAACAAATATAATAGAAGCAGATAAAAGTCAAATAGTCAATTAAAATAGAAGGTGAACGATATGAGCAATATTGCCGATTTGATTGAGGCCTATATCCTGCGGCAGCTGGCTACCCAGCAGGATGGCAAGGTGGAGCTGCGACGGACGGATATCGCGAATGAGATTTCCTGTGCGCCATCGCAGATCAGCTATGTCCTGTCGACGCGTTTTACCCAGGAAAAAGGATTTGTAGTGGAATCGCGGCGCGGGCTGGGCGGCTATATCCGCATCCTGCAGGTGCCGATGAATAATCTGGTTTATCAGGATATGATTGATAAGATCGATGTGGATGCCGAGCTGCCACTGGTGCAGTCCATGGTCCACTATCTGCTGAACCATCAGATGATTTCAAACCGTGAGGCGGCCCTGATGATGCAGGTGGTGGTTTCGGTATTCCAGTCGGAGCACGTAACGGATCAGGAGCGGGTTCATTTACTCAAGTCGATGCTGCTGACATTAGCAAATTTTTCGTAGGGATTTCGCCAGTTATGGCGAATCCTACCTATAACAGATCATAAATCAGAGACAGGAAAGAAGGCAATGGAATGTTATGTGACGATTGTGGCCGGAATGAAGCGGTGGTCCATATCACCCAGATCGGGCCGGATGGAAAAGTAGAGAAAAATCTTTGTGAGCATTGTGCGGCGCATTACGGCGAGTTTCTGGCCCGGCCGCAGGATCAGCGCCAGATGTCGATGGATGATTTCCTTAAAGGAATATTCAGCAACAGCAATAATGATGGGGCAGAACCAGTCTGCGCCAGTGGACAGAGTGAGCTGGCCTGTCCAAACTGCGGTATGAGCTATCGGGACTTCCAGCAGTCCGGCAAAATCGGCTGCGCCCAGTGTTATCAGACGTTCCGCCCACAGCTCGAGCCGTTGCTGCGCCGAATCCACGGGTCCAGTGTACATCGGGGCAAGATTCCGCATCGCAGCGGTGGTACGCTGGAGCTCAAGCAGCAGATCGGTCTGCTGCGTCAGCAGCTGCAGGAGAGTGTGGCACATGAGGCGTATGAGCAGGCGGCTGAGTACCGGGATAAGATCCGGGCACTGGAAAAGGAGCTGTCGCTCAAGGAAGGCGGTGCAGAAGATGTCCATGAATGAATTGCTGTGTAATAATGCTCTGGACTGGCTGCAGGGCAATGGCAAGGACGGCGATGTTGTATTGGCTAGCCGCATCCGGCTGGCCAGAAATCTGAGGCAGCTGCCCTTCCCTAATCGGGCTGATATCCGGCAGTTGTCTGAGGTGAAGGCTCAGCTGGACACGATCCTGCCGTCCATTCAGCAGCTGGAAGGAAAACCTTTTGACCGCATTGATATGGACCAGCTGACACCACTCCAGCGGCAGGTGCTGATCGACAAGCAGCTCATCAGCGACAATCTGGTCCGGAATCCGCAGCACCGGGCAGCCTATATCTCAAAGGACTGCAGTGCGAGCATCATGGTCAACGAGGAGGATCATCTGCGCATTCAATGTATGGCAGCGGGTTTGGATCTGGACCAGCCGATGCAGCAGGCATCAGCCATCGATGATCTGGTCGAGTCGCAGCTCGATATTGCCTTCGATGAGAAGATGGGCTACCTCACGTCGTGCCCAACCAACCTCGGTACCGGGCTGCGTGCTGTTGTGCTCCTGCATCTGCCAGGATTGGTATTTACCCGCAATGTAGGCAGTATCATCAATATCTCCCCACAGCTCGGACTGGCCGTACGGCCATTATTCAGTGACGAGAAAGATCAGGTCGGCTGCCTGTTTCAGATATCGAATCAGCTGACGCTCGGATTCTCGGAGCAGGAGATCATTGAAAATCTCAAGAGTGCGGTTGCTGAGATCGTGGCGCATGAGCGCCGGGCCCGTAAGGCCTTGGCGCTCTATATGAAAGAACGGCTGGAAGACGAGGTATGGCGTGCCTATGGCATCATGTCCTATGCCTGCCAGATCTCGGAGAAAGAGGCGCTGGAGCTGCTATCGAAGGTCCGCCTTGGCATTGATCTGAAACTGATCAATGAAGTGACGGCCGACTGCTATGCGGATATCTTCATTGGCAGCCGCACGAGTTTTCTGCAGAATCTGGCAGAGAACGAAAACCTTTCCAAGAATGAATTAGACCGGCTGCGGGCGCAGCATGTCCGCAAGGCATTGCAGGCGCATCGCGTGGGTCTGGAGGAAAACCCATGAACTATCGCAATCATTTTACGAACCGGGCCATCAAGGCCATTGAGTTCGCACAATATGCTGCCCAGGATCTTGAGCAGGACTATATCGGTACAGAGCATATCCTGCTCGGACTCCTGCATGAGACCGAAGGAGTGGCGGCTCAGGCTATGGAGTCGCTGGGGCTTACCTTCGAGAAGGTGGCGAGCCAGGTCCGGAGTGTCCTGGCGCAGGAGGCAGAGTATCCATCGGATAATCCGTATTATACGCCAAGGGCGAAACGGGTCATGGAGGGCGCTGTCGAGGAAGCCCAGACTCTTGGGCATAACTATATCGGCACGGAACATATTCTGCTGAGTCTGCTCGAGGAGACTGAGGGGGCGGCGGTTGAGGTCTTTGAACGGATGGGCGTCGATCCCGATGTGCTGCAGGGCGAAGTCATGGAGCGCATCGATCATTCGCATCCGGCGGGTGATGGCCCTGAGTCTACGGCAGCTGCTGGCAGCCGGCGTGACTCGGGCATGCCGCTGCTGCGCAAGTATGGGCGCGATCTCAACAAGATGGCGCAGGAGTCCCGCATGGACCCGGTTATCGGCCGTGAAAAGGAGATCCAGCGTGTCATTCAGATCCTGTCACGCCGGACGAAGAATAATCCAATCCTGCTCGGCGAGCCCGGCGTCGGCAAGACGGCCATTGCCGAGGGGCTGGCCCAACGTATTGTCGAGGGAGCTGTTCCCTATATGCTGCAGGACAAGCAGGTCATATCCCTGTCTATCGCTTCGCTGGTGGCAGGAGCCAAGTACCGTGGCGAGTTTGAGGAGCGCCTCAAAGGGGTCATTGAGGAAATCCAGCGGGTGGCCAATGTCATTCTGTTTATTGATGAGATGCACACGCTCGTGGGGGCTGGTGCAGCCGAAGGCGCACTCGATGCGGCTAATATCCTGAAGCCGGCACTTTCTCGTGGCGAGATCCAGATTATTGGAGCAACGACGCTGGATGAGTACAAAAAGCATCTCGAGAAGGATGCGGCACTCTCGCGGCGGTTTCAGACCATTATGGTCGAGGAGCCGACGATGGAGGATGCCAGAAAGATCCTGCTGGGGTTGCGCAGTAAATATGAAGAGTTCCATCGTGCAACAATTCAGGATGAGGCGGTATCGGCCGCTGTCCGGCTGTCACAGCGTTATATTACGGACCGGTTCCTGCCGGACAAGGCCATTGATCTGATGGATGAGGCAGCTTCCAAGGTCCGCATGCGTCAGGTGGCACCCTCGGATCAGGTCCAGAGCATCCGGCAGCAGCTGGAGAAGCTCAATGTCGAAAAGGAAGCAGCCATCACAGCGCAGGACTATGAGCGGGCAGCTGGTCTGCGTGATCAGGTCCAGAATATCCAGCTCGAGCTCGAGGAAGCAAAGCATAAATGGGAAAAGAAGGGCATGAACCGCATTACGGTGACGGCAGACAATATTGCGGATGTTGTGGCACAATGGACCGGTATTCCCGTGCGGCAGCTGGCGGCAAAAGAGTCTGAGCGGCTGCTCCATATGGAGAAATTGCTTGCCCGGCGGGTTATTGGGCAGCAGGAAGCGGTCAAGGCTGTAGCCAAGGCCGTCCGCCGGGCTCGTTCCGGGCTTAAGGACCCGAAAAGACCAATTGGCTCCTTCCTGTTCCTTGGGCCGACCGGTGTTGGCAAGACTGAGCTGGCCCGCGCTTTATCGGAGGCATTGTTTGGCTCCGAGGATGCAATTGTACGCTTCGATATGTCTGAGTATATGGAGAAATATTCTGTATCGCGGATGGTCGGTGCGCCTCCGGGCTATGTTGGCTATCAGGAGGGCGGCCAGCTCACCGATGCGGTGCGCCGCAAGCCATATTCTGTGATCCTGCTCGATGAGATCGAGAAGGCGCATCCGGATGTGTTCAATATACTGCTGCAGGTGCTCGATGACGGCCGCCTCACGGATGGGCAGGGCCGTACGGTCGATTTCCGCAACAGTGTGATCATCATGACCTCAAATGCCGGAGCCAATTTCCTGAAAAAGGCGAATACCGCCATGGGCTTTGCTGTCGGCAGCGTGCAGGATGAGCAGAAGGAAGAGGCAGAAGCCGGAAAGAAGCGGGTACTGGCTGAGGTCAGACGCATCTTCAAGCCGGAGTTCCTGAACCGCGTCGACGAGATGCTCGTGTTCCATCCACTGGGGCAGGCTGAGCTGGTGAAGATTGTCGATATCCTGCTGCATGATGTGAAGAAGAGGCTGGAAGAGAAGGAGATCCGGCTTGAAATCAGCCCGGCGGCCAGGAATAAACTGGTCGAGTCCGGAACAGATTTCAAGTATGGTGCCCGTCCGCTCAAGCGGGCCATCCAAAAGCTCATCGAGGATGAGATTGCGGAGCGCCTGTTGGCGAGGGCGTTCAAGGCTGGTGACACAATCTATGTGCGCAAAGCCGGTGACAAGCTGGAATTCATCAAGAAAGAGCCTAAAGCGGCCGGGACGCTGGTGAAGGCAGGAGGCTCCGGTGATGGGCAGGAATAAACTTGCTCCTGACAGTCCGGGCGGACAGGCGCTGAATTTCCTTGTAAATCTGTGCTGGTCCGTTGTGTGGCTGGGCCGCTGGACAATCCGTCTGTTAAGGCGCATAATAAAACGTGATTAAAACGTGACAAAAAGCCGGCTGCAGTGCTTTGTTGCAGCCGGCTTTTTCGTCCCGCGTGGAGGGGGATTCATTTGCCAAAGAAGAAGAAAACCGTCTATGTATGTCAGGATTGTGGCTACGATACGCCCAAGTGGCTCGGAAAATGTCCGGGCTGCGGCGCATGGAACACGATGGTTGAAGAAGTGGTTGCGCCCGAGGCCAAGACTGCGGGCGGCGGAATCCGGCTGGGCTTGTCCGATGCAAAGAAGCCACAGCCAATTGCGCAGGTCGCCGTGGATGATCTGCCGCGATTCCTCACGGGCTCCGGCGAACTGGATCGTGTGCTGGGCGGTGGTGTCATCCCGGGATCGATGGTTCTGATTGTTGGTGATCCGGGGGTAGGAAAGTCCAGCCTGACGCTGCGTGTCTGCGCCGATGTGGCTAGAGCTGGCCGCAGGGTTCTCTATGTGACCGGCGAGGAAAGTACGCGCCAGATCCGCATGAGAGCGGATCGTCTGAATGCTTTAGCGGATACGCTCTATGTCGTCAGTGAGACGAATCTCGAGACCATTGCGTCGCATGTTACCAATTGCAAGCCGGACCTGCTGGTCATCGATTCCATTCAGACAATCTTTCGTCCGGATGTACAGAGCGCTCCGGGCAGCGTTTCCCAGGTCCGTGAGTGTTCAGTCGAATTATTGCGTATTGCCAAGACCAATGGGATTGCCGCCTTTGTGATCGGGCATGTGACAAAAGACGGAACTTTGGCAGGACCGCGCGTGCTGGAGCATATTGTCGATACTGTGCTCTATTTTGAAGGAGAGCGCAATGCCGAGTATCGCGTCCTGCGGGCGATCAAGAATCGTTTTGGCAGTACGAATGAGCTGGGGCTGTTCGAGATGCGCGATGCAGGGCTGATCGATGTACCGGACGCGTCGAAGCTGTTCCTTTCGGATCGCGAGAGCGATAGCGGAACTGTCATCATTCCGACGGTCGAAGGTACGCGGCCGCTGCTCGTAGAACTGCAGGCGCTGGTTGCGCCGACGCCGTATGTGCCACCGCGCCGGACCGCAGATTCGGTGGATATCAAGCGCATTCAGCTGCTGCTGGCGGTATTGGAGAAACGTGTTCATCTGCAGGTCGGGGCCTGTGATGTTTATGTAAAGGTAGCCGGAGGTATTCGCATCGACGAACCGGCCGCAGATCTGGGGATCTGCGTGGCTATGGCTTCCAGTTTTGCCAATCGCAGCCTGCGCCCGAAGACCATCGTGTTCGGCGAAGTGGGTCTGTCTGGCGAGGTGCGGGCTGTGGGGCAGGCGGATATCCGCATCAATGAGGCGAAGCGGCTGGGGTTTGAGCACGTAGTTCTGCCTATGAAGAATTACCGGCAGCTGGCCAGTGAAGTCGCGGGTATACGGCTCTATGGCGCCGAGACCATCCGTGATGCCTTACGGCTGGCCATGCCCAAGGAATAAGAGACGGATTGCGGCTGAACAGGTCATGGGCAGATGAGCTGGTTTGTTTATGGCTGTGTCATTTGGAAAAATAAGGCGGAGGATATATGAAAGCTGTAGTTACACGGGTCAGACGTGCGTCTGTAACAATTGATGATCAGGTGAATGGATCTATCGGACAAGGTTTTTTGGTGTTGCTGGGGGTTGGGCCTGAGGACACGCCGGAAATCTGTGCCCGGCTGGCTGAAAAAATTGCAAATGTACGGGTGTTTTCTGATGAAGCAGATAAAATGAATCTGAGTATCGATCAGGCCGGCGGAGAATTTCTGGTCGTATCCCAGTTTACGCTTTATGCAGATCTGCGGAAGCGTCGGCCGGGATTTTCCCATGCCGCAGCTCCGGCGTTGGCAGAGCCGCTTTATGAACAATTTATTCAGGAACTTCAGGCAAAAGGATTTGTGGTCGCGCATGGCGAGTTTGGCGCTGATATGCAGGTCGAATCGGTTAACGATGGACCGGTAACGCTGCTTTTTGACAGCGATGCCTGCTGAGATGCTGTGGTTGACATGGCTGCTGAAGTGTGCTAGATTTTAGAAAACAGAAGATATGTTGCGGGGGGACGCTTTGGCGTTGAGAAGGTTTAAACCTGACCCTTTGAACCTGTCAAGTTAAAAACTGGCGTAGGGAGCGATCGTTGCAGAAACAATGCTTGCTGATTCCAGCAGGCATTTTTTTTGTAGAAAATCCGCAAGACACGTCATTTATCGTGAATTGTCAGGAGGTCTGCAGAAATGACAAAAGAAGAAATTCAACAGGAGATCAAACAGGCGGTGGAGCGTGTGCGGGCAAAGACACCGCTGGTTCCGTCAATTACCAACAGCGTGACAATCAATCTGGTGGCAAATGCCCAGCTGGCGGCAGGAGGATCAGCCGCCATGGTCTATCTGCCCGATGAGGGCTGTGCGATGGCAAAAGCCGGTGACGCCATGTATATTAATATGGGCACATTGCAGCCTGTTTATGAAAAAACATTGCCGGCGACGGCGCAGACACTGCATGAGCAAGGTAAACCGTGGGTACTCGATCCGGTAGGACTGGGCATTGGGGGACTGCGGACGCAGCTGATTGCCGGATTCAAGGCTTGCAAACCGTCTATTATCCGTGGCAATGCATCAGAAATTATTGCCCTGGCCCGGTTATGGGAACTGCAGGTGGAGGCTGGGACAGCTGGTGCACCGCGTGGAGTGGATTCCGTGGATGTGGTCTCGGCTGCAAAGCCGGCGGCTGTTGCTTTGGCGCGTTGGACGGGCGGAGCGGTAGCTGTATCGGGGGAGACGGATATGGTAACAGATGGGCATCTTATTGGCTGGTCCTCAGGAGGATCGATGCTTTTTACGAAGATCACGGGGGCGGGCTGTTCCTTAGGCGGTGTAGCGGCAGTCTATGCCTCAGTGGCTACGCCGTTTATTGCCGCACTTACGGCAACGGCCGCCTACAATGTGGCGGGGCAGCGATCTGCACAGCAGGTGAAAGGTCCGGGACATTTCCAGCAGCAGTTTCTTGACGAGCTGTATTTGATAACGCCCGATGATGTGGCGCAGAATCCATTGGAACTGGAGGTGGCAGCATTATGAATGCCCTGATTGCTGTAGCGATTGCTCCGTGCGGGACGGGCGATGAGTTGTCCAAAGAAGTGGCTGAAGTCATCCGGGTGATTCGTGCGTCAGGTCTGCCGAGCCGTACGAATTCGATGTTCACCGAGATTGAAGGTGAGTGGGACGAGGTCATGCAGGTCGTGAAGGATGCGACCTTTGTATTGGCTGGCCGGGGAATCCGTACAGAGGTGGTTCTCAAGGCTGATGTGCGCCCCGGCTTTACGCAGATGATGCAGGGCAAACTTGAACGGGTGGAAAAGATTCTGGAGGCGGAAAAATGAGTATACGCGAGAAGCTGGATATATCGGCCTATCTGGTCGTTGGTCCAGAGAATACGCTGGGACGGCCGGTGGCATCGATTGTCCGGGCAGCGGTAGAGGCTGGCTTTACCTGTGTTCAGGTGCGCTCGAAGGTTGCATCGGCACGGGAACTGATTGCACTGACCAATGAGGCGGCAAACGCCATTGCGGCTACAGGCCATTCGGAAGATGTGGCACTGGTCGTAGATGACCGGCTGGATGTGGTGCTGGCCGCACGTGAACAGGGTATAAAGGTGGACGGGGTTCATGTGGGGCAGTCCGATATTCCGCCAGCTGTCTGCCGGGCTTATCTGGGGCCGGATGCGGTGGTAGGCTTATCGGCGCCTACCGGCGAACTGATTGATTATGTGCGGGTGACGGATGTGCAGGATATCGATTATTTTGGTGCGGGGCCGCTGCATGCGACGGCGACCAAACCGGATTGTGGATTGAATGCAGAGGGACAGTTCCTGACGCGAAGCTTTTCGGAGCTGAAGCAGTTGGCCGGCTGCAGCCCCATTCCTATTGTTGTAGGAGGCGGGGTAAAATGTCGGGATATTCCAGCACTGGCAGCGACGGGCGTGGCTGGATTTTTTGTAGTATCGGCTGTGGCCGGAGCTGACGATCCATCCGCAGCGGCCAACGAACTGGTCGCCCAGTGGAAGCACGAATGTGCGCTAAAGGGGAATTTGAAGGATTGTTTGCGGAAGTGAGGAACAGGTTACGAGTCGGCCAATGCTCAGCACGGGGCTCGGTGAAACTATTTTTTTCGCCCTGCACTAAATGTCCCGCCCTGTCTCGATGTACGGATATAGCTTATGCGCCGGTACCACGGCGCCGCAACGAATCGACGGACCTGGATAGTACCTACGGCGTGCCAGCCTGCGGCAAGTCGTTCCGGGTGAAAAAAACAGTTTCCCCTCACCCGCCGTCAATTGGGAACGGCTGTTATACAGTTCTCTTTCTGCTGTCAGGCCGGGGTGGGATTCGAGCAGATTTGCTGGATTTTGGCATCTATAAAGGAACTAGCAATGTAGTTAATTTAGAAACAGCATCCGTGGCTGCCTTATTTCCAGAAAATCCTATTTGTTGACTTGGTTTTTAGTTGTAACTATTGCAACAGACGGTGGTTGCTTTTGACGATATAATGAGCTCATAAGATATGAAAAATGAATTTGTATTGAATTCGTCATATATGAAGGAGATTGAATGAACATGAAACAGCTGGATTTAAAATTAACCGTAGCTGAATTGATTCAGACCTATCCGGAGCTTAGAGAAATACTAAATGACCTTGGGTTCAGCAAGATACTCAATCCTATGGCATTGAAGGCTATGGGAAACATCATGACACTGCCTCGTGGGGCCGCTGTCCGCAATGTGCCGATGGACAAAGTGATCGCGGCTTTGTCCGCACATGGGTTTACGATTGTTGGACAGGATGCGGGCGAGGACCGCAAGCAAAAACTGAAGGCGTATATTGAGCGTCTGAGCCGTGGTGAATCACTCGAAACCGTTCGTGAGGAATTTGTCCGCGAGTTCCAAAGTGTGTCTGCGCTTGAGATCGCTGAAGCAGAACAACAGCTTATCAAGAGCGGAACGCCTATGCAGGATGTTCAGAGACTCTGTGATGTCCATTCGGCGATGTTTCATGGGCGGACTGAATCTGAAGTCATAAAAGGGGAGCTGGCGGCACAGGCGGCAAAGATGGAAGACCTGTCAGGTGCTGATCTGCCGGCAGGACATCCTGTCAGCCTGCTGCGGGCAGAAAATACCGGGCTTGAGGCAATCCTCGACCGCATACAAGAACAGTGCGGAAGTGCTGCTCCAGACTCCAGCCAGATCATTGAGGCATTGAGGCAGTTCAATGGGGTCCGTTCGCACTATGCCAAAAAAGAAGAATTGCTGATGCCGAAACTCTATGATTATGGGGTGACTGGTCCGTCACAGGTCATGTGGGGCGTTGATGATGAGATCAAGAAGGAACTCGGTGTTCTGACCCGGGCCGTGGCTGAGGATGCAGACAATGTCATAATCTATAAAGGCCGGATTGAGGCCGTCGCCCAGCGCGCTCGTGAGATGATCTACAAGGAAGAGCGGATTTTGTTCCCGCTATGCCTGCGGTATTTCACGGAGGAAGAATGGAAACGCATTTATCGTGATTTCCCCGATATGGGAGTTGCCTTTGTTGAGAACCCGCCGCAGTGGGAAGCTGGCGAAGCGTGGAGCACGGAACAACTGGCCAAAATCAGCGCGCAGGAGATCCTTGATGGGCGGATTCAGCTGCCAACTGGCGAGCTTACGGTAAAACAGCTCAGTGGAATATTTTCACTGCTGCCCGTTGATATCACCTTTATCGATGCCGAGGATAAACTGCGGTTCTTCATGAATGAAGGGCATATCTTCCCTCGGCCGAAAGCTGCACTTGGGCGTGATGTCTATGAGTGTCATCCACCCCAGATCGTGCCGGTCGTCAAGAATCTCATTGCCGATTTCAGGGCAAAGAAACGCGACTCCCTTGAAGTTGCGCGCTATATCATGGGCAAGCCTGTCATGGTCAAGTATATGGCCGTGTATGATCAGGATGATGAGTACATTGGTACAGTCGAAGTCGTACAAAATTGTGCCTCGATTTTGGAGAAATTCCACAAGGCATAACTTGGCTTAGCCGGCGAGTATTTTCGCGGTAAATCAGGAATATTCCTATATAATCTTGAAAAATTCAGAAAACGCCTCTATAATGGAAGTATCGAAAGAATATTCTATATTATGGAGGCGATTTTTATGTTCCGTACTGTACCATTCAACATCCGCGAAAATGCTGAGCGTGGCCGTGAGGTTTTGGAAAAGGCACTGGAATTTGCGGCTGAGCAGCCGTTCAATCCATTAGGGCGAGTCAGTGGTGCGCTGTCTTCTTTCCGTGTCGATGTGGCTGACAAAGAAACTGCATATGACATCTTTGCTGAACTGCCGGGATTTTACAAGGAGCAGATTACCGTCTCTTATGACGATAACAACTACCTGAAAATCAAAGCGGAACGGCCGGAAACGGATATGAGTACCAAATACCTCTGCCGTGAACGGCGCAGCGGCAGTTTCGAACGGACCTTCCTGATCGATGGAATCGATAAAGAGAATGTCAATGTCTCTTATGAGAATGGGATTTTACACATTGTTTTACCAAAGGTTCAGGCGAAAGACAATCGGACGATTTTTGATATTGACTAAATAAATTTTGCGCTGCTGTCTTTATCAGCAGGATTTTGGGAAATTAAGGGGAACTATTATATATGAGACAATGATGCAGTATCATTGATTTTGTGTATATAGAGGAAATGGGGGATCAACCTATAATGGACGATAAAGACTGGGCAGAATTTAAACGCAAGCTCAAAACAAAGACAGAGATTGATCTGGATCTATATAAAGAGCCACAGATGAAGCGTCGTATCGGCAATCTGGTCACGCGGGCCAGTATGGACTCGTATAGTGCGTATTTCGATAAGGTGGCCATGGACAAGGATGGCTTTGCCGCCTTCATTGAGTATCTGACAATCAACGTTTCGGAATTCTTCCGGACTCCGGAGAAATTTGGCAAATTAGAGACGGATGTCATACCAGATCTGCTGAAGCGCTCGTCAAAACTTAATATCTGGAGCGCTGGCTGCTCCATTGGTGCTGAGCCGTATTCACTGGCCATCATCATGAAGGAGATGACTCCGGCAACGCGGCATCGTATTCTCGCTTCAGACCTCGATGTTGAGATCCTGGCCAAGGCAAAGCGCGGAGTCTATACCGATAATGAGCTTAAGGCAATGACGCCGCCGAGACTGGCTAAATATTTCGATAAAGTTGAAGACGATAAGTTTGCAGTCAAGCAGGATATCAAGAACTGCATAGAGTTCAAACGTCATAATCTGCTGAAAGATCCGTTTGAGAAAGGTTTCGATCTGATCCTCTGCCGTAACGTGGTGATTTACTTTACGGAAGAAGCGAAAGACCAGTTGTATGCGGATTTCTTCAAAGCGTTGAAGCCAGGTGGTATTTTGTTCGTTGGTGCAACGGAGGCTATCCTGAACTTCCGGAAACTTGGCTATACCAGTTTCCAGCCGTTCTTCTATCAAAGACCGCTGGAATAATCAAACACTAGGGAGCATACCATGTACGCGAATCAACAGATAGAACAAATGGATAGGGCTGCGATGGCCAGTCTCCAGCTGGAACGCCTGAAAAAACAGGTGCGTTGGGCACAGGAGAAGAGTTTCTTCTATAATCAGAAATTCGAGGCAAAAGGTGTATCTTATCGGGACATACAAAGTCTGGAGGATATCCGTAAGCTGCCATTTCTGAAGCCGAGGGAGCTGTTTCGGCTTGATTCGCTGGATATTTTGACGATGCCGATATCGAGCATCCTGCGGTTCAATGTTATTTCACTGGAACAGGGTGAGGTCAAGAATCTCTACACGAATGGAGATGTGGCCCATAACGTGGAAATGATGACGCGTTGTCTGGTGGCTGAGGGGATAAATAGTGCATCGGTAGTGGCTTTGCAGGGTGATCTTTCAGACAGCCGGCTGCTCGACATCCAGTATGCACTCGAGATGATCGGTGCTACGGTCGTACCGATGGGGACGGATTATCGGCAATGGCTGCGGCTGATGGAGCTGATCAGCTGTGATACGCTGATCAGTACGCCACAGCTTATTATGCAGCTGATTATCCAGCTGCAGGCTACTGGCTGCAATATTGGTGATTACCCGTTGTCCAGGGTAATCTGCCTGAATTCTCAGGGGACGCAGAATGCTATGCAGCGTCATATTGCTGATCGTACACATGCGGAGATATTCAACTTTTATGATCCGGCTGAACTGGGAACGGCAGGTATGCTGTTTCAGTGCAAGACTCATCGGGGTTATCATATTCAGGAAGATTATTTCTATCCAGAGGTTGTAGAATTTCATAGCGACGCTGCCGTAACCGAGCCACAACAGCTCGGTGAGCTGGTGGTGACGACGCTTATGGCTGAAGCGATGCCATTGATCCGTTTCCGTACGGGGCAGGCGGTTCAGCTGGAGGAAGGGCTGTGTGAATGTGGGCGGACGCTCCGCCGGGTGGCAACACCATTTTCATTTGCTTGAAGAGTAAAATTCGGAAGGACATATTTCTGCAGGGAAATATGTCCTTTCTTTCATGTGCGGAGCTGGCAAGGAGAAGAAATTATGAGGTTTATTCATACTGCAGACTGGCATTTGGGACGGTATTTTCATGGACTGCATCTGACGGATGATCAGCGCGACTTGCTGCTGGGACAGTTTCTGCCGCTGGTCAGGGACGAGAAGGCTGATGCAGTGGTTATCGCAGGCGACATTTATGATCGGGGGATTCCGCCCGTGGAGGCGGTTGCCCTTTTTGATGAAGTCCTGACGAAACTTATCGAGCAAAAGGTACGTGTTCTTTATATTGCCGGGAATCATGACAGCGCCCGGCGTATTCACTTTGGCAGCCGTCTGATGCGGGAAGCGGGGGTATTTGTACGGGGCGAGCTCGAAGATCCTCTGGAACCTGTCTGCCTCGAGGATGCTGCGGGCCCGGTATATTTCCAGCTGTACCCATATGAGGAACCAGCGGCAGTCCGGTCAGCATTTGACGTCGAAGGTGTACTGGACTTTGACAGCGCGAGCAGTCTGATGGTTGCTGCCGGGCGGAAGCGGATTCCGGACGGCAGCCGTGCCATCGCAGTAGCGCATGCGTTTCTTGCCGGCGGGCAGAGCTCGGAATCTGAGCGGCCCTTGTCCGTAGGCGGATCAGGGAGCGTGAGCCCGTCGATGTTCCGTCCGTTCAATTATACGGCGCTCGGGCATCTCCATAATCCACAGGCGGCCGGCAGTGAAACCATTCGTTACAGTGGTTCGCTGATGAAGTATTCGTTTGATGAAGCGAGTCAGCAGAAGGGGGTCAATATCATTGACCTGGATGGACAGGGACAGGTCACCCGCCGCTTTCAGACGTTGATACCGCGGCATGATGTATGCCGTGTCCGTGGCCTGTTTGCCGACATTCTGGCAGATACGGAGTCCTATCCACCTAATGATGCCTTTATGGAAGTCGTGCTCAAGGATCAGCGGCCGGTGCTTGATGCATTTAATCGGCTGAAGGAACGCTATCCTAATCTCATGCATATCATGCGAGCCGACACTGTGTCGCGTGATCTTTCCTGGGAACAGCATGGTCAGGCAATCCTGAAGCAGTCCGAAACAGATCTCTTTGAACAGTATTATGAAGCGATGAAGGGCAGCTGCATGACCGATGAACAGCAGCTGATCCTGAGGGATTGCATGAAGGAAGTAATGAAGGAAGCGAGGGAGCAGGGATGAGGCCTGTACGGTTGGAACTAAGTGCTTTTGGGCCATATGAGCGCAAGCTGGAACTGGATTTTTCCCAGTTGGGAGAAAATCAGTTTTTCCTGATACATGGCGCTACCGGTGCGGGTAAGACGAGCATCTTTGATGCAATCTGCTATGCCCTGTATGGCGAGGCTGCTGACGAAGCCAGACGTCCTGGTATGCTGCGCAATCGCGAAGCAGCGCTGACAACGCCGACGTATGTAGACTTTATCTTTTCCTTACGGTCCGGGTACTGGCACATCCGGCGCAATCCTGAATATATACGTCAGGCGAAACGTGGCACTGGTACGGCAACTCAGTCAGCGGAAGTTCTGCTCGAACAGATTGTGGCTGGAGTTCCGGTCGCAAAATGGACCAGTGAGGGAGAGGTACGCAAAAAGATACACAGCCTGCTGGGCTTTGAGAGCCGGCAGTTCCGGCAGGTAGTTCTGCTGCCGCAGGGCGAGTTCCGGCGTTTTCTGATGGCGGATACAGCGGAACGAAAGACGATTATGCGTGTGTTGTTCAATGCGGATATCTATCAGCAGATTGAGGAGAAGCTCAAGAAGAAAACGGCAGAGATCGAAAAGACCTACGCCAGCCTGCAGGAAAAACAAAATTTCTATCTGCAGGAGACCGGCGCAGCTAGTGAAAGTGAACTGGACAGCCGGATCGTGCAGCAGCAGGCGCTGGCCGGTCAGCTTAAATTATCAGTAGATGAGGCCGCACAGCTCAGGAACAAAGCCTTCGGCGCCAGAGAAGCTGGCCGTATGGCGAAAATGAAGTTTGATGAGCTGGAGCAGGCGCGCCAGTCGGTGCAGGCCGGAGTGCAGGCTGCGGCAGCTGATGAGCAGCTGCAGGCACAGCTCGAACAGGCCGAGCGGGCGGCGGGACTCAAAGATATTGCGAAGCAGTTCCGCCAGAACGAGCAACAGCAGTCTGTCAAGGAGCAGGAGCTGGAGCTGCTTACCCGGCAGGGCAGGAGCGCCAGGACAGCCAAAGAACAGGCTTTGGTGCAGCTGTCGCAGGTGCAGGAAAAAGAGCCGGAGCGGAAACGGCGGCAGGAGGAGCTGGGCAGGCTGCGCAGCTGTCAGAGTTCGGTCGAATCGCTGGCGTTGCAGCAGGCTGAGGCTGAGTCGCTGCGCAATGCTGCCCGGCAGCAGCAGGCGGCTGAGCAGCTGCTGCGACAGGAGCGAGACAGAACGCAGCTGGCAATCGGTTCGCTGCGCGCTACCTGTCAGCAGCTGCAGCTGCAGGGGCAGCAGGCCAGTGAACTTAAGGCCATAGTCGCAAGGCTGGAGACTGAGCAGCAGCAGTCAGAAAATCTCGAACAGCTGTCCGCTGATATTGACCGGGCCAGGGAAACAGCTGCACAGAGCCGCCAGAAAGAGCAGGAATTGGCCAGTCAGTATCGGCAGCTGCTTGAGGAGCTGAAGCAGCTGCGGGAGCTGGCACAGTCAGCCCGCGCGGCGATCCTGGCTGAGCATCTGCAGCCGGGGGAGGCCTGTCCCGTCTGTGGTGCGACGGAGCATCCACGGCTGGCAAAGGCGGTGTCCGGGTACGTTACGGATGAGCGGATTCGGCAGCAGGAAGAGACAAATGACGCGCTCAATCAGCGCTGGGAGTCAGCAAGAAGGCTGGCAATACGGGATGAGGGCGGCCTGCAGTCGCTGCTGGCAAAGCAGGAGACGCTGTTAAATGGCCGGGCAATCGACCAAATCCGTGCCAGCAGTGTCATTGGACCAGAGCTTGTTCGTGCTCAGCAGGGCTCGAAGGACGCTGTCAGGGCATCAGAAGCCTGCCAGCGGCAGCAGGAAAAGCTGGCTGAGCAGGAAAAGGCCTTGCAGGAGCTGAATGCAAAACTCGATAAACAGGCACAACAGACGAGAAAGGCTGATAATGCGGCAGTAGCGGCGGAGGCAGCTGTCAGGCAGAAACTAACCCAGCTGCCTGAGGGCGTGCGTAATGCAGCCAGCCTTAAGCAGCAGATTCAGCAGCAGGAGCAGGAGCTGCTGCTTATGGAAAAATGCCTGAAGGAAGCGCAGGCGCAGGCAACACAATGCGCTACGAATCATGCGGATATCCAGGCGCGGTGGCTGGCTAAAAAAGAGGAACTGATGGAGAGCCGGCAGCAGGCTGATCTGAGCCGGCAGGCGTTCGCTCAGCGCCGCGAAGAAGCTGGTTTTGCAACGCTTGCGGCCTATGAGCAGGCCCTCGAGGGGGAGTGGGCGCTAGCAGCCAGCCGGCAGCGTATCCGTGAGGAAATCGACCAGCGCAGCAGGGCGCTGCATGCGGCCAGACAAGCGGTGAAACACTGGCAGATCGAGACCGAACCATTGACCCGTCCTGATATGGATCAGCTGGAAGAGGCTGCCCGTCAGGCGGATGAGCAATGGAAGATACAGCATGAGCAATGGATCAAGGCGCAGACGGATCTCGAGAAGCTTCGGGCAAGCCGCGAGCAGATCAGCAAGCTGGCAGGGAAGGGCGGCCGCCTGTCGCAGGAGTTCACACTGCTGTCGGATCTGTCGGAGCTGGCCGCGGGCAAGAGTGGTAACAAGATATCCTTCCAGACCTATGTGCTGCATTCGCTGCTGGATGATGTCATGGAGGCTGCCAATCAGCGGCTGGTCATCATGAGCCGCGGACAGTATGAGCTGCAGTCCGGCGAGCGGCTAAGCGGCAACAAACAGGGCGGTCTGGATATGGAGATTTTCGACAACTACTCCGGCTATGCCCGGCCTATGGCAACCCTATCCGGCGGCGAGTCGTTTCTGGCTTCGCTGGCGCTGGCGCTGGGGCTGGCGGATGTTGTGCAGAGCTATGCAGGTGGAATCCGGCTCGATACCATGTTCATTGATGAAGGCTTTGGGACACTTGACAGCGAAACACTGGATGTTGCATTGAATGCGTTGTTTGAACTGCAGAAAAGCGGCCGGCTTATCGGAATCATCTCCCATGTAGAGGAGCTGAAGAACCGCATTCCGGCCCGGCTGGAAGTTACGAAATCCCGTACAGGCGGCAGCAATGCCCGTTTTGTGATCGGGACCATAGAAAACTGAGAGGAACGAAATGACAGCAAAACTGGATTTTATCATTGGGCGGTCCGGGACCGGCAAGACACGTGCCTGTCTGGCGGCCATGAAAGCGAAAATGGAACAGGAACCGCTGGGACCGGCTTTGATCCTGCTGCTGCCAGAACATATGACCTACAAGGTCGAACGCGAGCTGGCAGCTCTGCAGGGGCGGGGACAGGGATTTTTCCGGGCCTATGTGTTCGGATTTCGGCGGTTTGCGCGGCAGGTTCTGCTGGAAACCGGCGGGGCCGATATTCCGCGCATCAGCGAAGTCGGGCGCCGGCTGTTGCTGCGCAAGCTGCTGGTACACCATCAGCAGGCCAGGGACCTGAGTGTCTTTGCGCGCTCTGCCCGTCAGCGTGGCTTCACGCAGAGCTTGTCAGAAGCTATTCAGGAGATGAAGAGCTATCAGCTTACGACAGATGTGCTGCGTCAGGCGGCCGGATGTATGCCGGAGGGCAGCAGCCGTCTGGCTGGCAAGGTGAACGAGCTGTCGCAGCTGACCGATGAGTTCGCAGCGGCGATGGCTGGCCGGGCCAACGATGCTGAGGATATGATGACTTTGCTGGCCCAAAAAATTCCTGCAGCTGCTCTGCTGCAGGGGGCCGAGGTCTGGCTGGATGGCTTCCTGTTCTTCAATCCACAGGAGATGGAGGTGCTGGCCTCCCTGCTGCAGACGGCTGCCGCTGTTCATATCAGCCTGCCTATGGCAGGAATCAAATGTCAGGGAGAGACGGTCGACCTGCAGCTGCCAGAGAACCTGCAGGAAACAGGGCTGTTCCACCGTTCCTACCAGACAATGGAGAGCATCTGCCGTCTGTGTCAGGAGCTGGAGGGCGGAGCGCCGCGGTCATTGTTTGGATACCCCGTGACATTATTACAGGAACACTGGCGGGCAGCAGCCCGCCCGGTGCTGCAGCAGCTCGAGCAGCAGTTGTTCCGGCTCGGTCCGGTTCCCGCGGTGGCGCTCGATGGGCTCAGAATTGTCGAGGCGGCGAATCGTCGTGTTGAGGTGGAGACCGTTGCCGCGGATATCCTGCGTCTTGTGCGTGAGAAACGGTACCGCTATCGGGAAATCGGACTGCTCATTCGCGACGGGGATGCCTATGAGGATATCATTCGGCTGGTTCTGCAGGACTATGGAATTCCGTTCTTTGTGGATGGGAAACGTCCGAGCGTTCATCATCCGCTGGCTGAACTCATGCGTTCGGCACTTGAAGTGGTTGCGAGAAACTGGCAGTATGAGACGGTGTTCCGCTGCCTGCGGACCGGCTTTTTTCCGTTGGTGCGGGATGATGTGGATAAGCTCGAGAACTATGTACTTGAATTTGGTATCCGGGGCCGGGGGCGCTGGACCCAGCCGGAGGACTGGAGCTGGCACCGCCGGTATTCCCTCGATGAGGACGGAGACCAGACAGACGACGAAGCGCAGCAGTCACTGGCCCGTATTGACGGCCTGCGCCGTCAGGCGATGGAGTCACTGGCCGAGCTGGACACGGCTGTTCATGCCGCTCAAAATGTGCGTGAACTGACGACGGCGCTCTATGAGCTGCTGGTGCGGCTCGAGGTTCCCGCGCACCTTTCTGACTGGACGAAACTGGCTGAGGCGGATGGACGTCTGGCTGATGCCGCAGAGCACCGGCAGATATGGGCCGATACGATGGGGCTCTTTGATCAGCTGGTCGAGATCAGTGGGGAAGAAGCGATGACGCTGACTGATTTTACGGCTGTGCTGTCCGATGGACTTGATGCCCTGCAGATCTCGCTGATTCCGCCGGGGCTTGACTATGTGACCATTGCTTCCTTTGATCAGAACAGCCTCGACAATACGCGGGCTATCTATATCCTGGGTGCCAATGCGGGCATCATGCCACGGCGGTCGGTCGAGCAGGGACTGCTGACGGATGCAGACCGTCTGCATCTGGATCAGGCGCTGAAGGCTGTCGCTGATAGCGGCAGTCCTGCCCGGACCATATCGCGTGGGGGGCAGGAACGAAGTTTCGGGGAGAAATTCCTGCTTTATCGCGGCTTCAACGAAGCCAGCGAGTATCTATGGGTGTCCTATGCTCTGGCCGACAGCGAGGGCAGCGGCTTGCAGCCTTCGCCGCTGGTACGTCGTCTGTTGGTCGATTTTGCCGGTGTACAGGAACAGAGTTTCTTGTCAATACCGCTGGCAACCCTTGGCCGGCAGGATGCCCTGCAGCTCTCTGCTGTCCGCCCTGCACTTTCAGGACTGGCTAATGCGCTGCGGGGACAGAAGGAGCTGCAGCAGATGGAACCGTTCTGGCAGGATGTTTATAACTGGGCCTTGCAGCAGGAAGAATTGAGACGCCCCTTGCAGCTCGCGCTTTCGGGATTGTTTGCCCGGGCAGGTGAGGAGCAGCTGCCGCCGGAGCTGGCTCGGGCCATCTATCTGCGGGGGAAAAGCCTGCGTGGCAGCGTGACCCAGTTCGAGAAGTTCCGGCAGTGTCCGTTTGCGCATTTTGCCAGCTATGGACTCAAACTGCAGGAGCGTCGGATGTATCAGTTCCGCAGTATGGATCTGGGACAGCTGCTGCATGCTGTGCTGAAGGAATACGGCGAGCGGGTACGGCAGGATTATCAGGGCCGCTGGCAGGAAGTCCCCGCAGAGCAGCGTCCGGTTATTTGTCAGGAGCTTGTCGATACGCTGGCACCAAGGCTTCAGAGTGAGATCCTGCTGAGCCGGGCAGACTACCGGCAATTCAAGCGCCGCATCAGGCAGACTGCTGAGCAGGCTGTCGGGCATCTGTCGGCCTGGGCGGCTCTGTCGGAGTTCCAGCCGGCATATTTCGAGGAATCATTCGGTCATGCGGACGATGCCGTTCAGTTGACGCCCTTGCCGCTTGGTGACGGATACAGCCTGTCTTTCAAGGGGCAGATTGACCGGCTCGATATCCAGCCGGATAGTCCGTATTTCCTTATTATCGACTACAAGACCGGACAGGCTGCCATCAACCTCTTTGAGGTCTACTATGGGCTCAAGCTGCAGCTGCTGGTCTATGTGCTGGTGGCGCAGCAGCTGCTGGCCCAGCAGGGAGAGGACAGGCTGCCTGCCGGCATGCTCTATGCCTTCCTTCAGAATCCGCTGATCACATCCGGGCAGAAGCTCAGTCAGGAGGAGCTGCAGAAGAAGGTCGATGCGAAACTCTGTATGCCGGGCTGGGTGCTGGCCGATATGGATGTCATCCGGCAGATTGATGCGGGACTGAATTACATCAAGCCATCGGTGAAGCAGGATGGTGAGTTCGATGCCAATACGAAGAAGAACCACTATGTGCGGACCAAAGAAGAATTCGAGTTGCTGCTGTCCTATGTGGATTATATCCTTCGCGATACCGGCCGCGATATCCTTAGCGGAGATATCCGGGTCAGTCCGTATCGGCAGCGTGATAAGAAAGACCGTAATGCCTGCACATATTGTGCCTATCAGGATGTCTGCGGTTTTGACCCGGAGATACCGGGCTATGAGTACCGCGATATCGGGGCTTTCGATGAAGAGTTCATGGAACGCCAGATGGCCCAGTGTACGGGCAAGGAGGAATTATTTCATGCCATATACCCAGGATCAACAAAAAGCGATTGACGCACGGGGAAAGAATATTCTGGTCGCAGCAGCAGCTGGTTCCGGCAAGACCCGCGTGCTGGTTGACCGCATCATCAGGCAGCTGATTGATGGAGAATTTGATGTCGATGCGATGCTGGTCGTGACCTTTACGAATGCTGCGGCTGCAGAGATGCGGGAGCGAATCGAGACAGCCCTGCAGGCAACGCTCCGGCAGGTGGATGACGTGAAGCTGGCTGACCGGCTGGAACGGCAGGTCGTGCTGCTGACTGGTGCCAATATCTGTACGTTCCATTCGTTTTGCCAGAAGGTCATCCGGCAGCATATTGAAGCTATTGACGTTGACCCGCAATTTCGTCTGGCTGGGGAGCAGGAGATGGTGCTGCTCAAACGGGATACGCTGGAGACATTGCTGGAGCAGCAGTATGAGCGGCCGGAACGGGCGGAAGAACTGCCGGACTGGGAGTCGTTTATTTCGTTTACGGACGACTATGGCAGCGATCATGGCGATGAGGCCATCTATGAGGCGGTGCTGCAGCTCTACCAGTTCTGCCAGAGTCAGCCATTCCCTGTTGCGTGGCTGCAGCGGCAGCAGGCCGAGTATGAGGCCGTGGAGAGTCTTGGCGACAGCAAATGGATGCAGGCGGCACTGCCTGCTGTGAGCCGCACCCTCGATATGGTGATCCGCGCCTATGATGAAATCTGCCTGCTGGTACATGATACCGACCCAGCGGATCTTCAGCAGTGCTGGGAGCCATATGTGGCTGTAGTACAGGAGGATCTCGAACAGCTCGAAGCAATCCGCCGCAGTCTTCGGCACTACGAGGCGCAGCCTCTTGCCGGCGGCTGGGATCAGCTGATCGCTCAGGCGGCAGCGATGAAATGGAAAGCCTTGCGGGGCAAGGATTATAAGACGCTTAAAGACGACTATCCGTCCATACGCGAGGCGTTTGATGCCCAGCGAAATCAGGTCAAGAAGGCCTTCAAGGCCGAGTTCTCGGATAAATACCTGCGTGAGAGCGAGGCGGAGATCCTCGAGCACATCAGCCGTTGCGGACAGATTGTGCGGGCCTATGCACAGCTGACGATCCAGTTTATTGAGGCACTGCAGGCGGCCAAGAAAGAACGCAATATCCTCGATTTCAATGATCTGGAGCACTATGCGCTGGAGATTCTTTGCGCCGATCCGGACGGGCTGCAGCAGACACCACCGGTGTATGTGCCGACTGATGCGGCGCTGGCATTGAGAGAGCAGCTGGCAACCATTATGGTTGATGAGTATCAGGATACCAATGGCGTTCAGGAGGCTATTCTGAGTCTGATTGCCCGCGAGAACAACCGCTTTACGGTTGGTGATGTCAAGCAGAGCATCTATCGTTTCCGGTTGGCAGATCCCTATCTTTTTCAGGCAAAGTATGATACCTATCCGCTTCATCCGGGCAAAGATGATCTGGATCAGCTCATCACCATGAAGGAAAACTTCCGGAGCCGGGCTGAAGTGCTCGCACCGATCAACTATGTTTTTGATCAGGTCATGACTCGCGAAGCCGTCGAGATTGAGTACGATGAGCGCAGCAAGCTCTATCCGGGAATGCCGTATGAAGAATATCCCGATCCGGCGCATACGCTCAAGGGGCCGATGGAACTGGATCTTGTCCTGCGCGGGCATACTGATGCCGGCAATTCTGTGGATACAGAAGCAGCAGATGATGATGAGACGGAGACCGCAGCTGATGAGCTGGAGGGCTTTGGGCTCGAGGCACAGCATATTGCAGACCGCATTCAGGAGCTTATGGCCAGTCAGCCGGTTGTATTCGATAAGGACCGCGGGGAGCATGGTGCTTACCGGCCTATCCAGTACCGCGATATCGCCGTGCTGCTGCGTGCGGTCCGCGGCAAGGCAAATACCCTGCTGGAAACGCTGCGGAAGAACAGCATTCCGGCCTATGCCGATGTGGACGGAGGCTATTTTGAGGCAGCAGAGGTGCGGCTTGTACTGGCGCTGCTGTCTGTTATCGACAATGTCCATCAGGACATCCCGCTGGCAGCCGTCCTGGCCTCGCCAATTGGCGGTTTTTCGATGGAGGAACTGGTCGGGATACGCTTGTCGGCTGAGGATGGAGATCTCTATGACGGCCTGCTGGCCAGCTTCTCGGCCGATACAAAGCTGTCGGTCGATCTGGCTGGTCGTACGGCGGCATTTCAGCAGGAGCTCGCGGGATGGCGCAGCTATGCGGTGAGCCACAGCGTACCGGAACTCATCTGGACCCTTTATCGAGATACGGGCTACTATGATTATGTTGGCAGCCTCAAGGGAGGCCTGCTGCGGCAGGCCAATCTGCGTATGCTGGCCGACCGTGCTGCTGACTATGAGCGTACAAATTATCGGGGACTCTTCCGCTTCCTGCGGTTCATCGAGGATCTGAGGAAACGTGATACGGATCTTTCAGTTGCGCGTACGCTTGGCGCGAGTGAGGATGTTGTACGGATCATGAGCATCCACAAGAGCAAGGGGCTGGAGTTTCCGGTTGTCATCGTGGCAGATACTGCCAAGGGTTTCAATACCAGAGATGCGAAGGGAACCTTTCTGCTTCATCAGCAGCTGGGCATTGGACCCAAACTGGTTGAGCGTTCAACCGTCGGACGGCAGATCTATACGACCCTGCCCTGGCAGACGATCTCGTCGCGTATCATTGAGGAGTCCAAAGCCGAAGAGATGCGGGTGCTTTATGTGGCAATGACCCGTGCCCGCGAGAAGCTGATCCTGACTGGGGTGATCGCTGCGGATAAAGCGGCAAAGAAAGCCCAGGGCTGGTGCAAGTATGTGGGCAGCGTGGAGCCGCAGCTGCCTGACGCACAGATCCGGCAGGCGGGCAGCTATCTTGACTGGGTGGCTCCGGCACTGGCTCGTCATGCGGATGGTCAGGCGCTGCGGGAACTGGCAGCCGATGCCAGTCCGGCCGGACAGGAGACGGCACAGGAGCATCAGGAATGGCTGGATATTGAGCCCGATGCGCACTTTGCAATCCATATCCTGACGGATCAGGAAGTCCGGCAGCAATCGCAGGAAGAGGATCAGGCCGATGCCCTGCTGCAGGCAGTTGAGGCATTGCAGCCGATGCCGTCGACGGATGCCCAGACGCAGGTTGAGCACTGCCTGAACTGGCGGTATGATCTGCGCGGACTGGATCATGTACCGGCCAAGCTCACGGTCACAGAAATCAAGCATCGTTTTGCGGCCTTTGAGTCAGCGGAGCTGACGGCGCCCTCGGAGCAGATGCTGGTCATGGCAGCAGACAGTCCGGTTGAGCAGGAACTACAGGATTGGCCGCAGCCGCGGTTCTTGCAGGAGGAAACCAGCCGCCTGTCCGCCAGTGAACGCGGAACCATCATGCATACGGTCATGCAGCATATTAACTGGAATGCGGATATCAGCTATGCGGGGATTCAGCAGCAGGTCGAGGCACTGGAAGCCGGTGGCATTCTGCAGCCAGGGCAGCGGGATGTGGTCTATATCAAAGGCATTCAGGCCTTTATCCAGTCGGCTGTTGGTCAGCGGCTGCGCAAGGCCCGGCAGGTCTGGCGCGAGCTGCCGTTCAGCCGGATGCTAATGGCGAAACGTTTCTATCCGGAGGTTCAGGATGAGAATGAGCAGGTATTCACGCAGGGAGTCATTGACCTGTTGTTCGAGGATGAAGCTGGTACACTGGTTCTGGTAGATTATAAGACCGACCGCAATCCCAGCCCTGAAAAGGCCCTGCGCCGCTATCAGATTCAGGTCGATCTCTACAGCGAGGCGGTCAGCGCTATTCTGCAGCGTCCTGTCGGCGAACGGTACCTGTATCTGCTGCAGAGCGGCGAGACTGTCGCAGTACCCGTTGCCATGGAAATATCAGACGAATGATTTATGAGAAAAGGCTTGCACCGTCGATTGGTGCAAGCCTTTTTTATGGGGAAATTTATTTCAGGTGCTTATTGAAGAATGCCGTGATGACATCGATGACATTGTCCTGAACCCAATACACGCCACCGTGCTGTGCATGAGGGATCACATAGCGCTCGGACTCGATGCCCTTCTGCTGCAGGGCCTGATAGAGCAGATCGGTCTGGCTCGGGGATACCACGGTATCGGCTGTGCCATGCATCAGCAGCATTGGTGCCGATGATTTGCTGATATAGTGGATCGGGTTGGCTTTCTCTGCCGTTTCCTTGTCGGCCAGAATGCCGCCATCCTTACCACCGAAAACAGGGCTGCCATTGACCCAGAGAGCCTCGGTAGCGCCGGCAGACTGATGTTTTTTCTGGACATCAGCCGGGAAATCTGCACCGATTTTGGTCGGATCGGAGATCCCGTAGAGATCCACTGCACAGCGGACCGTACTATCAAAATTCAGATTGTCACCTTTATCAAAGGCCTTTGTACGCCATTGCTGACAGATAGCCGCCTGCACTGCCGCCGACGATACCGACGCGGCGCGCATCAATGCCAAATTTATCGGCATTAGCCTTGAGGTAGCGGATCGCAGATTTCACATCCTCCAGCGGCTGCGGGAAGGTGGCTGTCGGGGCTACCCGGTAATTAATACTGGCAACCACATAGCCGGCATCGGCCAGCTTCTCACGCAGCTGCAGCCCGTTGGCACGGTTGGCATTGATGAAGCCGCCGCCGGTGACGAACAGAATCGCCGGCTTCTTTGCTTCTGTCTTTGGCTGCAGAATATCCATTTGCAGGGATATATTCTGGAAACCGCGTGACGGCACCTGACTGTAGACGATGTCCGGGATATAGCTGACCTCGGTCTTTGTCGGTGTAACATTCAGAACCTTGCTTTCTGCTTTGGCCGGACCTGTGGCAGCCTCTGCCGTCATGGCAGCCGATGCAGAGCCCAGCGTCAGGATAGATCCCAGCAGCACAGCCTGCAGCAGATAACGTTTCTTGTTCATAGTTAATCCCCCTTGTGATTAGCGAGTCATATTTACAGATCAAAGTATACTACGCTAACGTATTATCAGCAAGAAAAAATCCCGGAATTAATCCGAGACATTGTTTTCGATTTTTCGCAGCAGACGGGTGAAGGTATCGATTTCCGCTGGTGAAAGTCCGGTCAGAACAGAATCCATGAAGGTATCGTCCACCGAGACCACCCGGTCGAAGCAGGCAAGGCCGTGGGCTGTCAGGAAAAGCTCGAAAGCCCGCTGGTCTTCAAGGCTGCGGCGGCGCTCAACCAGATTTTTGCGAACCAGCCGGTCAACGAGAGCTTTGACATTGTTCTGATCTTTTTCCAGCAGGTCGGCCAGCTGTTTCTGGCTGATGCCCGGGGTTTCCTGGAGCTGCCGGACCAGTGACCACTGGCCGGGCGTTACATCGTAGGGCTGGAAGCAGTGCTCCAGATGCTGATGCAGTTTGCGGGCGGTCCGGCAGATTGACATGCCGGTTGAGGTTCGGAAATCCATAGGTTGATGCTCCTCCTTTATACGATCATTTTTCCGGGGTCAGGAATGATACAACTGCACCCAGCAGCAGCGGCAGCGAGGTCAGCAGCAGAGCAGTGGTCAGACCAATATGGTCTGCGACGGCCGCGGTGATGGCGGTGCCGATACTGCCAAGGCCAAAGGAAAAGCCCATCATCAGTCCAGAGGCCATGCCGGTATTGGCTGGCATAAGGCGCTGCGCCCATACGATAGAGCTGGGCTGTGGTGCCAGCAGACAGGCGCCGGAGAGGAAAAGTGCCAGCAGCGAGAGGGGCTCTGTTCCCGGATGCAGGAAGAAATAACAGGTGGGGAAGAAACTCAGAATCAGACCGGCAGTGATGATTGTCTTATGCCGGAACCGGTCACCAAGAGCTCCGCCAATCAGTCCGCCAATCGTACAGCCAATCAGGAAAAGGGTCAACAGCGTGCCTGACAGGAATGCGGAATAGCCAGCGCCAATAAGCAGCAGCGGCAGAAAAGTAGAGACGGAGACATGCGTCCAGCAGCGCAGCCCCATCGACAGATTGAGGCGCAGGATGGCGGGATTGAGTAGCTGTTGACGCAGCTGGACTGGCGCGGCATCGACCAAATCGGAGCAGGTATTGATTGACGATAGGTTGGAGCGCCAGTAAAGGAATGCCAGCAACAGACTCGGCAGAATAAGCCAGGGCAGTGCGGTCAGATCAAAGTGGGCTGTAAATGCAACCAGCACAATTGGCGAAAAGGCATACCCCATATTACCACCGGCAATATAGTAGGATACAGAGCTGCCCTGCTGATTGGCAGCAGTAGTCTTGGCAAGCAGTGCCGAACCGAGCGGGTGGAAGGTCGATACCGATAATCCGGTCAGTGCAACCAGCAGGAAGAGCATTGACTTGGTCGTGACAAAACCAATCGCGCAGATGCACATTGCACCGAACGGGATAACCGGGATCAGCAGCCGGCTCATGTTGTGCCGGTCTAGCAGATAGCCAAAGACCGGCTGCAGCATATTACTGGTGATCGACATCACCATGACCATAAGGCCGCTAAGGGTCAGGGAAAGGCCGAGCCGGGGCATGATGATCGGCAGCAGAACCGGCAGAAAATTGCAGTAGAAATCATTGAGAAGATGTCCGCTGCTTAACAGGATCGTGGAATGTCTGGTAATATTCGTCGTCATAAGGTAATCCTTTCAATATTATACAATACTATAATCCTAACGAAAAAATGGACAGAATGCAACTGTCAGAGACTTTTTCGTATTTTTGTTCGTCAATACAAGAGCAACAGATTAAGGTGGGTGACTCTATCTTGGGAGAAGTTTGCTTTTTAATTTCGCTGATCAGGCGTATAATAGTAAAAGAGATTTTCGATAGAGTAAAGGATGGCGAATGATAAATGGATTTAAAAAAAGTATTCAGTATTGCTATTGTTGCAGGGACGTTATTTAGTGGATCAACAATCGTTTCTGCTGACAATGAAAATATACCTACAGCTCGTTGTGGTGGAGAGCATGCACCCTTGTACGGCAAATATCCTATGGTAGGTGCTAATGAAGCATCGGCTTTTTATTTGGATCAATCTAGTTGTTACTATACAATTGACGGGAATGTAGCAACATTAGGGTGCTTAGTCTACGGAACGGGCGGAGGTGTGGCTCCATCGGGTGGGCCTGGTTCCTTGACACAATATACATTTACGTTTCAAACGTATAAAAAGAATGGAAAGCGAAAGGTTGTATTGTGTAAAGCTGTAAGCAAAGGACGAACCGGAGTAACAAGAGATTGTACTGACAGTATGATAAAATATGATGACGGATTTCTTATGAATATGTTTTGGATGGTTGCCAATACTACTGGACTCAAGGCTAGCTTAGACTAACCGAAGAGGGTGTACATGATTTGTATGGCGAATTGTCAAGCCAAGTACAACACCTTTGAAATTAGACTTTATATGGGGCATCATTAAACTACTATACGCCGTGCGGTTTATAAGTATTTCCTTGACAGGAAGCCGTTTGGTGACGTATACTTAGGAGTACGGTAAGGGATACCGTATTTCACACAACGTGGGGATGTAATGGTCTCGACGGGGTACTGAAGCCACGAAGTTCGCAGGCCCACGGTCATGAAGCCTAACTCCTGGCCACAAATGTAATTGACGAAAACGATTACGCATTCGCTGCCTGAGCCTAGCTCAGATAGCCCCTTCGGTATCGCCAGCTGTGAGCAGGGCTGAAGGTCTTAAATAAACACAGTAGTTTTCCTGTTTTTTGCAAGAACAGGTGGTGGAGAACTCTGAATCTCAGAGTTCCGCTCCTATGAAGCCTGCATTCTCAGGCTATTGCGATAGTGCTTCGTGATGTGGATGTATTTCGGACAGGAGTTCGATTCTCCTCATCTCCACCATTTGGTAGTTCTGAGCAGCCAGAAATGGCTGCTTTTTTGTCGGGATGAATAAAGGATTTTCTTCGTTGTTCTTGAACTACTAGAGGTAATAGGATGTAGTAGTTTTTTGAGGAAAAGGAGTGAGATGCAATGGGGATAAAACAGAAATTCATTGTGTTGTCTGGTGTAGTCGGTATTATTTTAGCTGCGGTCTCAATTATTGGCTATTTTACGGCCTACAGTAATCTGGAAGAGAGTGTCAATGCCGAGATGGCGGCGATGGTCCGTGCTGAGGGTGAATCGCTGGATGGCTGGCTGAGGGAAAAGGCCAAGCCGGTGTCTTCACAGGCTGATATTATGACCGAAATGAGCATTGCCGGCATGAATCCGTCGGCAGCTGACATGAAGCATCTGCTGGCTGTTGCGGCATCGGATAAAGATATTCAGGAGATGACGCGCGGTGATGAGCAGGGGATGTTCCTGCCGTATAAGAGCGGCGATGAGACTGGCAAGACTGATCCAAAAGCGCGCCCCTGGTATTCACAGGCGCGTAATGCGGGCAAGACGGTCTACACGGACGTCTATACCAGTAAGAGTACAGGCGATCTGGTCGTTTCGGCTGTTGCGCCGTTCTATGGTCCGAACAAGCAGTTCGCTGATGCAATCTGCGGTGACATCACGCTTAATGTTTTGAAAGAACGTGTTGCGCAGATCAAGTATCGTGGCGAGGGGACGGGCTATATCATTGAGAAGACTGGTAAGCTGCTGGCAACTTCTGGTCAGGAAAAACTGATGTCAGAGGCTAAAGATAGATATCCCGGGTATCGGTGATAAGCTGGATACGATGTTCCAGAAAGGGAACGGGTATTTTACCTATAAGAATGCCGATGGCGAGCAGGTATTCTGCTATACGACCGTGCCAACTACAGGCTGGCTGGTTGGAATCTCTATTCCCTATGATTTTGTGTTTGCTGCTGTAAATCACCTCAAGCTGATTTACGGTATTCTGATTATCGCCGGACTGTTCCTGATCGTATTTATGTGTCTGCAGTTTGCAGCACGTATTACGCGGCCGATTGTGGCGCTGGAAGCGCAGGCAGCGCAGCTGGCCGATGGAAATCTGCAGGTTAATGCGCTGCAGGTGACCTCTGAGGATGAGATTGGCTCAATGACGCGGGCCTTTAATGCGATGCATCAGCATTTGCGAGAGCTCATTGGAACCATGGCGTCAACCTCGGAGCAGGTCGCAGCTTCCTCGGAGGAACTGACGGCTAATGCGCAGCAGTCTGCAGGAGCAGCTGTCCATGTTGCTGAGACTGTCGGCGAGGTATCTCAGGGGATGAATCAGCAGCTTGGCGATATTGATGGGGCTAAGAAGAATGTCAATGAGGTGTTCACGGACATTACGACGATGACGGCCAGAACCCGGCAGGTGACGGAAGCTGCACTCAGTACGTCGGAGGCTGCACAGCAGGGCGAGCACCTTATGAATGATGCGACGGAGAAAATGGAGCATATCGAGAAGAGTGTTATGGATTCAGCCGATGTTGTCCGTACTCTGGGCGAGAATTCCCAACAGATCGGGCAGATTGTCGAGGCGATTTCCTCGATTGCCGATCAGACGAATCTATTGGCACTCAATGCTGCTATTGAGGCTGCCCGTGCCGGTGAACATGGCCGTGGCTTTGCGGTAGTGGCAGAAGAAGTCCGCAAGCTGGCAGCTGAGTCGCAGACCTCGGCTGAGCAGATCAAGGAACGTATTCTGACGATCCAGCAGGATACGGATCGTGCTGTGGCAGCAATGGAACAGGGAACTGGCGAGGTACAGTCTGGAACTCAGGCCATCCGGGATGTTGGTGTTCAGTTTGAGGAGATCATGCGCAAGGTGAACGGCATCAAGGAAAAGGTCGATGAGATCAGCAGCTCCGTCAACTCGGTCTCGGATGGGGCCGGTAATATTGTGGCGGCGGTGGATTCTATTGATTCGATCAGTCGCAAAACCGCCGATCATACCACGACCATATCGGCATCGACGGAAGAACAGTCGGCCTCGAATGAAGAGATCGCAGCTGCTTCTCAGGCACTGGCTAATCTGGCTGCGGATATGCAGACGGCTATCAATAAGTTTAAACTCTAAGTGTCTATATTTTCATAAAGCAAAAAAGGGCTTTCCGCTCGCTGGCTGCAGGCAGATTATCTCAGATATCTGGCTTACAGCCGCCGGCCGGAAGGCTTTTTGGCGTGTAAGATTTTTGTGGACAAATGCAGTAGAATTGGCATATAATGGATCGTGTTGTAATTTTGGAAACTCTGGAAAAGAAAGGCTGGTGAGGAGAATGGACGATCACCCTGATACGGCGAATCCCAAACGATGCAAGACAAAACCATGTAAGGAAATCTCGTCATTTTTCTGCCAGCCTGTAAGTGATAGCGAGCTGGTCTGAGCTGGCGTTGTTTCCTTTGGAATGAAAGGAGACACTCAACCATGCTTCAGATTTTTAAATCCATGGAGAGCGGTCCACTGCAGGAGCTTACGCTGAAGACACTTGAAAAAGGCGCCTGGATCAACATTGTCGATCCGACGCCTTATGAGTTGAAAGTAGTCAGCAATCTTACCGAGGTTGATCCGGACTTCCTGCGGTCCGCGCTGGATGATGAGGAGCGCTCGCATACGGATATCGAGGACGACTCGGTCATGGTCCTGACCAATGTGGCCGTATGCCGTGGACAGGACAGCTACGATGCCTTGCCTTTGGCAATTATTATAACGGACGATTATATTATAACAGTCTGTCTCGAGGAAACGCCAGTGATGGCGGAGTTCAATGAGCGGACGGCCAAACTGTTCCGCACTTATAAAAAAACCCGGTTCCTGTTCCAGATCCTGTATAAGTCGTCTACGTTCTATCTGCGCTATCTGCGTCAGATCAGTAAACTTTCGGATGATATCGAGGATCAGCTGCGCTACGATATGCGCAATAGCGAGATCATGCGCCTGCTGGAACTGCAGAAGGGCCTGACTTATTTCAATGCGGCAATCCGCTCAAACGGAGCCGTACTCGACAAGCTGCTGCGCATGCGCAACAATGAGGCGATGACTCCCATCCTCAAAGCCTATGAGGAAGACGAAGATCTGCTGGAAGATGTCATTATTGAGAATAAGCAGGCCAAGGAAATGGTCGAGATGTACAGCAAGATCCTGGCCCGTATGGCGGATACTTTTTCCTCGATCATTGCCAACAACCAGAACCTTATGATGAAATTCCTGGCGGCGATGACGATCATCATCGCTATACCGACGGTTGTATCCAGTTTTTTTGGAATGAATGTGCCGGTGCCGTTTACGGATGATAGATATGGCTTCTTTTATGTGATGGTTATTGCCTTCGGCATCAGCATTGCCGGTGCCTATGCATTATGGAAAAAAGATATGTTTTGAGAGGGAACCCAATTATGATGGTGGAATCGAAGCTGAAATCCGGTGTGATCTTCGGCGATAATGAGAACAGCGAGTATGTCTATATGCCCGGCAGCGAGATCGGGGCAGACCATCCCATTTGTGTCTATGAGTCCGGTGAAATCCGTGATGATGTCGATATGCATGAGGCATTGCGGCTGGTCCGGATACGGAGCCTGCGTCCAGTCCGGCACCCGATTCTGGGCGAAAGCTCCTGTTGAGTCTGCTGTTATTTTGATAAGGTAAATCGTTCAATCAGTTCACCTGTTGCGGTATAGTCCGTGATGGTGAGCTGTTTTTTTTCGCTCTGCAGCAGCAGGTAGTTTTCTGGTGTCGGCTGATAGATGGCCGTGCGGTCATAGACCGGATCTGCTGGAACGTGGTACTGTTCGTTGCCGATGGGACCGCCCATGATATAGACGGGGCCATCTGTGGCTGGTTTCATGGCCTTGACATGTCCGCGGTTGCGATAGGTGTGCATATGACCGGTGAGCACGAGGTCAATGCCAATGGCATCGAAGGCAGGCATGAAGGCGTGGCCGACATCACTGATGCCGCCGGCCTTTTTGGTTCTGGCCTGATATTCGTCGTAGGCCAGTACATCCTTGTGCATGAGTACGACCTGCCAGGGCTGGTGATGTGAGCTGGCATCCTGTTTAAGCCAACGCAGCTGCTCATCTAGCAGCCCAGGCTGGAAATCTGCCAGCTCGAGCAGCTGGGTATTGAGAACGATAAAGTGGATGAACCCGTAATCATACGAGTAATAATAGCCCTGCAATTGACGGCCATTGGCGGGCAGGACAAAGGATTTCAGATAGCGCATAGGAAGACAGAACTTCCAGTCCAGTCCGTAGCATTCATGATTGCCCATGACGGGGACCATGGGCATGCTGGCTGGAATTGCGCCCATAGCGGCAAAGAAGCTCGACCAGTGCCATTCGGACTGGCCGTTATCGGTCAGGTCGCCGACGGTGGCTATCCATTGACACCCGGCATGTCTGGCCATGGCAGCTTGCAGGTTCTGCTGCCAGTCGGCGTAGCTTTCGGCACACTGCGAGTCAGAGAAGATAAGCGCCGAGAATGCTTCGGGGGCGGCTGGTGCAGTGCTGAACGTGTACCAGCCTGTTGCCCGGCTGGCATCGACGATGCGATAGGAGTAGATTGTTCCGGGCTGGAGGCTGGTCAGCGTGACACTATAGAAGTAGTTTGTCGTGTTGTCCTCTGTCAGGCTGGTCAGGCTGGCCGCTTGTGCTATAGAATGACGCTGCGCCTCGGGCCGGTATTCAACCTGGCAGTCCGGAAGGCTGACCGTGCTTTGCCACATGATTGTGCGTGAGGTGCGGGAATCGTGAGTGATGATCTGCCGCAGGTACTGGATTGGCATTGTGCCGGTATCTGCGGCCTCGGCCAGGCGTGGAAAATGAGAGGACAGACCGGCCGTTAGTACGATCTGGGCCATCAGTTTCAGAAAGGTTCTGCGCGTCAAGTCCATGTTAATCTTCTCCTTTTGTTTTTCCTGAGCAGGGGGCTGAGATTGCCTTGCTTTTGTGCAGAGCCCGTTTTTCGTACCACCATGCGCCGGCAATCAGAACTATCGCAAAGACGATGACCACGATGAGCCGGGTAGGATCTTGCTGCTGTGTAATCGCATCGTGGCCAATGATCGCTTCAATGCCTGTGGAAGGGAATTTACCCACGAAGGAAGCGAGCACATAGTCGGCGAAACGCATAGCGGAAAGTGCGCCCAAAGCATTGAGCATGATGGAAGGGAAATAGGGAACCATTCGGGCGATCAGCATGATGACGAAACCGCGCTTGCCGCTGTATTTATCGATGTTGGCTAATGCTTTGTTCCGGCTGATGATTTTTTCGGCTGCATCGCGGAAAAAGAATCGCAGCAGCAGAAAACTGAAGGCGACACCGACTGTCTCGGCGACAACCGATAAGACAATGCCCCAGATAATGCCGAAAATCAGGGTATTGGCAGTAGAGAAGATGATTGCCGGCGGAAATCCCAGTGCATTTACGAACAGTGTCAGCAGGAAACTGAAGACGATAGCCCATGGGCCAAATGAGGCAATATAGGCGGCCGTTTCCTGAATATCACCACGGGCCAGCAGACCGGCCATATGTGGCAGGAAAGCCGGGTTGATGAGATGGATCGTGACAAAAAGCAGGACAATCGCCAGTGCCGCTCCGGCTTTGACCATCCCCATAGATTTCTTGATTTTCAAGCAGATTCCTCCTAATATTCCTTTATATGATAGGATATGTATGATTCTGGTAAAATAGACGATTCCATTATAGCATCAAACCAGTCTTAAATACTGAAAATACTCGGAGAACCTGTCATTTTTTCAGTTCCTGTGGTAGAATAATATTGATTACTATGGGAAAGGTGAGCCATTCATGACCAATCAAACCGCAAAGGAGTCGGCAGAAACGGGCTGGCAGACGCAGCTTAGAGCAGGAGGAACCGCTGCAGGGACGCTTTTAGCGATGCTGGTAGTGGTTCCAAATCTGCTGGCACAGCTGGGAATGCCCTTTACGGGGGCATACACTGCCTGTATAGTGACTATGCTGCTGGGGATGCTGGCACTGGCCTGGCTGCGTATTCCGCTGCTGGCAGCACCGGATATGGCGTTGGCTGGCTGGCTGGTTTATCTTGTGGGGATCTCACAAGGGCTCAGCTGGCAGCAGCTGCTGGGGATTGGAGCGTTTGTTTCCGTGGCAGGAGCAGTACTGTTTCAGACAGCCTTTGGCCGCTATATACCGCAAAGCCTGCCACGGATAATCTGGCAGGCTTTGCCTGTCGGGATTGGTGGAATGCTCGTGCTCATGGGCCTGACGCAGGGACATCTGATCCTGCCGTCAGCTTATGGATTTGCCATGTTAGGTAATTTTCAGGACCCGCTGGCCTATTTCGGGCTGCTGGGGATACTGATAACGCTGGCTTTGCTGGGATTGCAGGTCAGAGGTGCCTTGTTCTATGGAATGCTGATTACTGCAGTTCTGGCTTTTGCCGAAGGCTTTTGGGTCTTGCCGGCGGCCCCATTTTTTCAGCCTGAGGGGCTGGACTGTACTGTTTTGCAGCTGAACCCTGCGGCAGTATCGGTCCCAGAGGCCGTTCGGATGCTGGGCACCGGAATGACCATGCTGCTGACATTGAGTGTTCTGCATTGGGGAACCTTGGAGGCCTTTTGTCCGGGCGTTTCCGAGCGAAAACCGCAGGCGGTATCCGTACTGTTCGGTATCAACTTGCTTGGCAGCTTACTGGGAACACTGCCTGTTACCATCGCTCCGGCTTCAGCTGGGGGCATTCTGAGTGGCGGGCAGGGCCGGAAGTTTTTTCTGACTGCCGGACTACTGCTGCTGCTGGCTTTGTTTTCTGAGCCTGTGGTGGCTGGTTTAGCTGATTTTCCTGTCATGGCCATACCTGTCCTGACGGTCAGCGGTTTTCTGCTCATACGGCGCGGAATTGCCTCGTGGGGGGCGGCGGCAGGTCATATAGAACTGCCGGAGATGGCTGCGGCGGTCAGCCTTATCGTTGTTATGCCGGTTTCGGGCAATGTTACGGCAGGTCTGGGCAGTGCCCTGATCTGCTGGTGTCTGCTGACTGTCTGTAGTGGACGATGGCGCAGCATACCCTGCGGGACGTGGCTGCTGTCCTTATTGTTTTTGCTGTATTTCCTTTATGGAACCATATAAATGAAATTGCGATTAGAAGAAAGTTTGTGAGAGAATCAAGGGGTGTACTTTTCGTGAAATTGAATCATTATCCGAAATTTATTGTTGCCGGAGCCTTGCTGGGGGCAACCGTATTGTTGCTGCCAACAGCTGGAGAAGCGCGTCATATGGGAGCTTCTCCAGATCTTGAGACGCAAGTTGAGACACAGCGGACAATCAATATCGGTGAAAGCCGTACGGTTGAGCGCCAGACTGACAGAACGCATACACTGGAGGCTCGCATTGATGCAATCCTCCATCCGGCAGCGGCGGACCCTGTCGAGCAGCGTCCCGCAATGCCATCGGTGCCGGCGACGGTCTCGGCTTATGACAACTCCATTATTGGTACGCCGCTGGCCAGTCAGCAGCAATGTGTAAGCTATCTGTTGAGTGTCAATCCTACCCCGAATATATCGGTAACGCCACAGGAACTGGTTGCTTACTATTATGAGGAAGGGACGCGCGAGGGAATCCGCCCGGATGTGGCATTTGCGCAGGCACTGAAAGAGACTGGCTTTTTCCGTTACGGTGGTACGGTTACCCCTGATCAGAATAACTATTGTGGACTGGGGACAACCAGCAGTCAGGTAAAGGGAGCTTATTTTGACTCGGCCAAGCTTGGCGTGCGGGCTCAGATTCAGCATTTACTGGCTTATGTCTCCACCCGTACGCCGGCAGAACCAGTAGTGGACCCACGGTACAGTCTGGTCCGTTCTTCTTATGGCGCGCAGACGCTGGGCACGTGGGATGATCTCAACGGCCGCTGGGCTGTGCCTGGCTATAGTTATGGCCAGAGCATCATGAGCATCTTCCGTGCCATGCTGATGAAGTAATTAACAAGTTCAAATATAGAAGGGAATTATTAGCAACTATGATTACAACCAACAATGTGAGCCTTCAGTTTGGTAAACGCGTTCTGTATAAGGACGTCAATCTGAAATTCACCCCGGGCAACTGCTATGGCATTATTGGTGCCAATGGTGCCGGCAAGTCCACGTTCCTCAAACTGCTCTCAGGCGAGATCGAGGCGAGCGGCGGCAATATCGAGATCACGCCGGGCGAGCGTCTGGCTGTTCTGCAACAGGACCATTATGCCTTTGATGATTATGAGGTCCTGCGTACCGTCATCATGGGACATAAGCGTCTGGTTGAGATCATGGACGAGAAAGACAAACTTTATGCCAAACCGGATTTCTCCGAAGAAGACGGCATGAAGGCCTCCGAGCTTGAGGCTGAGTTTGCTGAGCTCAACGGCTGGGATGCGGAATCAGAAGCAGCCCGTATGCTCAATGGTCTGGGTATCCCGGAAAACGAGCACTCAATGAAGATGGCTGAGCTTACGGCTACGGAAAAAGTCCGCGTCCTGCTGGCACAGGCTTTATTTGGCAACCCGGACATCCTGCTGCTCGATGAGCCGACCAACCATCTGGATATTGAGTCCATTAATTGGTTTGAGAATTTCCTGGCTGATTTCCCGAACACCGTTATTGTTGTGTCTCATGACCGTCATTTCCTGAATCAGGTCTGCACGTATATCTGCGATGTTGACTTCGGCGCAATCCGCCAGTATGCCGGTAACTATGATTTCTGGTATCAGTCCAGCCAGCTGGCTCTGCAGCTGCAGAAAGAGCAGAACAAGAAATCAGAAGAGAAGATCAAGGAACTGCAAACCTTTATTGCCCGTTTTGCTGCGAATGCGGCCAAGTCCAAGCAGGCTACCAGCCGCAAGAAGCTGCTCGACAAAATTCAGGTCGAGGATATCCGTCCGTCATCCCGCCGCTATCCGTATATTGCATTCACGCCGGACCGTGAGGCTGGTGATCAGCTGCTGCAGGTCGAGGGGCTTTCGAAGACTGTCGATGGCGAGCAGGTACTCAAAAATGTCAGCTTCACACTGAAAAAAGGCGATAAGGTTGCATTTGTCGGGCCGAACAGTATTGGCAAGACGATGTTGTTCAAGATCCTTATGGGCGAGGAAGAAGCGGACGAAGGATCGTTTAAGTGGGGAGTCACTACGACACAGGCCTATCTGCCATCGGATAACTCCGAGTTCTTTGATGGAATTGATCTGAGTCTGGTCGACTGGCTTCGCCAGTATTCCAAGGACCCGGATGAGACGTTTGTCCGCGGCTTCCTTGGCCGGATGCTGTTTTCCGGTGAGGAAAGTCTCAAGAAGGCTACGGTCCTGTCTGGCGGTGAGCGCGTGCGCTGCATGCTGTCCCGTATGATGCTTTCCGGTTCCAATGTACTGCTGCTGGATGAGCCGACCAACCATCTGGATTTGGAGTCCATCACAGCAATGAACAACGGTCTTATCGCGTTTAAGGGAACGGCGCTCTTTGTTTCGCATGACCATGAGTTTGTCCAGACTATTGCCAATCGTATCATCGATATTACGCCGGACGGCGTCGTAGATCGTGTAACGACGTATGATGAGTTCCTGGCTAATGCGACGGTGAAACAGCAGCTGGCGGAAAAATATAAAAAATAATTTACTATCCGTATCCATTTTCATCAAGGGAGCCAGACTGTTATGCTGGGACAATTCTTTCAAAATAAAATAGAAGACGCGAGCGCTACAGCGCGCCTGCGTGAGATGGTCGCTGTCCTGCGTAAACGGGAAGTGGTCCGGGGGATGACACCGGAGAAACTGCGGATGATTCTTGAGGATCTCGGACCGACCTTCGTAAAACTCGGACAGGTTATGAGCATGCGCCCCGACTTCCTGCCGCCAGACTACTGCGATGAGCTCATGAAGCTGCAGTCTTCGGCGAAGCCTCTGCCGTTTGCTGTCATTCTGGAAGTGATTGAGCAGGAGTACAACCGCCGTTGGAATCAGGTGTTTTCCTTTATTGATGAGGAGGCACTGGGGTCGGCCAGTATTGCGCAGGTGCACCGTGCGGTGCTGACAAGCGGCGAGAAAGTCGTGGTCAAGGTGCAGCGCCCAGGAATCTATCGGATCATGAGCAAGGATATTGTCCTGCTTAAGCGGGCGGCTACGCTGATCAAGGTGCTCAGTCCTTCGCAGGATGTCATTGATTTCAATATGGTGCTGGATGAGATGTGGACTATTGCCAAACAGGAGATGGATTTCCTGATGGAGGCAGACCATATCGAGGAGTTCCAGCACCTGAACTGTGAAGTTGATTATGTTGCGAGTCCAAGGGTCTTTCGTCAGCTGTCCACACAGCATATTCTGGTTATGGAGTTCGTTGATGGTATACGTATTGACGATTTCGAGTCTCTTCGTGCGAAGGGCTATGATATTGACATGATGGGGCGTCATCTCGGAGAGAACTATGTCAAGCAGATCATCGAGGACGGCTTTTTCCATGCGGACCCGCATCCGGGCAATATCTGGATTCGTAATGGACGGATTGTATGGCTGGATCTGGGTATGATGGGGCGGTTGTCCGGCCGTGACCGTATGGCGATCCGTAAAGCCGTCTATGCGCTGGCTACGCATGATACCTTTGAGATGAAGGCCGCAGTGTTGTCATTGGGAGTCGTTCGCGGCCGGATCAATCACACCGCATTGTATCAGGATATCGATGCAATGCTGGCACAGTACAGCAGTCTGGACTTCAGCGAACTGCAGATGGGGGTGCTGACCCGGCAGATCATGAATCTCATGCGGGTACATAAGATTGCCTGTCCGCAGGGGCTGTCGATGTTTGCCCGTGGTGTGCTGACGGTAGAGAGCGTGATGCGGCTCTGCTGCCCTAAAATCAGCTTTGTGGAGATATTTGCGAAAAGTCTTGCCCTGGACTACAAGAAAAACTTCGACTGGAAGGAAGAATTGGGCAAGGCAAAACGCGAAAGCATGCGGCTGGTTAGAAAATCGGCCCAGCTCCCGGAACAAATCTCGGATATACTGAAGATGACCATGAGCGGGCAGACCAAAGTGAATCTTGACCTGACTGGATCGGAGGAACCGCTTCGCAAACTGGACCAGATGTTCAACAAGATTATTCTGGCCGTCCTGGTGGCGGCCTTACTGCTTGGATCGAGCACGATATGCACAACGCAGATGACGCCCAAGATTATGGAGATTCCATTGCTTGGATTCTTGGGATACTTAGTAGCCTTTGTTTTGAGCCTCAGGATTATCTGGGACATTCACAAGGGAGCGTGAGGAGGTAATAACATGAGAGGAATTCGTGGTGCAATTACCGTAGGCGAGGATACCGACAAGGAAATCTGGCAGGCAGCAAAAATCTTGTTGGCGCAGATTTTGCGGCGTAACAAGATCACGCCGGCGGATATTGGTGCCTGTATCTTCAGTACAACGAGCGATCTGACGGCTGGTTTCCCCACACGTGGAGCCCGGCAGCTGCCAGATTTTGATATGGTGCCGTTGTTTGACACCCAGCAGATGGAAGTAGACGGGGCAATTGATCATTGCATCCGTGTGCTGCTGCTGGTGGATACCGAGCGCAAACAGTCGGATATCCAGCATGTCTATATGGGGCGTGCGCTTGAACTTCGGCCGGACCTGCGCCCGTTCAGCGAGAAAATCTGAGACAGCAGAGGAGCAGCCATAAAACAACTTTCAGGGAATAACTAGATGCACTATACTTTTTTATTAAAATCTTGTAGAATGGTGCATGGATAGTTGATAGTTATAATGTTTCAAGTGATAAGGAGAGATACACATTGAGTAATATCGATACGACCTGTGTAAATGCAATCCGTGTTCTGGCGGCTGATGCCATCCAGAAGGCAAAGTCCGGACATCCGGGGCTGCCGCTGGGCAGTGCTGCCATGGCTTATGAGCTGTGGGGCAATCATATGAATCATAATGCCAAGAATCCGAACTGGGCCAATCGTGACCGTTTTGTCTTGTCTGGCGGCCATGGTTCGACGCTGCTTTATTCTCTGTTGCATTTCTATGGTTATGGTCTGACTCTGGACGATATGAAACAGTTCCGTCAGGATGGTTCGCTGACTCCGGGTCATCCGGAGTACCGTCATACGACGGGCGTTGAAGCAACGACTGGCCCACTGGGTGCTGGCATGGGCATGGCTGTCGGTATGGCTATGGCTGAGGCTCATCTGGCGGCTACGTTCAATAAGCCAGGCTATGATGTCGTAGATCATTATACTTTCGCACTGGGCGGCGACGGCTGCATGATGGAAGGTATCTCCTCTGAGGCGTTCTCTCTGGCTGGTACACTCGGACTGTCGAAACTCATCGTGTTCTATGATTCCAATCAGATCTCGATTGAGGGCAGCACGGATCTCGCCTTCACGGAAAATGTTCAGGCTCGTCTGGCAGCCTTCGGCTTCCAGACGATCACGGTCGAAGATGGCAATGATCTCGAAGCAATCGGCAAGGCAATTGAAGCTGCCAAAGCAGATAAGGAGCATCCGTCCTTTATCACAGTCAAGACACAGATCGGCTTCGGCTGCCCGGCTAAGCAGGGCAAGGCTAGTGCTCATGGCGAGCCGCTGGGTGATGACAACGTCAAAGCGCTCAAAGAGAACCTGGGCTGGCCGGAACCGGAGAAGACATTCAATATCCCGCAGTCTGTCTACGACCACTATCAGGAGCTGGCTAAAAAAGGCGAAGCTGCTGAGGCTCAGTGGAACAAGCTGTTTGCTGACTACTGTGAGAAATTCCCGGCTGAGAAAGCTCGTTGGGAGAACTTCCATGCACCGGTTGATGCCAAAGCCCTGCTTAACAATGAAGATTTCTGGGCCTATGAAGATAAGCCGCAGGCAACGCGTAACCTGTCCGGTACGATGATCAACCGCCTGAAGGATATCCTCCCGCAGCTGATTGGAGGCAGTGCTGACCTCGCACCTTCCAATAAGACGCACATGAATGATGAGAGCGACTTCAGCAAGGAAAACTATGCGGGCCGCAACCTGCATTTCGGTGTCCGTGAGCTGGCGATGGCAGCAATTGCCAACGGCATTACGCTGCATGGTGGACTGCTGACCTATGTTGGTACCTTCTTTGTATTCAGCGATTACACGAAACCGATGGTTCGCCTGGCAGCTCTGATGGGGATTCCAGTGACCTATGTGTTTACGCATGACAGCATTGGTGTTGGCGAAGATGGTCCGACGCATGAGCCGATTGAACAGCTGGCTATGCTGCGTGCACTGCCGAATGTCAATGTATTCCGTCCGGCAGATGCTACGGAGACAGCAGCTGGCTGGTATCTGGCTGTTACCTCCAGCAAGACGCCGACGGCACTCGTACTGACTCGTCAGAATCTGCCGCAGCTGGCTGGTTCGGGCAAAGAAGCGCTGAAAGGTGCTTATGTTGTATCGGAAGCGAAGAATGCAGCCAATATGGACGGTATCCTCATCGGTACTGGTTCAGAAGTTTCACTGGCAGTAGACGCGCAGGCTGAGCTGGCTAAGGCTGGCATTGATGTCCGCGTTGTATCGATGCCTTGCATGGATCTCTTCGAGCAGCAGACTGCTGAATATAAAGAGAGCATTCTGCCGAAGACTGTTCGTGCCCGCGTAGCAATCGAAGCACTGACTGACTTCGGCTGGGGCAGATACGTTGGCCTTGATGGTGCGACGGTCTGCATGGAAGGCTTCGGCGCTTCCGCACCTGGTCCGCTGCTCTTTGACAAGTTTGGCTTCACGGTTGAGCATGTTGTCGATGTAGCGAAAAAAACAGTAGCGGCTAACAAATAATCGCATCATATTGTTATATGCTGCAGGCAGCGAAGATGAAAAGTCATCTTCGCTGCTTTTTTTCATTTGCGAGAGACTTATTTAGGCCCTGAATAAATTTATTTTCATTTATGATACGCAAGGCAGAGTGTACACGTAAGACTTTATAAATAAAGTGTTGACAAGCATTTTAGTGGGTGCTAATATATAGAAGTGCCTGATTTGAGCGCATGATTTAGTGATACAGGGGAGTGAAAGCAATGACACTGGATACACTGAAAAATGCCAATCGGGTGATTGGTATCAAGCAGGTCAGCAAAGCTGTGAAGCGCAATAGTGCTGAGGCTGTTTTTGTCGGAAGCGATGCAGACAGCCGGGTGGTTGAGCCACTGAAAGCACTCTGTCAGGAATGTCATGTCCTGATGGATGAGACTTCAACAATGCAGGATATTGGAAAAGCCTGCGGCATTGAAGTGAGCGCAGCGGCAGCAGCGGTCCTGAGGTAGTTTCCTAGTCTATTTGTTAAAAACTTCAAGGCATTGTCTTGAGGTTTTGATAAATAATAAATTCTCAATATGAAGGAAGGAGGTGCATGTATGCCTACTATTAACCAGTTAGTTCGTAAAAGCAGAAAGAGCATGCAGGAGAAGTCCAAAGCACCAGCACTCAAGAATTGCCCGCAGAAACGTGGTGTTTGCACGCGTGTTTACACGTCTACGCCAAAGAAGCCGAACTCGGCTCTGCGTAAGGTTGCTCGTGTTCGTCTGACGAACAGCATCGAGGTTACCGCATACATCCCGGGTATTGGTCATAATCTTCAGGAGCATAGTGTTGTGCTGATCCGTGGCGGTCGTGTTAAGGATCTGCCAGGTGTTCGTTACCACATCATTCGTGGTTCGCTCGATACTGCCGGCGTGCAGGATCGTGGTCAGGGCCGTTCGAAATACGGTGCGAAAAAAGCCAAGAAAAAATAACACAGCTTCATTAATGAAGACTATGATAAGGAGGTAAAACAATGCCAAGAAAAGGTTCCGTACCTAAGCGTGACGTACTGCCGGATCCGGTGTACCACAACAAAACGGTTACGAAATTTATCAATAAGGTAATGCTTTCTGGTAAGAAGAGCGTTGCTGAGCGCGTCGTTTATGATGCATTCGAGACTATCCGTGCTAAGACGGGTAAAGATCCGCTGGAAGTTTTTGAGACTGCTCTCAAAAATGTTATGCCGGTCCTCGAAGTCCGCGCACGTCGCGTTGGTGGTGCTAACTACCAGGTTCCGGTCGAAGTTCGTCCGGATCGTCGTATGACGCTCGGCATCCGCTGGCTCGTCAATTATGCACGTCTCCGTGGTGAGAAGACCATGGATGAGCGCCTCTCTGGCGAACTCATGGACGCTGCTAACAATACAGGCGCAGCAATCAAGAAGAAGGAAGATACGCACAAGATGGCCGAGGCCAATAAGGCATTCGCTCACTATCGTTGGTAATCCTTTCATTTTGTACATTTAAGGAGCGATATTAAAAGTGGCAAGAGAGTATTCCCTTGAAAAAACTCGTAATATCGGTATCATGGCTCACATCGATGCCGGTAAAACGACTACTACTGAGCGTATCCTCTTCTACACGGGCGTAAACCACAAAATCGGTGAGGTTCATGATGGCGCAGCCACCATGGACTGGATGGTTCAGGAGCAGGAGCGTGGTATCACGATCACTTCCGCTGCAACCACCTGTCACTGGCATGACCATCGTATCAATATTATTGATACACCGGGTCACGTGGACTTCACGGTAGAAGTTGAGCGTTCTCTTCGTGTTCTCGATGGCGCTGTAACGGTTTTGACCGCTCGCGGCGGTGTTGAGCCTCAGACTGAGACCGTATGGCGTCAGGCTGAGAAATACAATGTTCCGCGTATGGCATATGTCAACAAGATGGACATTACCGGCGCGAACTTCTTCAATGTTGTCAAGATGATGCATGAACGTCTGCAGGCAAATGCAGTTCCTATCCAGCTGCCAATCGGCGCTGAGGATGAGTTCAAAGGCATCATCGATCTGATCAAGATGGAAGCCATCGTCTATGAAGACGATCTGGGCAAAGTCGAAGATGAGGTTGCTATCCCAGACGACATGAAGGATATTGCCGAGGAATATCATGAGAAGATGTTCGAAGCTCTGTCTGAGCTCGACGATGAATTCATGGAGAAATACCTCGGTGGTGAAGAAATCAGCGAAGCTGAAGTAAAGAAGGTTATCCGTAAGGGCACAGTTGCTTGCAAACTGGTTCCGGTGACCTGCGGTACTTCCTATCGTAACAAGGGCGTTCAGCCGTTGCTCGATGCAATCGTTGATTACATGCCGGCTCCGACGGACATTCCGCCGATTGCTGGTGTGAATCCGGATTCCGGTGAGGAAGATCATCGCCCGTCTAGCGACAGCGAGCCGTTCTCCGCACTGGCATTCAAGATCATGACTGACCCGTACGTTGGTAAACTGGCGTTCTTCCGCGTTTACTCCGGTATTCTGGAAGCAGGTTCCTACGTATTCAATTCCACGAAGGGCAAGAAAGAGCGTATTGGCCGTATCCTTCAGATGCATGCCAATAACCGTAAGGAGATCGAAAAGGTCTATTCCGGTGATATCGCCGCTGCTGTTGGTCTTAAGGACACGACAACTGGTGATACGCTCTGTGATGAAGATCATCCAATCATCCTCGAGTCCATGGAATTCCCGGATCCAGTTATCTCCGTTGCTGTTGAACCAGCTACGAAGAACGACCAGGAGAAGATGGGCATAGCTCTTCAGAAACTTGCTGAAGAGGATCCGACGTTCCGCGTCCGTACCGATCAGGAAACTGGTCAGACAATCATTTCTGGTATGGGTGAGCTTCACCTGCAGATCATTGTTGACCGTATGCTCCGCGAGTTCCATGTTGACTGCAAAGTCGGCGAGCCGCAGGTTGCATATCGTGAGACGATCCGCAACTCTGTCAAGGCAGAGGGTAAGTTCGTTCGTCAGTCTGGTGGTCATGGTCAGTATGGTCATTGCTGGCTTGAACTCATTCCGCAGGCGCCGGGTGAAGGCTTCAGCTTTGAGAACAAGGTCGTCGGTGGTGCAATTCCGAAGGAATTCATCAACCCGATCGAGGCTGGTGTAAAACAGGCTATGGAGACTGGTGTTGTTGCTGGTTATCCGGTAGTTGACGTCAAGGTCGTTGTCTTCGACGGCTCGTTCCATGAAGTCGACTCCTCTGAGGCTGCGTTCAAGATTGCCGGTTCAATGGCATTCAAGAGCGGTGCACAGAAAGGTACCCCAGTTCTGCTTGAGCCGTACGTTAAAGTCGAAGTTGTCGTTCCAGAAGAATACATGGGCGATGTCATCGGCGATCTGAACTCCCGCCGCGGCCGTATCGATGGTATGGAAGCGCGCAATGGTGCTCAGGTCATCAACGGATTCGTTCCGTTGTCCGAAATGTTCGGTTACTCGACGGATCTCCGTTCCAAAACTCAGGGCCGAGGGAACTACAGCATGGAAGTAGCTTACTATGATGAAGTTCCTAAAAATATAGCCGAAAAAGTTACTGCTAAGAACAAAGGCGAATAAGGGAGGAAAAAACACAAATGGCTAAAGAAAAGTTTGAAAGAACTAAACCGCATGTTAACATCGGAACCATTGGTCACGTTGACCATGGCAAGACGACGCTGACGGCTGCAATCACGAAAGTTCTGTCCCAGACGGAAGGCTGCAAAGCTTCCTTCGAGGACTATGCTGATATCGATAAGGCTCCAGAGGAGCGCGAGCGCGGTATCACCATCAACACGGCACACGTTGAGTATGAGACGAAAAACCGTCATTATGCACACGTTGACTGCCCGGGCCATGCTGACTATGTCAAGAACATGATCACTGGTGCTGCTCAGATGGATGGTGCTATCCTCGTTGTATCCGCTGCTGATGGCCCGATGCCGCAGACTCGTGAGCATATCCTGCTCGCACGTCAGGTTGGCGTACCGGCAATCGTTGTCTTCCTGAACAAGGTTGACCAGGTTGACGATCCGGAGCTCCTCGAGCTCGTAGAGATGGAAGTTCGCGAGCTGCTCTCCAGCTACGAATATCCGGGCGATGACATTCCAGTTGTTGTTGGTTCCGCTCTGAAGGCTCTCGAAGGCGATGCTGACATGCAGGCCAAGATCGTTGAGCTGATGGATGCTGTTGATGAGTACATCCCGACTCCGACTCGTGATACGGAAAAACCGTTCCTGATGCCGGTCGAGGATGTCTTCACGATCACTGGCCGTGGTACTGTTGCTACGGGCCGTGTTGAGCGTGGCGAGATCAAGATGAACGATACGATTGAGATCGTTGGTCTGCAGGATCAGCCGAAACAGACGGTTATTACGGGCATCGAGATGTTCCGTAAGATGCTCGACAGCGCTGTTGCTGGTGATAACATCGGCGCACTGCTCCGTGGTATCGACCGCAAAGAGATCGAGCGTGGTCAGGTTCTGTCCAAGCCGGGTTCGATTCATCCGCACACGAAATTCAAAGGTCAGGTCTATGTTCTGACTAAAGAAGAAGGCGGCCGTCATACTCCGTTCTTCACGAACTACCGTCCGCAGTTCTACTTCCGTACGACTGACGTTACGGGTGTGGTAAACCTGCCGGAAGGCACGGAAATGGTTATGCCTGGCGATAACATCGAGATGGACGTTGAGCTCATCACTCCGATCGCTATCGAGAAGGGCCTGCGTTTCGCAATCCGTGAGGGTGGTCACACCGTTGGTGCTGGCCGCGTAACGGAAATTGTTGAAGGCTAATTTCCAAATCAATTAAGCCAATAGGTAAGGGCGGCGCTCGCGCCGCTCTTATTTAAAGGTTTAATATATATGGTACCCCCCAATGCGATGACGTGGCAGATGGCTCGGCATTGTCCGAGGGAACTGTTACGGAGAAATGTTTGGGCCGAGAGTCCGGACGATAAGGAGGAAAAACAATTGTCTAAGAATCAAAAGATTAGAATTCGTTTGAAGGCTTATGATCATAAAGCCCTCGATCAGAGCGCAGTAAAGATTGTGGATACTGCAAAGAAGACTGGTGCTATGGTATCTGGTCCGATTCCACTCCCGACGGAGAAGAATATCTACACGATTTTGCGTTCCCCGCATGTCAATAAAGATTCCCGTGAGCAGTTCGAAATGAGAACTCACAAGCGTCTTATCGACATCCTGCAGCCGACAAATAAGACGGTAGATGCGCTGATGCGCCTTGACCTTCCGGCTGGTGTAGACATCGAAATCAAATTATAATCCGAGGAGGTGGAATGAATGTCTAAAGCAATTTTAGGTAGAAAACTGGGCATGACCCAGATCTTCACGGAAGAGGGCAAAGTTGTCCCGGTCACGGTTGTTGAGTCTGGTAACAATATTGTTATTCAGAACAAGACGGTCGAGAGCGACGGTTACAACTCAGTTCAGCTTGGCTTCGGTGAAGTAAAAGAATACAAAGTGAACAAACCAATGAAGGGCCATTTCGATAAAGCTGGCGTTAAGCCGGTCAAATTTATCCGTGAAATGCGTCTTCAGGATCCTTCTGAATACAAAGTCGGTGATTCCATCGGCGTTGACATATTTGGTGCTGGAGAATTAGTCGATGTTACTGGTACTTCCAAAGGTAAAGGTTTTGCCGGCGGTATCAAACGTCACAACTTCGCCTGTGGTCCTATGGGACATGGTTCTAAATCCCATCGTGAGCCGGGTTCAACTGGTGCAATGATCAGTGGTCCTGGTGGACGTGTGCTCAAAGGCAAGAAATTGCCGGGCCGTATGGGTGGCGAGCGCGTTACGGTTCAGCGTCTCACGGTTGTTCGTGTAGATACAGACCGCAACCTGATTCTCATCAAGGGCGCGATTCCGGGCCCGAAGAAGAGTTTCGTTGTGATTAAGAATACCGTAAAACCGGGCAAAAACTAATTGGAAGGAGGAAAACCTAAATTATGGCTACAGTAGCAGTTTATGACATCACCAACAACAAAGTTGGCGATATCGAATTGAATGACAGCATCTTCGGCGTAGAGATGAACTCAGGTCTTCTCCATCAGGCCGTTGTAATGCAGCTAGCAGCACAGCGTCTGGGCACGCATGCTACCAAGACGAGAAGCTTCGTCCGTGGTGGCGGCCGCAAGCCTTGGAAGCAGAAAGGCACTGGCCGGGCACGTTCCGGTTCGACGCGCAGTCCGTTGTGGGTTGGCGGCGGCACGGTCTTTGGACCGCATCCGCGCAAATATGCCTTCAACATGCCGCGTAAACAGCGCCGTCTGGCAATTAAATGCGCACTTTCCGACAAAGTTAAGAGCGGTGAGCTCGTAGTTCTCGACAGCCTCGATTTCGAAGCTCCGAAAACGAAACAGGTCGTTAAGATGCTTGGCGATTTCAAAGCAGAGAAGAAAGTCCTTTTCATCACTGCCGATGAAGCTGAGAACGTGGAGAAATCCGCACGCAACATTCCGGGTGTAAAAGCCATCAACATGATGGGTCTGAATGTCTTTGATATCCTGAATAATGACAAACTGTTCATCACGAAGGATGCCATCACCCGTATCGAGGAGGTATTCGCATAATGGAAGCACGTGATATCCTTATCCGTCCGCTGATCACGGAGAGAACGACTCAGCTTATGGCTGAAGGCAAGTACGTCTTCGTTGTTGCGAAAGCAGCCAACAAGATCGAGATTGCTAAAGCTGTTGCTGAAGTTTTCAATGTTAAAGTTGAGAAAGTCAACACGGTCAACGTACTTGGTAAAACGAAACGCATGGGCCGCACGTCTGGCAAGCGCCCTGACTATAAAAAAGCTATCGTGAAACTCGCTGCTGGCGAAAGCATTGAGTTCTTCGAAGCATAATTGAGAAAAGGAGGTAAATTTAAGTGGCAGTAAAGAGTTTTAAACCATATTCTGCAGGTCGTCGTTTCATGACCGTCGCTTCCTTCGACGAGATCACGACTGACAAACCTGAGAAATCCCTGACTGAGCGCCTGACGAAAAAAGGCGGTCGTAATCAGCAGGGTCGTATGACCGTTCGTCATCAGGGCGGCGGACATAAACGTCTTTATCGCGTGATCGATTTCAAGCGTAATAAGGACGGTATCCCGGCTCGCGTCGCTACCATCGAGTACGACCCGAACCGTAGCGCACGCATTGCTCTCCTCAACTATGTTGATGGTGAGAAGCGCTATATCCTCGCACCGAATGGTCTTAAGGTTGGTGACCAGGTCGTTTCTGGCCCGGACGCTGACATCAAGGCTGGTAATGCTCTCCCGTTGAAGAACATTCCGGTTGGTACGACTATCCATAATATTGAGCTTAAGATCGGCAAGGGCGCACAGCTCGTCCGTAGTGCTGGTACGTCTGCTCAGCTCATGGCAAAGGAAGGCGATTACGCACTCCTCCGTATGCCGTCTGGTGAACTCCGCAAGGTTCATATCAACTGCCGTGCAACAATCGGCGAAGTTGGCAACCTGGAGCATGAGAACATCACGATTGGTAAAGCAGGCCGTAACCGTTGGCTGGGCGTTCGTCCGGAGAACCGTGGTACTGCGATGAACCCGAATGACCATCCGCATGGTGGTGGTGAGGGTCGTTCCCCAGTTGGCCGCAAGAACCCTGTTACGAAATGGGGCAAATGCGCTATGGGTGCCAAGACCCGTCGCAAGAAAGCTTCGGATCGTCTCATTGTCAGAGGCCGTACGAAATAATCATAGAAATCGACAGGCAGCCTGATGCCGCCTGACGAAAGGAGGAGACACTTTGTCAAGATCTATCAAAAAAGGACCTTACGTTGCAGAAAGCCTCATGAAGAAAATGAATGCTCTCAACGAAGCTAAAGATAAAAAAGTTGTTAAGACCTGGTCGAGAAGCTCCACGATTTTCCCGGACTTCGTAGGTCATACGATTGCTGTTCATGATGGCCGCAAGCATGTCCCAGTTTATGTAACTGAGGATATGGTTGGCCATAAGCTCGGCGAATTCGCTCCGACCCGTACGTTCAAGGGTCATGGTGGCGAAGAGAGAAAGACTGCACTGAAATAATTTTGCGAAAGGAGAATCCTTGTGGAATCTAAAGCAGTAGCTAAATTCGTTCGCATTGCTCCGCGCAAAGTTCGTGTAGTCCTGGATCTTATCCGTGGCAAGAACATTGCAGAAGCATTTGCAATCCTGAAATTCACGCCGAAGGCTGGCGCTGAAGTAGTAGAGAAGGTTCTGCGTTCTGCTGTAGCAAACGCTGAGAACAACTTCGATATGGACGTTGATAAACTCTTCATCAAGACGGCATTCGCTGATGGCGGCCCGACGATGAAACGTATCCATCCGCGTTCTCGTGGACAGGCGTTCAAGATTTTGAAGCGTACGTCTCATGTAACTATCGTCGTAGACGAGAAGAACTAAGAAGGAGGGAAACGGATTGGGTCAGAAAGTTAATCCGCATGGTATTCGCCTTGGCATCGTCAAGACTTGGGATGCTAAGTGGTATGCAGACAAAGATTTTGCAGTAAACCTGCATGAAGATATTAAAATCCGTGACTATCTGAAGCAGAGCCTTCAGGCAGCCGGTGTGTCCAGAATCGAGACGGAGCGCAGCAAGAACCGTCTGAAGCTTACCATCCATACGGCAAAGCCAGGTATGGTTATTGGCCGCGGTGGTTCGGGCATTGAACAGATCAAAGAAGGTCTGAAGAAATACACGACGAAACGTGTTGACATCAACATTGCAGAAATCAAGCAGCCGGATATGGACGCAACGCTCGTTGCTGAGAACATTGCTCAGCAGCTCGAACGCCGCATCGCTTTCCGCCGTGCGATGAAGCAGGCTGTTGGCCGTACGATGCGTCTCGGTGCCAAGGGAATCAAGGTTGCTCTGGGCGGCCGTCTCGGTGGCGCTGAAATAGCTCGTAAGGAAGCTTACCGTGAAGGCAGCATTCCTCTTCATACGCTCCGCGCTGATATCGATTACGGTACGGCAGAAGCTCACACGACTTACGGCCGTATCGGCGTAAAAGTATGGATCTTCAAGGGTGAAGTTCTTCCGGAAAGAAAGCAGCGCACTGCTGCAGCTGAAGGGAGCGAAGCTTAATGTTATTACCAAAGAGAGTTAAATATCGTAAGCAGTTCCGTGGCCGTATGAAGGGCAAAGCTCATCGCGGCAATACGGTAAGCCATGGCCAGTATGGTCTTGTGGCTCTTGAGCCGGCATGGATCACGAACCGCCAGATTGAGGCAGCTCGTATTGCTATGACCCGCTACATCAAACGTGGTGGTCAGGTCTGGATTAAGATTTTCCCGGATAAGCCAGTAACGGCAAAACCGGCTGAGACCCGCATGGGTTCCGGTAAAGGTTCGCCAGAGTATTGGGTTGCGGTTGTTAAACCGGGCCGTGTCCTCTTCGAGATGGACGGCGTAACCAAGGAAATCGCACAGGAAGCTATGCGCCTTGCAGGTCATAAGCTGCCAATCAAGACGAAGTTCGTTGAGAAAGAGACTAAAGCAGAGGGCGGTGAAGTAAATGAAGGTTAATGAGATTCGTGAGATGAGTGCTGACGAGCTTAACCAGAAACTTGCTTCGCTCAAAGAGGAACTGTTCAACCTCCGTTTCCAGCTTGCTACTGGCCAGCTTGAGAACCCGATGCGTATCAAAGAAGTAAAAAAGACGATCGCCCGTATTAAGACGATCCAGCGCGAGACCAAGCTTCAGGCTTAATCGCAATCTGATATGCATAAGGAAGGAGGCTCCCTAATGAGCGAAAGAAACGTACGAAAAATTAAAGTCGGTAAGGTTATTTCCGACAAAATGGATAAAACAGTTGTAGTTGCGGTAGAGGAACTCGAGCAGCACAAACTGTACAAGAAGCCGGTAAAGAGAACGGTGAAATTCCATGCCCATGATGAGAAGAACGATGCTCATGTAGGCGATAAGGTTTCCCTGATGGAAACCCGCCCACTGTCCAAGACGAAGCGCTGGAGAGTTGTAGAAATCATCGAGAGAGCAAAATAATCCCCAAAACTGGAAGAAGGAGGTCAAACAATGATCCAACAGCAAACAATTCTGCAGGTTGGCGACAACACTGGCGCAAAAGAAATCATGTGCATCCGTGTACTTGGCGGTTCCTATCGTAAGTATGCCAACATTGGTGATGTAATCGTAGCTGCAGTTAAATCTGCTGCTCCAGGCGGCACGGTCAAGAAGGGCGATGTCGTTAAAGCAGTTGTAGTCCGCAGTGTAAAGGGCCTGCGTCGTACCGACGGCTCTTACATCCGTTTTGATGAAAACGCAGCTGTTCTCATCAAAGATGATAAGACTCCGAAAGGGACGCGTATTTTCGGACCAGTAGCTAGAGAGCTTCGCGATAAAGACTTCATGAAGATCGTTTCCCTGGCTCCTGAAGTACTTTAATTGTGAGGAGGTGCGATTTTGGCATTCGTTAAGATGAACGTAAAGAAGGACGACACCGTTGTTGTGTTGTCCGGTAAAGATAAAGGCAAACAAGGCAAGGTCGTTGCGGCTATGCCGAAAAAAGGTAAGGTTGTTGTCGAGGGCGTCAACAAAGTAAAACGTCACACGAAACCGAACCAGAAAGCTCCGCAGGGCGGAATTCTTGTTAAAGAAGTTCCGATGCATGCTTGCAAAGTTATGCTCGTCTGCCCGGCTTGCTCTAAGCCGACCCGCGTTGCCCACAAAGAAGTTAATGGTAAAATGGTTCGCGCTTGCAAAAAGTGCGGCGAAGTTATCGATCAGACGAAATAATCAGGAAAGGAGGAGCATTTAGTGAATAGATTACAGGATAAATACCAGAACGAAGTCTGCAAGGCTATGACTGAGAAGTTTGGCTATAAGAACGTGATGCAGCTTCCGAAAGTTGAGAAGATCATCATCAACATGGGCGTTGGCGAAGCTGTCGGTAACCCGAAAGCTCTGGACTCGGCCGTAAGTGATCTGACGATCATCTCTGGCCAGAAGCCACTGTTGACGCGTGCGAAGAAATCTCTCGCAGCTTGGAAACTCCGTGAAGGCATGCCAATCGGCTGCAAAGTCACCCTGCGCGGCCAGCGCATGTATGAGTTCCTCGACAAGTTCATGAACGCTGCTTTACCGCGTGTTCGTGACTTCCGTGGCGTAAGCGGCAAAGCTTTCGACGGTCGTGGTAACTATGGTATTGGACTCAACGAGCAGCTCATTTTCCCGGAAATCGAGTACGATAAGATCGACAAGATCCGCGGAATGAACATTGTTATTGTTACGACGGCAAATACGGATGAAGAAGCCAGAGAGCTCCTGAAACTTATGGGTATGCCGTTCAAAGCGTAAGGAGGTAAGGAAACTTGGCTAAGAAATCTATGGTTGAAAAGTGGAGCAAAGAGCCGAAATTCTCCACGCGCGGCTATAATCGCTGCAAGATCTGCGGTCGTCCGCATGGTTATATGCGCAAGTTCGATATGTGCCGTATCTGCTTCCGTGAGCAGAGCTACAAAGGTGCTATCCCGGGCGTAACCAAAGCAAGCTGGTAATTATTTAGAACAATTAAAGGAGGATATCGATTCAATGGCAATGACTGATCCTATTGCAGATATGCTGACTCGTTTGCGCAATGCAAACAGTGTATACCACGAAAATGTTGAAATTCCGGGTTCCAAAATCAAGATCGCTATCGCAGCGGTACTGAAGGAAGAGGGTTTCATTAAAGACTACGCCTTCAATGAGGACAACAAGCAGGGTGTTATCTCTGTTTCCCTCAAATACGGTCCTAACCGTGAGAAGGTTATTTCCGGTATCAAACGTATTTCGAAGCCAGGTCTTCGTCAGTATGCAAAACACAATGAGATCCCGCGCGTTCTGGGCGGTCTCGGCATCGCTATCATTTCCACTTCCAAGGGAATCATGAGCGACAAGCAGGCTCGCAAAGCTGGTCTCGGCGGCGAAGTCGTAGCATACGTTTGGTAATCGAAAATAGTCAGGAGGTGTACAGATGTCAAGAATTGGTAATGCACCAATTGAAATCCCAGCTGGCGTAACCGTTACGTTTGGTGAGGACAATTTGGTCAAAGTAAAGGGCCCGAAAGGTGAACTTTCCCGCCATATTCATCCGGAAATGAAAGTAACTGTCGAAGGCAATATCTTAAAGGTAGAGCGTCCTTCCGACGATAAGAACCACAGATCACTCCATGGTCTGTCCCGTTCGCTCATCAACAACATGGTTGTTGGTGTAACGGATGGCTTCACCAAGGAGCTCGAAATCAATGGTGTCGGCTATCGTGCTCAGAAAAAGGGCAACGCGCTGAACCTGTCCCTTGGTTTCTCTCACCCGGTTGTTGTTGAGCCGCCGAAGGGCATCGAGTTCGATGTACCGTCTGCGACTGCCATCACGGTCAAAGGTATCGACAAAGAAGCCGTTGGCCAGGTTGCAGCTGAGATCCGCAGCTTCCGTGAGCCAGAGCCGTACAAAGGCAAAGGCATCAAATACGCTGGCGAACATATCCGTCGTAAAGAGGGTAAAGCTGGCGCTAAGGGTAAGAAATAAGAAACTAATTCGAGAAAGGAGTGAATCCCTGTGCTTCTTAAAGCAGATAAAAATAAAGCACGTCAGAAACGTCATCTGCGTGTTCGTAACCACATTGCAGGCACCACGGCTCGTCCGCGCCTCAATGTATATCGCAGCCTGGCAAACATTTACGCTCAGGTTATTGATGATGAGAAGGGCGTGACCGTAGTGTCCGCCAGCACCCAGGATAAGGGTGTCGAGACTTACGGCGGCAACATCGAAGCAGCTAAGGCTGTTGGTGCTGAAATCGCAAAGCGTGCTCTCGCAAAGGGTATCAACGAGGTCGTATTCGACCGTGGCGGTTATGTATATCATGGCCGTGTTGCTGCTCTGGCTGAGGCCGCTCGTGAAGCTGGTCTGAAATTCTAAATCATTGATATAAGGAGGTAAATGAATGGCTAGAAATATGGACAACGAAACTCCTGAGTTCGAGGAGAAAGTTGTATATATCAATCGAGTTGCGAAAGTCGTCAAAGGCGGCCGTCGCTTCTCGTTCAGCGCCCTTGTCGTTGTTGGCAACAAGAAAGGCAAAGTTGGCGTTGGCCTCGGCAAAGCAGCTGAGGTTCCAGAGGCAATCCGTAAGGGTGTCGAAGATGCAAAGAAGAACCTGGTAGAGGTTGCTCTGTTCGATGGTCGTACGATTCCTCATGAGATGGTAGGTATCTTCGGTGCTGGTAAGGTTATGCTGAAACCGGCTGCCAAAGGTACTGGTGTTATCGCTGGCGGCCCGGCACGTGCAGTGCTCGAGCTGGCAGGCGTTCATGACATCCTGACGAAGTCCCTCGGTTCTTCCAACCCGAACAACATGGTACGTGCTACCATGGCTGGCCTCACGTCGCTGAAATGCGCTGAGGATGTTGCAGAGCTCCGTGGCAAGACCGTTCAGGAAATCTTAGGTTAATAGGAGGCTGTGAAATGGCAAAAGTTAAAGTTACACTTAAAAGAAGCCTGATCGGCCGCCCGGAAACGCAGCGCAAGACGGTTCGCGCCCTGGGCCTGCGCAAGATCAACTCTGTGGTAGAGCTCCCAGACAACCCGGCAATCCGCGGTCAGCTCCACAAGGTTGAACATCTGGTTGTAGTTGAAGAAATCGCAGACTAATCATAGAACAGGAGGTGCACACAGATGAAATTACATGAATTACAGCCAGCCGCTGGTTCCCGTAAAGATCGCAACCGTGTTGGTCGCGGTATCGGCTCCGGCAACGGCAAGACTTCCGGTAAGGGTATGAAAGGTCAGAATTCTCGTAGCGGCGGCGGCGTACGCACCGGCTTCGAGGGCGGCCAGATGCCACTCTATCGTCGTCTTCCGAAGCGTGGCTTCAAGAATGTATGGGCTAAAACGTTTGCAGAGGTCAATATCGAGACGCTGAATCGCTTCGACGATGGCGCAACGGTTGATCCGGTTGTGCTCGTAGAGTCCGGTATCCTGAAGAACGTTCAGGACGGCATCCGTATCCTCGGCAATGGCGAGCTTACGAAAAAGCTGACGGTTCGTGCGAATGGCTTCACGAAATCTGCAGAAGAGAAGATTACAGCAGCAGGCGGCAAAGTCGAGGTGATCTGAGGTGCTCTCAGCCCTTGGCAATGTTTGGAAAATCCCGGAGCTTAGGCAGAAGATCACCTTTACGTTGATCATGTTTGCTATCTTCCGGATGGGTACACATATCCCAGTTCCCGGAGTTGATCCGACAGCGATTGAGCAATTATTCGCAAACGGCAATCTCTTCGGCCTGTTAGACCTCTTTTCCGGTGGTGCTTTCAGTAAGTTTTCCATCTTCGCAATGTCCATCACCCCGTATATCAATGCGGCGATTATTATTCAGCTTCTGAATGTGGTCGTTCCGACATTGGAACAGTGGTCGAAGGAAGGCGAAGCCGGGCATAAGAAGACCACCCAGGTTACGCGCTACCTCACGGTAGTGCTGGCCTTCTTTCAGGCGATTGGCATGGCCATCGGTCTGAAAGCTGCAATCCTCAATCCCAGTCCGGTCAACATCCTGATTATTGCAATCACGCTGACGGCCGGTACGATTTTCCTGATGTGGCTTGGTGAACAGATTACGGCCCAGGGCGTTGGTAATGGTATTTCCCTTATCATCTTTGCTGGTATCGTAGCTGCGCTGCCGAAAAACATCGGGACGATTTATCACTACGTACAGGCTGGTACCATCAGCTACTTCAGCGTGTTCATGTTTGGCGTCATTGCTCTAGCTATGATTGTCTTCGTCATCCACGTTGAGAACGGCTTCCGCCGCATTCCCATTTCTTATGCGAAACGGGTTGTCGGTCAGAAAGCCTATGGTGGACATTCCAGCCACATCCCGCTGAAGGTTAACCAGGCGGGTGTTATCCCAATAATCTTTGCGTCATCCGTGTTGATGTTTCCAGTAACTATTGCCCAGTTTGTTAATGTTCCCTGGGTAAAGACGATTGCCAGTTATCTTGAGTGGGGCAAGCCGCTTCAGACAACACTTTATGTGTTAATGATCATCTTCTTCACTTATTTTTATACTGCGGTTACTGTAAAGATATCGGATATGGCAGAGAATCTGAAAAAATACGGTGGTTTCATTCCGGGCATACGCCCGGGACAGCCAACGGCAGATTATTTGGATCATGTCATGACTCGTATCACGCTTGCTGGCTCCATTTTCCTGGCTTTTATCGCGGTCCTGCCAAATGTGATTGCTTCGGCAACTCACATTCAGGGTGTATACTTTGGCGGCACGGCACTGCTCATCGTTGTCGGCGTTGCGCTGCAGACGATGAAACAGATTGAGTCCATGATTGTGATGCGCCACTATGAAGGGTTCATGAAATAAGAGGAGGCAAAACACATATGCATATCTTGTTAATGGGCCCCCCGGGTGCTGGTAAAGGCACGCAGGCGGCTGAACTGGTCAAAGAGTTTGGCATTCCTCACATCTCCACGGGCGACATGTTCCGTGCAGCAGTGAAAGAAGGAACCGAACTTGGCAAGCAGGCGAAAGCCTGCATGGATAATGGGAAACTCGTTCCTGACGAAGTAACCATTGGCATTGTCCGTGAACGTCTTGCCAAAGATGACTGCAAAAAAGGTTTCATCCTTGATGGTTTCCCGCGTACCGTCGATCAGGCAGATGCCCTCGACGGTATTGTGAAGGATCTCGGGCTGAGCCTGACGCGTGTTCTGAATATCAATGTTCCAGCTGCTGATCTCATTGAGCGTGCAGTTGGACGCCGTATTTGCAAGAAATGCGGAGCTACCTATCATATCAAATTCAATCCTTCAAAGAAGGATGGGATCTGCGATACGTGCGGCAGTGAGCTTTTCCAGCGTGCGGATGATACGGAAGAGACGATGAAGAATCGCCTTGGCGTATACGAAGCTTCTACGAAACCGCTGATTGATTATTATCAAAAAGCTGGTGTCTATACGGAAGTTGATGGCAGGCAGGCAATCGACAAAGTTACGAAGGACCTCATTGAAGTTCTTCGCGGCTGAGTCAGTAAACCGTTGGTGAAATTCACTGAACGATAGAAGTTGTTGTAGGGGGCGGCAGTTATGCCGCCCATTACAATGATTAAAGGCATATTGGTTGACAACCTGTTGTTGGGCATGGCATTCGAAAGACAATGCAAAAGCTCCTTAGATGACTTTGGCCCAACCAATTTCAATAAAAGGAGAAAAACATGTCGAAACAAGATGTTATCGAAGTAGAAGGCAAGGTCCTGGAGGCACTGCCAAATGCAATGTTCCAGGTTGAACTTGAGAATGGTCATGTTGTACTGGCGCATGTATCCGGCAAGATCCGTATGAATTTCATCCGTATCCTTCCGGGAGACAAAGTCACTATCGAACTCACGCCATATGACTTAACGCGTGGCCGTATAACCTACCGATTCAAATAACGTCATCTCCGCTTTGGCTGGATCGATACGCGTTTTTTGCATTTTCCTCTAGGCAGGATGCGGCAAACGTGATATACTAGCAAAATGAGACTGACAATAAAGAAAAGGGGGCAAAAACAAGATGAAGGTAAAACCGTCAGTAAAACGGATTTGTGAAAAATGCAAGATCATTAAGCGCAAAGGCCGTGTTATGGTCATCTGCGAAAATCCAAAACATAAACAGAGACAAGGTTAATTATTGAATAAGGAGGTGCTTTATTAATGGCACGTATTGCCGGTGTAGATTTACCCCGTGACAAGAGAATTGAAATTGCTTTGACGTACATTTTCGGTATTGGTCTGAAGACTTCTCAGGATCTCCTGAAGAAGACTGGCGTCAATCCGGATACCCGTACGCGCGACCTCACGGAGGATGAAGTTGTAAAACTTCGTGATGCTATCGATAAGGACGTAATCGTCGAAGGTGACCTTCGTCGTGAGCGTCAGATGAACATCAAAAGACTCGTTGATATCGGCTGCTACCGTGGTCGTCGCCACCGTTTTGGCCTTCCTGTCCGTGGACAGAATACGAAGAACAATGCCCGCACGCGTAAAGGCCCGAAAAAGGCAGTAGCAGGCAAGAAGAAAGACTAATAAAGGAGGGTTAACCGGTGGCAGTTAAGAAAGCAGTCCGCACGAAGAAAAAAGTTCGTAAGAATATAGAATTTGGCGTAGCGCATATCAGCTCTACGTTTAACAATACGATTGTAACGCTTACCGATAAGAGCGGTAATGCACTTTCCTGGGCCAGCGCAGGCGGTCTTGGTTTCCGTGGATCCCGCAAGAGCACGCCGTTTGCAGCACAGATGGCTGCAGAGACGGCTGCAAAGGCAGCTATGGAACATGGCCTGAAGCAGGTTGAAGTTTACGTTAAGGGTCCTGGTGCCGGCCGCGAAGCCGCAATCCGTTCCCTGCAGGCAACGGGCCTCGAGGTTAACATGATTAAGGATGTTACCCCGATTCCGCATAATGGATGCCGTCCGCCGAAACGTAGAAGAGTTTAATAGGAGGTGCAAAAACCAATATGGCAATTGATAGAGTACCAGCCCTGAAAAGATGCCGCGCACTTGGCATCGAGCCGGCTGTTATCGGTCGTTCCAAAGAATCTAAGCGTCAGCTGCGCCGTACGAACCGCAAGGTTTCTGAATATGGCATGCAGTTGAAAGAAAAGCAGAAAGCAAAGTTCATCTACGGTGTACTGGAGAAACAGTTCCGTGGATACTACGATAAAGCAAAGAAGATGCAGGGCGTAACAGGTGAGAACCTGCTCGGTCTTCTTGAGCGCCGTCTGGACAACGTTGTGTTCCGTCTCGGTCTTGCTAATACGCGCCGTCAGGCTCGTCAGCTCGTCCGCCATGGTCATTTCACGGTTAACGGCAAACTGGTAGACATTCCGTCTGCTCTGGTTTCTGCTAACGATGTGATCGCTGTTGCTGAGAAGAGCCAGGCTTCTGCGTTCTTCAAAGAGCTGAAAGAGAGCAGCAATGCTCTGTCTGCTCCGGCATGGCTTCAGGCAGATCAGTCCAACCTCACTGGTACGGTAACTCGTTTCCCGAACCGTGAAGAAATCGATGTTCCTGTCAATGAGCAGGCTATCGTCGAGTTGTACTCCAAATAATGAATATTTGTGCCTGTGTGCATAGTGTTCGATTGATTATTGAGGAGGTTCATTCCAGATGATAGACATCGAGAAACCGAAAATTGAAATTGTGGAAATCAGTGAAGACAACCGTTATGGTAAATTCATCTGTGAACCGCTCGAGCGTGGCTATGGCACGACGTTTGGCAATAGCCTGCGCCGTATGCTGCTGTCCTCGCTGGAAGGTGCTGCAATTACCTCCATTCGGATCGATGGCGTGCTCCATGAGTTCTCCACGATTCCGGGTGTCCGGGATGACGTGACGAATATCGTCTTGAACCTGAAGCAGCTCTGTCTCAAGATGACAGGCAATGAGCCGAAGGTCATCCGCATTGATGTGGAAGGCGAGAAAGAAGTTACGGCTGCCGACATCATCTGTGATGCCGACATTGAGATTCTCAATCCGGACCTCCATATTGCAACGGTTAATGAGACAGGCAAGCTCAGAATTGAGATGACTGTTGAGCGTGGCCGTGGCTATGTTCCGGCAGAAAAGAACAAGAAGCCGGATGATACGATTGGGGTTATCCCCATCGACTCGATTTTCTCTCCGGTACAGCGCGTGAACTACACGGTAAAAGATACTCGTGTAGGCAATGTCACTGACTATGACAAACTTATTCTGGAAGTTTGGACGGATGGTTCACTTCGTCCGGAGGAAGCTGTCAGCAAAGCCGCAGGCATTCTTGTCATGCATCTGAAACTGTTCCAGAATATGGACGGTCTGCCGGAAGAAATCGAGGAGGAGGAGGCATCCTTCCCGGAGGAGGAAGAGGATGATTCTTCAAAGGTCCTCGAAATGACCATTGAAGACCTTGACCTTTCCGTACGTTCCTTCAACTGCCTTAAACGTGCTAACATCAACAAGGTCGCAGATCTTGCTGATAAGACGGAAGAGGATATGATGAAGGTACGCAACCTTGGGCGCAAATCTCTTGAAGAAGTCAAGAAAAAGCTCGAGGAACTCGGTTTGGCACTGAGTGAAAACAACGATTGAAAAGAGGGAGATAAATGAGCTACAGAAAATTAGGACGTAACTCCGCAGCCCGCAAGGCGCTGTTCACTAGCATTCTTACTTCCTTCTTCAGATATGGGCGCATCGAGACGACGGAAGCTAAAGCAAAAGAGCTTCGCAAATTTGCTGAGCAGCTCATCACGCTGGCAAAGCGCGGTGACCTGAACGCTCGTCGTAAGGCGATTGCATCCCTTGCTGATGAAGATGTTGTAAGAAAGTTGTTCGACGAAATCGCAGCTAAGTACACGGACCGCCAGGGCGGTTATACGCGTATCTTAAAGCTCGGTGTTCGCCGTGGCGACGCAGCTCCGATGGTTATCATCGAGCTCGTCTAATAGCAGCATTACAAGCAATAAGCTCCAGTCTTTGGACTGGGGCTTTTTTTATGCAACAGAATGTATTGTCAACTTAAAAATGAATTTGTATTAACAATAGATAAACGGTATAATGGAATCTGTGACAGATCATAAAAGAGGAGAATACCAATGTCTTTCATTGAATTCCAAAACATGTCGCATGTCTATCATGCGGGACAGGAAAATGAACATAAAGCCCTTCAGGGCATCAATCTTAGCATCGAGGCCGGACAGTTTACCGTTATACTGGGAGCTAATGGATCCGGGAAATCGACGCTGGCGAAACATCTTAATGGCCTGCTGCTGCCAACCAGTGGACGCTGTCTGGTCAATGGCAGTGATACCAGTGATCCCGAGGAGCTTTGGCAGGTACGCCAGCAGGTGGGGATGGTATTTCAGAATCCGGACAATCAGTTGATCGCAGCTGTCGTGGAAGATGATATTGCTTTCGGGCCCGAGAATCTTGGAGTGCCGCCGGCAGAGATCCGGCAGCGCGTGCGTGAGTCACTGGAGATCGTCAATATGACCCATTACCGTACCTTTGCACCTCACCTGCTCTCTGGCGGACAGAAGCAGCGCATTGCTATTGCCGGCGCACTGGCTATGCATACGAGCTGCCTGGTGCTTGACGAGCCTACCGCCATGTTGGACCCGCAGGGACGGCAGGAAGTGATGGAGACGGTGCAGCGTTTACACCGTGAACAGGGCATTACGGTAATTCTTATCACGCATTTTATGGAAGAAGCAGCGCTGGCTGACCGGCTGATCATCATGGATCAGGGGCAGATCGTATGCAGCGGTACGCCGCGTGAATTGTTTACGGATGTACCGCGTATGCAGCAGCTAGGTCTTGATGTACCATTAGCAGCAGAAATGGCCTGGGAGCTGCGCCAGCAGGGCATAGATCTGCCGGCGGATATCCTGACGGATGAAGAACTGGTCGCTGCATTGGAGGGATATGCATGTCCATCGAATTGAAGCATGTCAACTATACCTATATGGCCGGGACACCATTTGAGCATCAGGCCCTGCAGGATGTCTCACTGACGGTCACCGAAGGAAGCTTTACGGCTATTGCCGGGCATACCGGTTCTGGAAAATCGACGCTGGTACAACATTTGAATGGACTATTGCATCCATCAGATGGGCAGGTGCTGGTTGATGGTGTTGATCTTGAGGGCCATGACAAGGCCGGAAAAAAGGCGGCTCATGCAGCTTCTCAGCAGGTTGGAATGGTATTTCAGTATGCCGAAACACAGTTGTTTGAAGAAACGATTGCTGAGGATATCGCGTTTGGTCCACGAAATCAGGGCCTTACAGAAGACGCGGTGCAGGAACGGGTACGGGAAGCGATGGAACTGACTGGTCTTGACTACAAGATGTTTAAGGACCGGTCGCCGTTCCAGCTTAGTGGCGGACAGATGCGCCGGGCAGCAATCGCCGGGATACTGGCACTTCATCCCCGCTATCTTGTACTGGATGAACCGACGGCTGGTCTGGACCCGAGCGGCCGTAAAGCGCTGATCCGCCAGATACAGTCTTTACATAAGGAATGGAATTTGACTATTCTTTTTGTGTCGCATAGTATGGAAGATATTGCACAGCTGGCGGACTCTATGATCCTGATGAATCAGGGGCAGCTGATCCGTCATGATACACCATTGAAGGTATTCCAGCAGACTGAATTGCTGGCTTCAGCCGGCCTGCATCCGCCTGCTATTATGTGTCTGATGAACCGTATTCGGGCGGCAGGACTGCCGGTGCGGACCGATATACTGACAGCAGCCGAGGGAGTACGTAACATTCGGGAGGAGATTCAACGTGTTAAGTAATATCACGATAGGGCAATATTTCCCGGGGAACTCTGTCCTTCACCGGTTGGACCCGCGGGTGAAGATTGTGCTGCTGCTCTTTTTCCTGATCGAAGTATTTGTATTCAGCAGTGCGCCGGCTTATGGGATACTGACAGCTGTAACCGCCTTGATGATTGGACTTTCTGGTATACCGATGGCCATGATGCTGCGCTCGCTTAAACCGCTCTGGTGGATTATTCTGTTCACCTTCATCATCCATCTGTTCAGCAATCCGGGCACGCCAATCCTCAAGGTATGGATACTGACAATGACCTGGGAAGGTGTGCAGCAGGGGTGCTTCATCAGTCTGAGACTGATTCTGCTGATTCTGATGAGTACCTTGCTGACCTTTACGACCAGTCCCCTTAAGCTTACCGATGCACTGGAAAGCCTGCTTTCACCATTCCGCCGCTTCGGGCTGCCCGCACATGAATTGGCGATGATGATGACGATCGCTCTGCGCTTTGTACCGACGCTGATTGAGGAGACGGACAAGATCATGAAGGCGCAACAGTCGCGTGGAGCTGATTTTACGACTGGCAGTATCGTATCACGGCTGAAGAATATGGTCCCAGTACTGGTACCGCTGTTTCTGTCGGCTTTCCGGCGCGCTGATGAACTGGCAATGGCGATGGAAGCACGCTGCTATCGTGGCGGCATTGGCCGGACGCAGATGAAGGCACTGAAGGTCACGGGCATCGATTATGTGGCTGGCGGCGTGTTCCTGTTCATGACTGCGGGGCTTGCTGCCGTATATTTTCTTTGTTGACTGTATAGGAAGGAAGCTATGAAACCAGAACATAAAGCAGAAATGAAGGCGCGGGCCCGCAATATCGTATTGAAGGTCGCCTATGATGGGACAGCCTACCACGGGTTTCAACGCCAGACCCCGCCGGTCGCAGCTGTCCAGAATGTGCTGGAAGAGAAGCTTCAGATCGTCTTTGGCGATTCTATTGAGCTGGCAGCGGCCGGACGTACTGATGCGGGGGTTCATGCCTATGGGCAGGTGGTCAACTTCTTTACGAATGGTACGATCCCTGTTGAGCGTATTTTGCGGGCGGTAAACAGCCTGCTGCCGGATGATATCGTAGTCAAGTCGGCGGCAGAAGCAGATGCCGGGTTCAGTGCACGTCACAGTGCGAAGGCCAAAACATATCTTTATCGTATCCAGCAGGGAGAGACACCGGATGCCTTTACGCAGCGTTATGCCTGGTATGAGCGGCGTCCACTCGATCTGCCAGCAATGCAGGCAGCCCTTGATTGTATCAAGGGCACGCATGATTTCAGTGCGTTCCGGGCATCAGGGGGAGCACCAATGAGCCCGATCCGCACGATGTATGAGGCGGCGGCAGCCGTCGGTCCGGGAGATCTGCTGGAATTTCGCATTCACGGCAGCGGTTTTCTCTATCATATGGTCCGCAATATTATCGGAACGGTGGCGAATGTAGGCCTCGGGCGACTCAGTGTTGACGATTTCCGCCGGATCATGGAAAGCCTTGACCGCCGGCAGGCCAGTGCCACGGCTCCGGCCTGCGGGCTTTATCTGTATCACGTGGACTACTGAGCATTTTGCCGGCTTTTAAGCCGGCAATTGTTGCCTTATGTAACAATGGTCAGTTGTAAAATGAAATTGAACAGTTAATCAAAAATAAAAATCCATAGTGACTCTCCATGTTAAAATGGTTTTGAGACAAATCATCAACAAAGGAGTAATCACTATGGATCAAGCCCATTTTAA
>JAGPMW010000001.1 GCA_018052705.1 Selenomonas sp. | reverse complement strand
ATCCGGATCTGAGCCGGGAGCAGATTGAGGCACGGCTTGGTGCGGCACTGGGCATTGAAAAGGGTCTTTGGCTGCCGCGTGGCATCTATAATGATGAGACGAATGAGCATGTCGATAATATGTGTGCATTCCTGGCACCGGGCGAGGGGGTACTGGCCTGGACAGACCGGAGCGATGACCCGCAGTATGCCTTGTCACAGCAGACCTTGGCGTATCTGTCGCAGGTGACCGATGCCAAGGGCCGGTCGCTGGTTATCCACAAACTGCCAATTCCGGACAATCCGATCACGATAACCGCTGACGATCTGCAGTCGTATCATTTCGAATCTGGTGAGGATGCTCGTACCATTGGTGAGCGGATGGCAGCCAGCTATGTGAATTTTTATTTTGCGAATCAGGCGGTAATCGTGCCCCAATTTGGCGGCGGGAATGCGGCCAGTGATGAGCGGGCCATTCAGCTGCTGACGAAGCTCTGCCCGGACCGGCAGGTAGTCGGCATTGATGCCCGTGCCATTCTGCTTGGCGGCGGCAATATCCATTGTATTACCCAGCAGATACCGAAAGGAGGCCTGTCGAAATGAGTCTGGTGAAAGTTGCCGCAATCCAGCTGGATTGTGTGGCTGATCCGCAGGCGAATCTTGCGCATGCGGAAAAACTGGTGCGCAAGGCAGCGAATGAAGGCGCAAAAATCATCCTGCTGCCGGAGTTGTTTGAACGGCCGTATTTTTGTCAGGAGCAGCGTTATGACTACTATGCTTACGCGACTCCGGTGATGGAGAATCCCGCGGTGCAGCGGTTATCAGCCGTTGCAAAGGAACTGGCGGTCGTTCTGCCCGTGAGCTTTTATGAAAAGGATGGCACCCGTCTTTTTAATTCTATTGCCATGCTTGATGCGGATGGCTCAGTTATGGGCGTCTATCGGAAAACACATATTCCTGATGATCATTACTATCAGGAGAAGTTCTATTTCACACCGGGGAATACGGGGTTCAAGGTCTGGGATACCCGCTATGGCAAGATTGGTGTCGGCATTTGCTGGGATCAGTGGTTCCCGGAAGCTGCCCGCTCGATGGCGCTGCTCGGTGCTGATATCCTGCTCTATCCGACAGCAATCGGCAGTGAGCCAATTCTGGAAGTTGACAGCTCTGGTCACTGGATGCGGACCATGCAGGGACATTCGGCTGCCAATATCCTGCCGGTAATGGCGGCAAACCGTTATGGGACGGAGACAGTGACACCCTGCCCAGAGAACGGGCAGCAGGCCTCGAGTCTGACATTCTATGGGTCCAGCTTCATTACGGATGAGACTGGCGATATACTGAAAAAGGCCGGTCGGGCAGGAGATGAGATCCTGACGGCGGCGTTTGATTTCGATCAGATCCGTAGCGAGCGGCTGTCCTGGGGCCTGTTCCGTGACCGGCGGCCAGAAACCTATCAGCAGCTGATCCGCTGATTTTGTACCTGTTTAGATAGAAAAAGATCCATCCATCATGCGCAGCATGGTGGATGGATCTTTTTCTTCAATGGGAGGATGTTCGTGGGGCTGGCAGATGCTCGCAGATCGCAAAATGGCAGCAGGCCGCATTGAGGATCAGCAGGGCAGCGACCACGAAAAACATATTGCCAATGCCAATTTCTGCGGCAATATGCCCGCCAAGGAAAGCGCCAGTGAACATGCCGATGAACTGCGCCGACTGATTGAAGCCATAGATACGTCCGAGACAGATCGGTGGTGTGAGCTGGCGAATCAGGTTATTGGCTGACGGCATAAGTCCGGCAATGGCAATACCATGGATGAACCGCAGCAGCCCGAGCTGCCAGGGGGCTGTGACCAGTCCCTGCGGGATGGAGACGAAGCCGGCCAGCATCAGGCAGGTAAATAAAATCTGATGTGAGCCGATGCGGTCGGCCAGCCGCCCGAATCGGGAGGCAAAGAGCATGCTGGCAAAGCCGGCACTGGAAAAAATTGCACCCGAAATCAGTGCCAGATGCTCAGAATTCGGGGCAAGCTCATCAACGTAGACGGTAAGAATCGGCTGGACACAGGTCAGCGAGAACTGCAGCAGCAGTGTCGTGAGGAACAGGCCGAATATCGCCTGTTTTTGCGGCAGCAGCTGGATGGTTTTTTTCAGGCTCAGCGCTGCGGCGGCCTGCATCGGCTTGACTGTTTCTTTGAGCCGGGTCAGGGCGACGAAGCCCAGCAGGCAGCAGAAACCAATCAGAAAGAAGGTATGGCGGTAGCCGATAAGCTCGGAGAGCCAGCCGCCGGCCAGCGGCCCCATGAGTCCGCCGGATACCTGAGCGGTGAAAAAAATGCCCATCGCCCAGCCGGAGTGTTCTTTTGGGGTTTCCTGCGCAATCAGCGGGATTGCGGCCGCCTGAAAACCACTCATAGCCCCCTGTAAGAGGCGCAGGATTACCAGATGGGTGACACTTTGGGCGAGCCCCATACCAATCATGATGAATCCCAGCCAGGCTGAGGCCCGGAGAATCATCGGTTTGCGGCCAAAACGGTCAGACAGGCGTCCCCAGATAGGGGAAAAGATTGCCAGACTGACGAAGTTACAGCCAAATACGATGCCGGACCAGCGGGCAATATCTCCCGGATCCGTAATGCCGAGCTCGGCGATATAGAGTGGCAGAATTGGTGCCATCTGACTCATGCCAAGTGAGACAATAAAAGAAGCGGTGCAGCAGATAAATAAGTTACGTTTCCAGATTTCCATAATATAAATCACCACTTTACTGTAGAATCGAAATCGATAACTACTATTATACATCAGAAGTGTGGTGAGAGATAAGCAAAAAGAGGCCTGGGTATCAATTTTTATTTGGTGCTCTATGAACTGCTGCACTTAGCAGGATATATTTTTTAAAATGTGATATAATAAGCGTATAACACATTTATTATGTGATAAAACAATATATTTATTTTTAAATTATGTGATATTAACGGATAAAATATGGAGAATTTTGTGATGAAAAGACTGAGACGTAAAATCGATAAACGATTGATACAATGGGCCGAGAATCCTGACCGTCTGCCACTGATCATCAAGGGGGCACGTCAGATTGGCAAGACGGAAGCAATCAAACAGTTTGCTGCGAACAAATATAAGAATGTGCTTGAGATAAATTTTGTATTGCAGAAGGAATATCGGACTATTTTTGAAGATGGTTATGAGGTAGATACGATTCTTCAAAATATAACATTCTTGAACCCTTCTTTTAATGTAGAGCCACGAACAACGCTTATTTTCTTTGATGAGCTTCAGGCCTGTCCTAACTGTGCTACCAGCCTCAAGTCTTTTAAGCTGGATGGAAGATATGATGTTATTTGCTCGGGGTCACTCATGGGGATCAGCTATCAGGAGATTGAATCCAATAGCGTAGGGTATAAGGAGGATATTACAATGTATCCTCTAGACTTTGAGGAATATTTATGGGCTAAGGGATATAAGGATGAACAGGTTGAGATTTTTTTTCAGCATATGAAAGAGCTGAAGCCGCTGTCCAGTGCAGCAATGTCGATACTACGTGAGGCTTTTCGGGAATATCTGGTGCTTGGTGGCATGCCGGCAGTAGTATGGTCCTTTATCCAAAAGGGAAATTATAGTGGAACGCTGGCATTACAAAAACAACTGTTGCTGGATTATGAAGAGGATATCACGAAATATGCTCAGGGGTTGGACCAGACCAAAATACTGAATGTCTATCGAAAGATACCAGTATTCCTTGGAAAAGCCAATAAGAAATTTCAAATCTCAAAGGTTGCTCATGGAGCACGTAGTCGGGAATACGTTGGTGTGACTGACTGGCTGGCCAATGCAGGTATCATAAATGTCTGTTATTGCCTGGAGCATCCAGAACTGCCATTGAAGGGGAATTATGATCCTGACAATTATCGCATTTATTTTGGTGATACAGGGCTCCTTATTGCGTCTCTGGATGATGAAGCACAAGCAGATCTGCGTCAGAATAAAAATTTCGGCGTTTATAAAGGGGCATTATTCGAGAATGTTGTTGCTCAGATGTTGATATCTCAAGGCTATGGCCTATACTTTTACCGTAATCAGACGGCAACACAGGAGATGGATTTCTTTATTCGTGATGCAGATTCCTTGATTCCTGTAGAAGTCAAAGCCAGTAATGGCGCAACCAAGTCCTTGAATGCATTGATTTCAACAGAAGATTACCCGGATATCCACCGTGGAATCAAGCTGGGGGATACGAATATTGGCAGCAATGATCGATTCGTAACCTTTCCGTATGCGCTTACCTTCCTATTGAAGCGGTGGGTTATGGAGCAGATACAGAACAAGCACTAAATGGCGAATTGCCAAGCTAAGTGCAACATCTTTGAAAAATAGAATAGGTTGTTCTGTTATTGCAGAAAAAGTCATGGCAGTTTTATGTGCTGCCATGACTTTTCAGAAGGAAATCGCTAAAACAGGTAGAATCTAGTTTTAGAAGAGATTTTTATTTGATTGCGTTACGGTTCGGAGGGGGTGTCGTATGAAGATAGGTTTTACACATAACAATATTTCGGTGCTGGATCTGGAACGCTCGCTGGCGTTTTATCAGGCGGCACTTGCATTGAGGGAAGACCGGCGGCAGGATTTTGGAGATTTTGTCATGGTCTATCTTCAGGATGAGGCGCACCGGTTTGAATTGGAAATCCGCTGGACAAAGGATCGGCACGAAGCCTATGCCTTAGGCGAAAATCCGACGCATATGGCTTTTGTGGTTGATGAGTATGATGCATTGCTCCGCATCCATCAGGAAATGGGCTGTGTGGCCTTTGTCAATGAGGAGTTGGGATTCCATTTTCTGCAGGACCCTGATGGCTATGCGATTGAAATCATGAAAGATGATTTCTTCGAGAAACTGCCGGAGCGAATGGAAAGAAGGCGAAAATAAAGCTGGGGTCACATCTGCCGGAATACCTCGATCATCTCATGGGTCAGGCTGATATCGAGTGTATGGTGCGGCATTTCTGCACGGCTGTACCATTCAGCAGTTGCGAGTTCTGATGCATCCCGGTGGATCTCTGGCAATCCGTCAAGCTCGGCAAAGAAGCCGATCAGCAGGGAGTCGGAGAACGACCAGGGCTGATTTTTATAATAGCGCAGGTTCTTTACTTTGAGGCCGACTTCTTCCATGACCTCGCGGTGGACGGTTTCCTCGAGTGTTTCACCGACTTCCGTAAAGCCGGCAATCAGGGCGAAATGTGGATTGACTCTGCCCGCATATTTGGTCATCAGGATGCGGTCTTCATCGGTTACGGCGACGATGATGCCCGGTGAGATCTTAGGATATTCGACATTGTGGCACACGGGGCATACCAGAGCCCGCTCGTCGGTTTTCTTGGTCATTTTGTGTCCGCAGCAGCCACAGTAGGTACGGCTGCGATAGAAACGATGCAGCTGGGTACCGGTAACACCGGCAAATCCGGCCCAGGAAGGTGCCAGTGTGCGCAGTACGGTTGGTGCTGCAAACAGGTAGCCGGCATTTTCATCGAGCTGGATGGTCCGTTCATCAATCAGATAGAAATCGTGCTGGCTGATGGAGAAGAGATAGTCGGCGTGCTGGTAAATATCCGGCCGGTTCAGCGCATATTCCTCAAACGACGGGAATGGAAAATGATCGCTGGTGGCATTAAGCAGGACCTGGCCATCTTTTATGTAGAAGAAATAGTCGTGGTTTTGGGGGGGCTTGATATAGAATTCGTTATGATAGACTTGTGGTGCAATATCTTGCAGCATGTTGAATCAGCTCCTTTATTGCACCATTATACTATAAGATGAACAGGGAAGGAAACCATGACATTTATGAATGCCGGATCTATGGTATAATAGAGGCCAGATCTGGATGGAACAAATGTAGGAGGGAAGCTTTATGAGCTGTAAAGTTGTTGTTGTCAATGCGGCTAAGATGGATTTTGATGGAAAACTGGATTTTTCGGTGTTGTCGGATGATGTTCAGGTGTTTGCCGATAGCAGCGAGGAAGAACTGCTGCAGCGTATTCAGGGAGCCGATGTTGTGGTTACGAAGGAATTGCCAGTTCCGGCAGAACTGCTGGCGCAGTTTCCAGCAAGTGTCAGGCTGCTGGTTGAGGCAGGAACTGGCTATAATAATATTGATCTGCCGGCAGCGAAGGCAAAGGGAATTACGGTCTGCAATATTCCGGCCTACAGCTCACAGCGTGTGGCGCATACGGCTATCATGCTGATGCTTAATCTCGCTTCATCCATGCAGGTGCAGATGGCAATGCTGGCGCGTGGGGATCATCAGAATTTCACGCAGCATCTGCTCGTACCGCATATCGAGCTCAATGGCAAGACACTGGGTGTGCTGGGGGCTGGCAATATTGGCCGTCAGGTCATCCGCATTGCTCAGGCCATGGAGATGAATGTGCTGGCCGCGACGCGTACGCCGCGCCCGGATGAGGATGGCATCCGATATGTCAGCCGTGAGGAGATGCTGCGGGAAAGTGACTTCATTACGCTTCACTGCCCGCTCAATGAAAAGACACATCACGTGATTGATGCGGCGGCTTTGTCCCTGATGAAGCCAACGGCATTCCTGATCAATACGTCCCGTGGGGCCCTGATTGATGAACAGGCGCTGATCAAGGCACTGCAGGAGCATCAGATTGCTGGTGCAGGCCTTGATGTTCAGGAACAGGAACCACCGGCCGCTGATAATCCGCTCTATACGATGTCCAATGTCATCCTGACTCCGCATATGGGATGGAAGGGAATGGAAACGCGTCAGCGGCTGGTGTCCATCATTGCAGAGGATGTCCACCAGTTCATGGCCGGTACGCCGGTCAATGTCGTTGGCTGAAAGGTCGTTGCCGATGCAAAACCAAATTCTGTGGATCATGATGCTGTCCTCATTTTTGACGCCATTTACCGGCAGTGCCCTGATCCTGTCGCTGCCCGAGATCGGGCAGGCCTATCAGGCCAGTCCCAATGAACTCGGCTGGGTGATCGAAATATTCCTGCTGACTTCAATCGTATTTCTGCTGCCAATGGGCAAGCTGGCGGACCGACTGGGAAAGCGACGGATTTTCCTGTGGGGGATGATCATCTTTACGGTCTCCTCGCTGGCCGTGGTTTTTGCGCCGGGAATGACCGGACTGCTGTTTTGCCGGGCAATTCAGGGCATTGGTGCTGCGATGATCTATGCAACGACCATGTCAATCCTGACACTTGTCTGCCCGCCAGCGCAGCGGGGGCAGGCTATTGGCTGGAATGTCTCGATGGTCTATGTCGGTCTGGCACTGGGACCCGTTATCGGGGGACTGCTGAACTATTATCTGGGCTGGCGCAGTATTTTCTGGTTTATTACTGCGCTGGGCCTGGCCACGATTCTGGCTGTTCTGCGGTTCCTGCGACAGGAATGGATCGAGGAGACGCAGGCCCGGCGGGATGGGCTGGGGGCATTCCTCTATGGACTGGCTATGATCCTCATGATGTATGGTTTGTCTGAGCTGCTGAACCAGTCTTATGCTATCCTTAGTCTGGCTGCCGGCTGCGTAATTTTTGTTGGCTTTCTGTTCCATGAGCTGAAGGTGCCGCAGGCCATTCTGCCGATCCGCCTGCTCATGGAAAACAGGGAGTTTTCGCTGTCAAATCTCACGGCGATGTTGAACTACAGCTCGACCTTCACCATCAGTTTTCTGCTGTCCATCTATTTGCAGTCAATCCTTGGCCTGAGCTCGCGGGAAGCGGGGCTGCTGCTGCTCATACAGCCGGTCATGATGGCAGCGTTGTCACCACAGGCGGGGAAGCTTTCTGACAGACACTCGACGGCAAAACTTACATTGTTGGGGATGGGGATTATTACTTTCGGACTGATTGGCTTTACCCTGACGGTTCATCTGCGGTCGTTGTGGCTGCTGATTCCAGCACTGGTGATTGTTGGGATAGGCTTTGCGTTCTTTGCCGCGCCTAATAATAATGCCATCATGAGCTCCGTGCCGAAAAAGTATTATGGTCTGGCGGCATCGATGCTGTCAACCGTGCGGCTGGTTGGACAGGTTGTGAGTATTGCAATCGTCACCTTGCTGCTCTCCATTGACTGGAGCTGGCTGGCCGAGACCGATTCTATTGTGCGCAATATCGAGTTGTCTTTTCTGGTGTTTACTGTGCTTTCTGTCATCGGTATCATTCCTTCGCTGTCGAGGAAAAAGCGGCACTCGGAAGCAGACTGATCGTTGGCTGAGGCTGGTGAAAAAAGAACAATAAAAAATCTCCTCAGGCAGAGCACGGAATTACGTGATGCCCGGGGAGATTTTTGTTATAAGGAGAATGTTAGCGTTTTATACCAGCGGATACAGGTCACGGTCTTCCCGTGTGAGGCGTTCAAGCAGAGCTTTGACCGCAGAAGCCGTAGCGGTCAGGAAGCCCACTGGGTCCTGTTTGATCTTCGTAGCGGTCATGAACGCTTCTTTGTAAGCAATGAATTCTTTGGCCAGACCACCCATTTCCTCATGGAAGGCAATGGAAGTCTGACGAACGCGATCGTTTGTACTCTGGGCGAGATTCGGATAAAGATAGTTATCCTCGGCGGCCAGATGGATCGAGAGCAGGCCGGCCAGTTTTGCCAGCGCCAAAGCCAGCTCAGCACTATGGGTCTCGACGTCGGCTGCTGTCTGATACTGCTGCAGTGCATGAATGCGGTCATAGAGGTCAAGATGATTCTTTTTCAGGTTATCTAAATACATGAGAAATCACGCTCCTTGTCTGTATAAGCTCTTCGTCTTTACGGGCTTAGTTTAACAGGCTGGGCGGATTTGTTCTGTAACTTTGGTTACCTGATAGATTGTTGCCGGCGGCGCCAGCAGAAGTAACAGCAGGTGGCAAAGAGGATGACGCCGGTGCAGATCAGTCCATACATGACGGCGTAGCCCCAATGAGCAGCGGCCAGACTCAGCAGGATAGCGGCAAGCCCGACACTGATATCCAGTGACCAGAAATAGGTGGCGGTTGCTACGCCGGCCCGGACTGGTGCCGCACTCTGGATCGCAAGGGTCTGGAATGCCGGACTCAGTGCACCAAAGCCAATGCCAAGCACAGCGGCAGAGATCAGCAGTCCTGCCAGACTGGTAATCTGGCTGAACAGGATGAGTCCGAGCCCAAATAGCAGGAATCCGGGATAGATCGTATAATCTGGTCCTTTGGTATCAAATAAGCGTCCAACGAACGGCCGGGAAATTATGATAATAGCGGCAAAGACCATGAAGAACAGGCTGGTCTCGGACTGGAGCCCCAGACTCTTGGCGTAGAGCGGGATAAATGTCAGGATTCCTCCATAGGCAAAGAACACCAGACCGCCTAGTCCTGCCATGGCCAGCGCACCCGGCTCGACAAAATCGGTGATCTGCCAGCCGGATTTCGTCTTTGGCGCAGGCTGGCAGATTTCGGCGGGCAGACGACGGTAATTGGCCGTCCAGATTGTGATGAGACCCAGCACGGCGAGATGCCTTCACCCTTACGCGAAACTGGCAGAACAATGGCTGCCATGGCTGCGGTAGCGGTAGTGGTCATGGCGAAGATAATGCCATGCAGCAGCCGGAGACCATAGATGCTGGTGAGGTTCTGGAAGAGGTTGAACCCCAGCATAATGAGAAAGAACGCCACAGTGGCTGCCAGCAGCAGGTGGCGCTTGTTGACGGAGTCGATGATGCGGCCTGCCAGCGGGCGGCAGACCACCGTCCCAATCTGGAAGAAGGTCATCGCCAGTCCGGCCTCCATTTCGCCACCGCCCAGCTGCTCCATGATGAAAATTGGGAGGGCGGTAACCAGAATATATTGCGACATGAACAGGAAGAAATTGCTCCCGCTCATGCTGAGAAACTCCGGGGTCCATAGTTTTTCTTGCTTCATAGAATCTCCAATCTCGTGACAAAAGTTACATTAGAAAATATACTACGATTACAGTGAAATGTAAAGGAATCTGCTATACTGAGAAGATAAAGCCGTTTGCGGTAATATGGAGACAGATTGTATCCAAAAGTGATAAGAGGAGCGATAGCTATGAAAAATCAAAGTGTTGAGCTGCTGCAGCGTATGATTGAATTTGATGCCGGGGATGCGAAGCGTGTCCAGCATTTTCTGAAGGTCTATGAATTTGCCTCGTTGATCGGGCGGCTGGAAAAGCTCCCGGCAGATCAGCAGCAGGTGCTTGAACTGGCTGCGATTGTCCATGATATCGGAATCCATGCCGCGGAGCAGAAGTATGGGAGTACGTCGGGAATCTATCAGGAGCGGGAAGGGCAGCCACTGGCTGAGACGATGCTGTGGGCGGCTGGCTGCGAGGAAGAAGTTGTGCAGCGCGTTGGTTTTTTGGTCGGACACCATCATACCTACGCTGCGGTGGATGGACTGGATTATCAGATCCTGCTCGAAGCAGATTTTCTGGTCAATGCCTATGAAGATCAGTTGTCCATAAAAGCAATCCAGTCGGTTCGGGAAAAGGTTTTCCGCACGCAGAGCGGGCGTAATCTGCTCGATACGATCTATGGGGAAACGGCCAGGGGAGATAAACTATGAGCTGCTGCTATCAAAACTATGAGTCACTGCTGGGGCGCATCATCCTCGCTGGCGATGAGCTGGCGCTGACTGGCTTATGGTTTGAGGCGGAAGTGGAAAATGATGTTTTAGCAGCGGCAGACCTGCCCGGGCCGGATCTGCCGGTGTTCAGGCAGACACGGGCCTGGCTGGATCTCTATTTCAGCGGGAGAATTCCGGATTTTATGCCATCCTTGCAGGCCAATGGAACTGCGTTTCAGCGTGATGTATGGGAACTGCTGCGTCAGATTCCCTATGGAGAGACGACAACCTATGGCGCGATTGCCCATGAACTGGCCGCGCGGACTCCGCAGGGACGGATGTCGGCGCAGGCTGTAGGCGGAGCAGTTGGGAGAAATCCGATTGCGATACTGATTCCGTGTCACCGTGTCATTGGCTCCGATGGCAGTCTCACCGGCTATGCTGCTGGCGTTGATAAGAAACAGGCCCTGCTGAAACTCGAGGCTGCCGGACGCTGAACTGGCTGACGGAGACAGCGCTTGCCGAGATACAGTCTGGCTTCAGCGGGCGCATTCCTGCACGTTTTCTGCCCAAGCTGTCATTGCGTACGAGTATTCATCAGGATTATCGGCGGGGGATGTGTCTGCTGGCCGAGTCATTACTGGAAAATGGGAGGATAATGGATGAGTGATAAAAAGGACAAGACAATACAGCCGGGAATCCCGCAGCAGCAGGCAACCCGGGCAGTGTTCTTCGTTGCAGGCTTTGGCACGGCCTCATGGGCACCGTTGGTTCCGCTGCTGAAAGAAAGACTCGGTATTGCTGAGGATGTACTGGGACTGCTGCTGCTTTGTATCGGCATTGGCTCCCTGCTGACCATGCCTCTATCTGGTGCGGCGGCTGCGAGGTTAGGCTGCCGGCGGGTACTGGCAGCGGCATGTACGGCGTATGCCTTTATTCTGTTGCTTTTATGTCAGGTTTCCAGCCTCGGGCTGGCTGTGCCAGCCCTGTTGTGTTTTGGTGCACTCATGGGGTGTATTGACGTGGTGGTCAATATTCAGGCGGTTATCGTAGAGAAAGCTGCTGGCCGGCGTCTGATGAGCGGGATGCATGGACTATGGAGTGTCGGCGGCTTTGCCGGAGCAGGAATGTTTGGGATATGGGTGGGCCTGCTTGGCCTTACGCCGCTGGTTTCGACGGCGATTGCCGCGGGAATCATCCTGAGTATTCTGGCCTTGTCGGTACGTTATCTGCTGCCTTATGGCGGCGATGCTGGCGGCCGGCTTATTGCAATTCCACACGGTATCGTGACTTTTGTAGGCATCATTGCCTGTATTGCCTTTCTGGTGGAAGGCGCGATCATGGACTGGAGCGGTGTATTCCTGACAATGGTGCGAGGGTTTGACCTGTCGATGGCTGGGACAGGATTTACGGTCTTTTCGGCTGCGATGCTGACCATGAGGCTCGTGGGGGACTGGGTGGTACAGAGGCTCGGGCAGAAACGGGTGGTGCTGGGCGGCAGCGGGCTGGCATTCCTGGGGTTCCTGCTCGTCATCTTTGCACCGGATCGACTACTGCTGTTCCTGGGCTTCTTCTGTATTGGTCTGGGCAGTGCGAATATCGTACCGGTATTTTTCTCCTTGCTGGGGAAGCAGGATGTTATGCCAATCAACATGGCGGTACCGGCGGTCAGTACGCTGGGGTATCTTGGCATTCTACTTGGACCGGCCGCTATTGGCTTTCTGGCGCATCAGACCAGCTTGTTCACGGCATTTGGTTTTCTGGCAGCCATGGTTGTCTTGCAGGCAATCGTTGCAGCGTATGTTTATCGCCGGATATTATAAGTCGGACAGATCACATTGGTAGAAAAAGCCCCTGCTGATCCTGTGCTTGGAGCATCAGGATCAGCAGGGGCTTTCTTATGGAAATGTTTGACTGCTTACTTGACGAGCAGGGCCAGCATGATGCCACCGGAGATGGCAGTGCCGAATACACCAGCCAGATTTGGGCCCATGGCATGCATGATCAGGAAGTTCTGACGGTTTTCCTGCTGTCCGACAAGGTGCGATACACGAGCCGCAATCGGGACAGAGGCAATGCCGGCAGAACCAATCAGTGGATTGATGCGTCCACCGCTGATCTTATTCATGATGCGGGCGCAGACCACACCAGAGCCTGTGCCGAAGATGAAGGCAACAAGACCAAGCGCGATAATCAGCAGCGTGTTCGGCGTGAGGAACGTGTCCGCAGCCATCGTTGAGCCGATAGCAACCGTCAGGACCAGCGTTACGATGTTCAGCAGCGCGTTGGAGGCGGTTTCCGCCAGACGGTCCACGCACAGGCACTCACGCAGCAGGTTGCCAAGCATCAGCATCGTGATGAGCGGAGCAACCGGCGGCAGGAACAGATTAACGATGATGGCGATGACGACCGGAAATACAATCTTTTCCAGCCGGGATACATAGCGCGGCTGTTTCATGATAATCTGACGTTCTTCTTTTGTCGTCAGAAAGCGCATAACCGGTGGCTGGATCAGTGGCATCAGAGCCATATAGGAATAGGCTGCAACCGAGATCTGCGGCAGCAGATGCGGCGCCAGTTTTATGGTCGTATAGATAGCCATCGGGCCATCAGCACCGCCGATGATACCAATGGAACAGGCTTCTGCCAGACTGAAGCCGAAGAACTTGGCACTGATCAGCGCGACAAAAATGCCGAGATGCGCCGCTGCTCCAAGGATAACAAGACTTGGATTGGCAATCATCGGACCAAAATCCGTCATGGCACCGACACCCAGGAAAATCAACGGCGGCAGAATAAGCTTTTCGACGCCCTGATAGGCATACCAGAACAGGCCGCCTTCTTTGGTCAGCTCGGACCCCGGGATATTGGCGACAATACAGGAAAGACCAATGCCGACGAGCAGGAACGGTTCATATTTTTTAACGATGCCCAGATAAAGCAGGACTGCACCGACCACAATCATGATAAGATTGCCGATCGAGATTGCCGGGATACCCGTCTGATTCAGGAGTTCCTGCATGAGCGTAAGAAAAAGTGTATCCATTATTATAATTCCCTCCAGGGACTAAGCAGCAGCTGCTTAGTTCTTCTTTTCTGTGATTTCCCCGAGCTTATTCAGCTTTGGAAAGAAATAGAGCACGATTCCAATACAGGAAATGAAGATAAAGCTGAGCAGAAAGTCAATGCCGCTTAGGATCAGCGCACCGCTCATACTATCTGGTAATGTTGTCATGATATCATCTCCCATTTATCGCTTCAGCAGCCTGACGGTTCATCAGTAGTCGTGTACGCTCGGCTGCTTTTTCGAGTACATCCTTTTTGGCCATGACGACGCGTTTGTGAGTGCCGTGACCGATATCACCCTGCTCATCCCAGGCCTTGAGTTCGATGAGTACATCGTGATCCTCAATCGCAAGGATGGAGGCCCGTACGGTCACATGCATACCGAGACTGGTCGGCGCCGTGTGGACGAAATTGATCGACACACCAACGCTGACATAATCCTCTGGCAGATAGGGATCGATGGCCTGAATCGAGGCATCAATCGCGAGATGGAGCAGTTTTGGCGTAGCCAGCAGATTTTTGAGATCGTTGGAATAATTGTCGGCTGTATCGGAATGTTGGACAACCTTCGTGGCCATTGCATTCTGGCCGACAGACATATGATCAGTTAAAGTGAGCATCGTGTAATCCTCCTCTTAATAAATAACTTTAAATTATAATTATATTTTACGAAATTATGAGTCAAAAGTGAAATATAATTAACAGATTAGAACTATAACTTTAAAGCATAGTTTGGCCGGAAGCTGGGTTCAGACAGGGGACTGCCCATCGACTCATCTGGGGTACCTGGGCAATTTAACCGGTGCAATCCTTTTTCAGATGTTGTACAATGAAAGGTATACAACATTACAGGGGGTATCGTATATGAGTAGTTTAACATTAGCAAAAGCACAGGAGATCTTGGCAAAGCATACGTCGGAAGAGCATCTTTTCACGCATGCAAAAGCCGTAAGCGCCGCAATGGGAGCTATGGCAGATCATTTTCAGGCAGATAAAGAACACTGGGAAGCCATCGGCTATCTACACGATGTAGACTATGAAAAATATCCAGACGAACACTGCCATCATGTTCGCGAACTGTTGGCGCCGGAAGGCGTTGATGAAGCCGACATTGCGGCAATCATCTCCCATGGCTACGGCATTACAACCGAAGAAGCAGCACCTGTAACCGACATGGATAAAAGCCTCTTCACCGTCGATGAACTAACCGGCATCGTTCAGGCCTATGCCCTCATGCGTCCGGAAGGCATGGATGGAATGACCGTTAAAAGCCTAAAAAAGAAATTCAAGGATAAGCATTTCGCAGCAAAATGCAACCGCGACATCATCAAGAAAGGCTTCGATATGCTGGAACTCGACGGCAGCATCGTCATGCAGTGCTGCATCGACGGCATGCAGGCCCATAAGGAAGACTTGGGTTTCTGAGAAAATATTACAAAACAATGGTTTTGATAGAGGGTTTTTTATATTAACGCTGAATACAATATTAAGAAGGCGTTGACTGGACACATAGAGCATGTATCGATGGTAAGAATGGCGATATTTCGCCGTTTTTTCTAGTGTATGCCCCACAGGCGTGGGGATGAACTGATACAAACGGCGTCTAAACTATTATGAGAACGTTTTTGAGATTATAGAAGGGAATGTAAAGCGGAGCATAAAAAGGCATGCTGTCAAACGTTTTAAGCTTTTTTAGAATTCAGATTTGATAGACTCTTTTTCCGGCGGAGACGATGATTATGACCTTACCAAGATTTTGAATATCGAAGGGCGTGCAGTAGATGATATTTTAGTTATGCAGCCGTTTTTATATGTAAACTCAAAGCTTATTGTAGTGAAGCAGGGTGAAGCGTTAAAAAATATCTACAACTCTAGTTTAAACTTGTGTTTACAAATGTCTACTCCTGTGCTAACATGACAGAAGGATAAACAAATGCTTCGTTATAAAATAATAGGGGGAGTGGTTTTGTGTTATACAATGGAGTAGAGAGTACGAAGAAAGTTGCAGATAATGTGTTCAGTCAGTTATTAAATGCCATTGCTGAGGTTAATCACATTATCGGAGTTAGCTCATCAGAGGAATTAAGTAAAGGACATTGGGATGCGGCACAACAATGGAATGAAAAATCTAATCGTATAATAAAGCTGACTAAGGAGTTGTCGGACTTAAAAAGGGACTGGGATAATATAATGGGAGGAGAGACCTTCTTTGATAAAAAGGAAGATGAAACTAGTATGGTATTACGCAATGAATCTTCTCTAATTCCAGAAATAGATGCATCAAAAAGAAAGAAATATGTATATTCGGATAAGGCTATCACTATGGAATTTACTACTTCGGCTGGCGGGTCGTATTCCTACACAATGGATAAAAAAATCTTTAGAGAAGTTTGTAAGTACACAATTCAATATATAGAAAACAAAGGATATGCTCAAGCTAAAGATATGGTAGCGGAACTTGAAAAATATTTATTAAGTGCTACAGAAAATAAAGATCGTAAATCCCCAGTGTATAAGCCCCTTAAATTTCTTGCGGATATAGGGATTCTTAAATATAGAAATGGTAGAACTGGATGTTATGAATTACCTGGGAGTGCTAATGTTGCTTTGGATTTCCTTGATAATTTTGACAAACCAAACAAATAAAGCAAATAGCCCAGAAGAAAAGGAGACTGATATTTGGGACAGTCTCCTTTTCTTCATTCTCACAGGCGTGGGGAATGAACTGTAGGCGGAAATTCTATAAGATTAAGGTCGTTTTTTGAGATCGTATTTTCAAACATTAATTTTCATCTGTTTCATGAGAAATTCATTAAAGTTATTTTGTCAGATCCTGTATATGGACGTGACCCATTCTTCGCCTTGACCGGATGGATGTGGTCAAAGTGAAGGCATGCTGCAGGTCAAAATGGGACAACGATACCCTAGAGTAACATAGATTAACTAATAGAAAGGTAAAAAGTGCATATTAATGAGATAAAATGCATAAAAATAAGTAGGCTATGAGAACTGCCTGAGCAATCCGATTTGTTCAGGCAGTTTTTCTATGAAAGGGATTGTTTTTAAGATACGATATGCTATAATAAGATTATCAAGTGAACAAGTGCTCATACGTTGTGCGCGTCAATTTTAAGGAGTGAAGTGAATGAACGAGAAGCAGAAACGGAATCTTGTCCGCATTCTCATTGCCGCTGGGTTGATGATCGGGCTGGCCTGGCTGCCATTGCAGGGCTGGATGAGATTTATTGCCTATATGGTTCCCTATCTGATTATAGGTTATGATATCCTGCTGGAGGCGGCTGAGGGAATTCGGGAACGGAGACCTTTTGACGAGTGCCTGCTGATGTCTGTAGCTACGATTGGCGCGATGGCATTGGCCGTGTATGAGGATGGCGATTATACGGAGGGAATTGCTGTTATGCTGTTCTTCCAGATCGGGGAATGGTTCGAGTCTTATGCTGTTGGCCGCAGCCGCCGCAATATCAGTGAGCTGATGGATATCCGTCCGGATTATGCCAATGTGAAATGCAGCAATGGCCAGTGGGAGAAGGTTTCTCCGGCTGATGTTGCCGTCGGATCGGTGATTTTGGTCCGGCCCGGTGAGAAGATTCCGATTGATGGCGTGGTCGTTGAGGGCCAGTCGGCACTCAATACAGTGGCATTGACTGGTGAGAGTCTGCCACGGGAGGCGGGAATCGGCGATGTGGTCATCAGCGGCAGTATCAATAGCAATGGGGTACTGAAGGTCCGGACGACCAGGGCGTTTGGGGAGTCGACGGCATCGAAGATTCTCGAGCTGGTAGAAGAAGCCGGTTCGCGTAAGGCAAAGTCCGAGGATTTCATTGCGAAATTCGCCCGTGTCTATACGCCGATTGTCGTATATGCGGCGATTGCACTGGCTGTTCTGCCGCCGCTGGTCCGCCTGTTTGGTATGGGACTGGCGCCGGAGTGGGGGGACTGGGTGTACCGGTCATTGATTTTCCTGGTTATCAGCTGTCCTTGTGCGCTGGTGATCAGTATTCCGCTAAGTTTCTTTGCCGGGATTGGTGGTGCCAGCCGGCAGGGCATTCTGGTCAAGGGTGCGAATTATCTGGAGACGCTGTCGGAAGTGGATACGGTGGTCTTTGATAAGACAGGCACGTTGACAGAGGGCGTATTCCAGGTTACCGCGGTTCATCCGGAGAGTCTTGATGAACGGGAGCTGCTGCATATGGCTGCACATGTGGAGCGTTTCTCTACGCATCCTATCGCCGATTCGCTGCGGCGGGCCTATGCGGATGAGGATGATGACTGTCAGGTGGATCAGGTCGAGGAGATTGCTGGTCAGGGTATCCGGGCGCATGTCAATGGAGATGTGATCTGTGTCGGCAACAGCCGGATGATGGAGGCTGTTGGGGCCGACTGGCATGACTGTGACAAGGTCGGTACGATTATCCATGTTGCGATCAATCGCGTATACGCCGGGCATATTGTGATTTCAGATGTGGTCAAGGCGCATGCGGGGAAAGCCATTGCAGCGCTGCACCAGAACGGTGTTGACCGCACGGTTATGCTGACTGGGGATGCCAGTCAGGTGGCGGATCATGTCGCGGGGCAGCTGGGCATAGACAAGGTGTTCAGTGAGCTTCTGCCACAGGATAAAGTCAGCAAGCTGGAGGACCTGCTGGCGGCTCGTCAGGGAGTGAGAGGCCGGCTGGCGTTTGTCGGCGATGGCATCAATGATGCACCGGTGTTGTCGCGGGCTGATGTCGGTATCGCCATGGGGGCGCTGGGCTCTGATGCGGCGATTGAGGCTGCCGATGTTGTCCTGATGGATGATGATCCGCTGAAGATCGCAACGGCAAAGCGGATTGCACGGAAGACGCTGCGGATTGTCCATCAGAATATCTGGTTTGCCATCGGGATCAAGGTGCTTGTGCTGCTGCTGGGCGCTGTTGGTCTGGCCAATATGTGGGCGGCAATCTTTGCCGATGTCGGGGTGATGGTGCTGGCCGTGCTCAATGCCATGCGCGCTTTATTTATTCGGACCGCGTAATCTATTGTTTGCTGACTAAGGCGTCATCTTTTCTGCTGGGGGGCAGGAAAGATGACGCCTTTTATGGTAAAATAGCAACAGAGTAGGAGTTGTTTTAAGGGGGATTTTCATATGTCCGTAAAATTATTTGTCACCGATCTCGATGGTACGCTGCTGCCGAATGGGCGGACGGTTTCGCCGGAAAATATCCGGGCAGTACAGGCTGCGGTAAAGGCCGGGATCACGGTTACGATTGCGACGGGGCGTATGTATCAGGCTGCCCTGCCGGTGGCTGAGGCTTTGGGGGTGAATGTGCCGATCATTACCTATAATGGAGCACTGATCAAGGATACGGCAGGAACGGTGCTGTACAGTCAGTTTTTGCCCGCAGATATTGTTGGCGAGATTGCAGATTTCTGCCAGAAACAAGGCTGGTATGTGCAGTCGTATAACCATGATGCACTCTATTTTGCGGAGTATGACCGGTTTGCAAAGTTTTACGAAAGAGAGCAGCAGCTCGTAGGGGAACTGGTCGGCTGGGATGGTTTGAACGCGCAGAATGACGCGGTATCGAAGATGCTGTCCATTACCGACAGTGCGGAGGAAACGGATCGGCGGGTCGCTATCCTGCAGGAGCGTTTTGGGGAGCGGATTGATGCTGTGCGGTCGAATGCCCGCTATGCGGAGATCATCAGCAAGGGGGTCTCGAAGGCGTCGGGGATCAGGCGGCTGGCCGAGGTACTGCATATTCCCATTGCCGAGACGATGGCCATTGGTGATGGCGATAACGATCTGCCGATGCTGCGGGCTGCCGGTCATAGCATCGCCATGGGAAATGCGGGCGGAAATGTCAAGCAGGTTTGTGATTATGAGACGGATACCTGTGAGGAAAATGGTTTTGCGCAGGCGATTTATCAGTATGTGTTGAAATGAGGTGCAAGATGAAACTGGCATTGATTGGTACGGGTAAGATTGTTCAGGAAGCACTTACGGCATTGCAGGAAATCCCTGCGGCTAAGATTGCGCGGCAGGCGATATTCGGCCGGCCGCACAGCCGCGAGAAAGCAGAGGCAATGGCTGCTGAGTTTGGTATTGCGAAGGTATATACGGACTATGCGGAACTGCTGGCTGATCCAGCTATTGATTTTGTCTATATCGGACTCGTGAACAGTGTGCATTACAGCTATACCAAGCAGGCGTTGATGGCCGGTAAGAATGTTATACTGGAGAAGCCGTCGACATCGTCTTATATTGAGACGAAGGAACTGGCAGATCTGGCGGTGGCCAAAGGATTATATCTCTTTGAGGCTGTGACGCTGCTGCACATGCCCAATTTCAGGGGGATTCAGGCGGCACTGGCCGAACTGGGCGATATTAAGCTGATCCAGTGTAATTATTCGCAGTATTCGAGCCGTTATGATGCCTATAAAGAGGGCACGGTACTGCCGGCGCTGGACCCCTCTATGTATGGCGGGGCGCTGTATGATATCAATATTTATAACCTGAATTTTGTCATTGGCTTATTCGGGGCACCCCGGACGGTTCATTATATGGCGAATAAAGGCTTCAATGGTGTCGATACGTCTGGTGTGCTGGTGCTGCAGTATACGGATTTTACGGCCGTCTGCGTGGGGGCCAAGGATTCAGATAGTCCTTGCGGGCTGACCATTCAGGGCGATAAGGGATATATCCATGTTGAAGGGGCACCAAATGTGCTGACGAATTTCACTTTGTCTGTGGGGGGACGAACTGAGACGAAGCAGCTCAATACATATGAACATCGCATGGTTCATGAATTTCTGTCATTTTTTGAGATCTATGCGGAACAGGATTATGCCCGCATGGAGGCTGGACTGGAGATCGCAAAACTGGTCATACAGACGGCTGAGCAAGCCGGACAGAGTGCAGGAATCCGTTACGGCAGGATCTGATGCAGTAAAAAAAGCAGCGTCCTATCAGCGACGGCTCCCAGATGAGCCAGAGACTGATAGAACGCTGCTTTTTTTGTTGGTGGCTGGTCTCAGGGGAAGACGGTCCAGAGAACCAGCAGCAGAGAAAGAAGAACCTTGCCGCCCGCAGCTATCGCGGCGATGGACAGCCCCAGGGGATTTGTGTCTGGTTTCATGTAAAGCTTGAGTTTGGATAAAAGATCGTCGGCTTCTTTGGTACGGGTTAGTTCCCGTAGTTTGTGGCAGTCCAGCAGACCGTCGATGAGGATGGCGGCTGCGACCAGACAGAAAAGTCCAAGCTGCCAGGGTCGTAACTGGGTGTAGTCATAGACCAGTATCATGCCGGCGATGTCAAAGGTATAAATCAGAGCAGAGAGAATCAGAAACTGCCGGATGATGGCTTTGCCAGAGAAGAATTTCACTAGCGAGTCAATCTCATCCTGCTCCGTGTTCTCGTCGCTGCTGTTAGTTGCCGTTTGTTTGAGGAATGCCTTGAAAATCACGGTGGAGAAACAAAGCCAGAATAATGCATAGCATTGGATCATGAAAAATATACGTCCTTTCTGAATGTGAAAATCGCTGTGAGGTCAGTTCTTCCGACCCAGGTAGCGGAAATAGGTATCGCGCATCTCATCGCGGGTCCTGGTAGCGGGCCAAAGTTCTCCGAGTGCCCCCTGACGCATGCCGGAGGCCAGATGGTCGTAAAGGTCTGGGGTGGTTTTTTCAAGCTGGACGATGAGTTCCTTTACGGTCTGGCGGATGGTGTTGCCATCGTGCGGGCAGGGTGAGGGGACGGGCTGGAATCCATGATAGGGGATGGCCTCGATAATTTCTTTTTCGCGGAAGTAGACGAGTGGCCGGATGACGGTCAGCCCCGTACGGTCAAGGTATGTTTTGGGGGTGAAGGTGTTGAGCTGCCCGGAATACAGGAGGCTCATGAGGAAAGTCTCGACGGCATCATCATTATGGTGGGCATAGGCAATCTTGTTCATGCCATGTTCGACGGCATAATGGTTCATGGCGCCACGTCGGAAGTAGGCACAGGTGAAGCAGGGGCTTTTGCCAGCCTGCTCCTCGATAGCTCCCGCGATATCGACATCGATAGTATCGTAGGGGATCTCCAGCGATTGCATGAACTGCTTGATCCGTTCCGTGTCAAACGGGGCTGGCAGGCCGGTGTTTTCGTCCTTGAACATCGGGTTGATCGTCAGGGCGGATACACGGAAGTCTTTATGCAGACGCTGCCGCAGGATGGCCAAGGCATACGCCAGGAAAATACTGTCTTTGCCGCCGGAGACACCGATGAGGATATGGTCGCCATCCTCAATCATCTCGAACTCGACAATTGCACGCATGAGTTTGCTGAAATAGAGCTGGGGGATGTTTATCTTCATTGGATTATAACCTCACTTATCATACAGTTGGAGTAGAACACTACTATTATAGCGGAAATGCCGCCAGATGACAAAAGCATTGCCTGGTCAGGGCGGATGAGGTCTGTCAGGAGGAAATAAATTTCGGGAGAAAGGCCGTGATGACTGGACGGAGCGCGGGTCTTTGCGCTATAATGTTTGGTAGACTATGTAAGAGGCGACGCAGGAAACTGTGGTTCGTAACGATATTGAGGAGGAATTGTCTTACTATGAAAAGTACAAAACCTATTTATGCAATTGGCCATCGCAATCCAGATACGGACTCGATTTGCTCTGCTATCGGTTATGCACATCTGAAGCAGGCGCTCGGCGAGAATGTTGTTGCCGCTCGCGCTGGCAAGGTCAATGCCGAGACGAAGTATGCGCTGGAGCGCTTCAAAACGGAGCAGCCAGAGCTTATTACTGATCTGTATCCGCGGGTCAAGGACGTGCTGCTGGACTGCAAGATTGTTGTCCGCCAGCATGATACGCTGCGTCATCTGGGTGAAGTGATGCGGGCTCATGATCTTCGTTCGGTCCCCGTGACGGACAGCAAGGGAATCATGGTCGGCATTGTTACGGTTTCGGATCTGGCGAAGCGCTATTTCCAGGAGCTGGGTATGCAGAACCTGTCCGATATGCGCGTGCGCTATCGTGATGTCATCGCGGCTACGGACAGTAAGGTTCTGGTCGCTGGCGAAGAAGGCGAGTTCGTCCAGGGCAATGTCCGCATTGCTGCCGGCTCGGTCAAGATGATCCAGAGAGTCATTGAGAAGAATGATATTGTGCTTGTTGGCGACCGCCACGATGAGACGCTCATTGATATTCTCAATCAGGGGATTTCCTGCCTGATCGTAACGGGCAGCGGCCGTGTTTCGGCTGATGTCATCGAGGAAGCCGAGAAGCGCGGTCTCTTTGTGCTGTCGACGCCGTATGACACCTATACGGTAGCCCGCATGATTAACCAGTGCGTGCCAATCCGCCGCATCATGCATGAGAATCCAGTCTGCTTCAAGCCGATGGATATGCTGTCTGATATCAAGGGTACGATGGAAGAGACGAACTACCGGAACTATCCGGTCATCGAAAATGGCCATCTGGCCGGTATCATCAGCCGTGACAATCTCATGGTGCCGGAGCGTGAGCGCGTAATCCTCGTTGACCATAACGAGCGCGGTCAGGCGGTCGAGGGGATCGAGGAAGCCAAGATTCTCGAGATCATCGACCATCACCGTCTTGGTGGCATCCAGACGAGTGAGCCGATCTATACGCATGCAGAGCCGGTCGGCTGTACGGCCACGATTGTGGCGAATATGCACTGGCAGAATGATATCGATATCCCGGCATCTGTTGCTGGTCTGCTGCTGTCGGCCATTGTCTCCGATACGGTGCTCTTCAAATCCCCGACGTGTACGGAGTACGACAAGAAGACCGCTACGCGTCTGGCTGAGATTGCCGGCGTTGACATCAATACCTATGGTATGGATATGCTCAAGGCTGGATCTGGCATTGGTGATATGACGCCAGCAGAGATTGCCAAGAATGACCTCAAAGAATTCCAGATCGGCGACTATCGTATCATTGTCAGCCAGATTTCGGTGATGGATACGAAAGAAGTCATGGACCTTGAGCCGCAGCTTATCGAGGCGATGTCGAATATCTGTGAGAAGGAAGGCTTTGATATGAGCCTGCTCATGATTACGGATATCCTTGAGGAGTCGACGCATCTCCTGTATGCTGGCTCGCCGAAGACGTTGATCGGCGAGGCGTTCAAGAAGGATGCCAGCGGTACGCATGTGTACCTGCCGGGCGTCATGAGCCGTAAGAAGCAGATTGTCCCGCCACTTTCCGAGGCAGTGAAGCGCATTGCCAAGACGAAGTAAGGTCTGATGGGATGAAAGGTCCGCTCTAACACTAGGGCGGGCTTTTTACTTTCAGAGGGGCAGCAGAACAATCATTTAATCGTTTAGTAGAGAATATCAGGAGGTTATTTTGGATATATTCGAGGGGCTGAATCCCGCGCAGAAAAAGGCCGTAGAGCATACGGACGGACCACTGCTGATCATGGCAGGTGCCGGTTCGGGCAAGACAAAGGTATTGACGTGCAAGATTGCCAATCTTTTGGCTCATGACGTCGCACCGTGGAGCATTCTGGCGATCACCTTTACCAATAAGGCAGCGACGGAGATGCGCGAGCGTGTCGACCGCCTGATCGGTGAGGGTGCAAAAGATGTCTGGCTCAGTACGTTCCATTCATTCTGCGCACGGTTCCTCCGCCGGGAGATCGAGGCTACAGACATCTATAAGCGGAATTTTGTCATTTATGACAGCAGTGACAGTCAGGTGGTCATCAAGGACTGCCTGAAAGAGCTGAACCTCGATCCGAAGCAGTATGCGCCGAATGCTATCCAAAATGCGATATCGAATGCCAAGAATCAGCTGATGGGGCCAAAGGCGATGGAGCGGGATGCGGAAAACTTCTTCCAGAAGAAGGTGGCGGAGGTATATAAGTCCTATGCCCGCAAACTGCGTACGAACAATGCGCTTGATTTCGATGACCTGCTGATGGTATCCGTGGTACTGCTCGAGGAAAATGAAGAGATCCGTACGAAGTACCAGCGGCGGTTCAAGTACATTCTTGTCGATGAGTATCAGGATACGAATGGGGCCCAGTATCAGCTGACAAAGATCCTCGCTGCTCAGCATCATAATCTCTGCGTTGTCGGTGATGCGGATCAGTCCATCTATGGCTGGCGTGGTGCAGATATCCGTAATATCATGGATTTCGAGCAGGATTATCCTGAGTCACACACAATCAAGCTGGAGCAGAACTATCGGTCAACGAAGAATATCCTGGCGGCAGCAAATGCGGTCATCGAGCATAATATCAACCGCAAGAAGAAAGAGCTCTGGACGGACAATGCGACCGGTGAGAAGCTGACGACCTATGAGGCCCGTGATGAGCGGGATGAGGGGCAGTTCATTACAACGACGATTACGAAGCAGAAGACGATATTCAATGCCTCCTATGGGGATATGGCCATTCTGTACCGGACCAATGCGCAGTCGCGTGTCATCGAGGAAACCTTCATGCGCGCGGGCATACCCTATACGATGGTCGGCGGTCTGAAGTTCTATGACCGCAAGGAGATCAAGGATGTTCTTGCCTATCTGCGCGTCATCTACAATCCGCTTGATACGGTCAGTCTCATGCGGATCATCAATGTGCCGAAGCGTGGGCTGGGTGCGACTTCGCTGGGCAAGATCGCGGCTTATGCGGAGGAACATGAGCTGACGATGTTCGATGTGATTTCCAATCCGGATGCGCTCGATGAGATACCGGGGATCACGGCCCGCGTCAAGAAGCCGCTGGAGCTCTTCTCAGCGTTCATTTTCCAGTTTATGGGCTATCAGGCGAATATGCATCTGGATGACCTGATCCAGAAGGTGCTGGATGAGTCAGGCTATCTGGCCGAGCTCAAGGCGGAAAACAAGCCGGAGAACGAGTCGCGGATCGAGAATCTGCGCGAGTTTATCGGTGTGGCCAGAGATTTTGAGAAGAGCGAGGAAACGCCGAATCTCGAGACATTCCTGTCACAGCTGTCACTGGTATCGGATATTGACAATGCGGAAATGGAAGATGACCGCGTAACGCTCATGACGCTGCACTCGGCCAAGGGCCTCGAGTTTCCTATCGTGTTCATGATCGGCATGGAGGAGGGACTGTTTCCTCATTCCCGCACGCTCATGGATGACAATGAGATTGAGGAGGAGCGCCGTACCTGCTACGTCGGCATTACCCGGGCCCAGCGCAAACTGTATCTGACCAATGCGCGGCAGCGGACTATCTATGGTAAGACCAATGCGTTCCCGCCATCCCGGTTCCTGGCCGAGATTCCGGAGGACTATGTCGAGCGGCTGGTGCCACGCGCTAATGCCTTCGGCTTTGCCAATGCGGATCACTATGGGGCACAGCAGCGTAATGGCTTCATGAGTTTCCAGCCGGGGCCAAACCAGATGGGCCATGGTGTGAGCTTTAGCGGCAAGCCGCAGTCGGCACTGGAGGCCATGAATGCGCTGGGACAGAAAAATATCAGCGTCCAGCCACAGGCGGGCATTATCCGGCCGGATACGAGTGTCAAGTGGAAAGTCGGCGATAAGGCTCAGCATGGCAAATGGGGTATCGGTACGGTCGTGTCAGTCAAGGGACAGGACGACGAAGTCGAGCTCAAGATTGCTTTCCCAGATCAGGGCGTGAAGGGCCTGATGCAAAAATATGCACCAATCACAAAAGCATAATAGCGGACTGTAAGCTATGTCACGGTAAAAATCACTCCCCGGTGTTAGAATCAGCATCGGGGAGTGATTTTTGTGCAGCATGTTTTCTTATTGAGTGCCTATGAAACGACGGCTATGGATTTTTTCCAGCGACTCAAAGCGGAAGGTACGGAACTGGTGCTTGATGTCCGGCTGAATAATTCATCGCAGCTCTGCGGCTTTACCAAGATGAAGGACCTGGCTTTTTTTGTGCCGCAGCTTACAGGCGCGGCCTATATTCATGATCTGGAACTGGCACCGACAAAAGGACTGCTCGATCTCTATACGCATAAGCGCATTGACTGGGCGGATTACGAGGCTGAATATTTACGGCTGCTCCGTGAGCGGCGGGGCACAGCTTTGTATCATGAGCGTTATGACGGCTATCGTTCCGTTTGTCTGCTGGGAACTGGGACTAAAAAACGCCGTTCCCATAATGAAATCCTGTTATCAGCAATCCAGTAAAGTATTGGGAAAAAAGATAATTATGTATTTTTATGGAAGTATTGCGAAAATTCGCAGAATGGTGTAAAATAAAGGAGTAAAGAAAACGGACGGGGTTGCGGGGGACCTTGACAATGGTGCCCCAGGATAAATCAGGAATCGATATGATCTCATAGGTAGGGAGTCTCTGAGAAAGTGAGGGATTTTGCTGTGAAAAAATTCTATCGATGGTTGTTGTCAAGCTCCTGGGCGGAAAGGCTCAGGGCTTATGCCTGCATTGAGCGTGATCTTCGCAAAAGACGCCGCTGGGGGATGAGAGAAGACAAATGGGAAGATTTGAGGCTCTTGGCCGGGCAGATTATTTCCATCCACTTCAAGAAGTATCCGGCCAGGGATATGCAGGATTTCGCGGATCGGCTTAGCCGGTTATATCGGGTATTGCTCAATCCGATCGCCAAGGAGAAAAGCTTGAATCATGCGGCCAGTATGACTTTGTTGATGGATATTTATGATGATGATGACCATGCCGCCCACCAGTCTATTCGTAATTTTTTTGGACAGCATTGCTACGAGGAAAGCTGTTCGGTACTTACGAATCTGTTCCGGTGTTATGAGGATATGATGCAGCAGGCTGCCAGCCGTTATTTGACCTCGATGGCCTGAAAAAGAAACCGCTATCCAGCTGGATGGCGGTTTCTTTTTCAGTTTTTTTGCGAATAGGCAGGATTGTGTCATGGAATGGCGAATAATACCTTAGTATAAATCAATAGGAGGGGATTGTTGTGATCAAACGTTTCTTTATGGCAGCTGCTGTGATTGCGGCATTGTTTTCAGTTGGAGCAATGACGCAGACTGGTGCTGAGCTGAATCTTGTCCGTACAGCCAGCGCAGCAGCTGAGCAGCACTTCACTGGCAACTGGTACGATAAGGAAGGACATTTTGTTGTTAGTGTGCAGCCGGGAGTTATCAACAGCTGCCGTATTGTCCGTACCTATGGGGTTACGGAGGGCAATCCGGGCTCTGGACATTTTGTTATCCTCGAAGCAGCGGGAGAGCATGATCTGTTCGTTGAATGGGAAGGCGGTTATTGGCAAAACAATAATTATGTTGAGCCGCATCTGACCATTAATCACGGCGAGAAACTTAGCCGGAAGTGATTCGGCACTGAGTGAAAAAACACCACGTTCCTGCAGGAACGCGGTGTTTTTTGGTTAGCAATTTTATACGATTTTTGACAGGAAGGACTATTTCCTGAGACTGCTCGAGTGCTGAATCAGCTCATCATAGTGGGAGATCTTCCAGTCCAGACGGGTCATTGTAGTCTGCAGCTGATTGTATTGTTCCTGCAGGCGTGCACGCTGTTCGACAAGAATATCCTTGCGGGCGGCCTCGGTGTTATCTTGGAAAAATAAGCTGACATATTCAACGAGTGCCTCGACCTGCACACCGGAACTGCGCATGCATTTTATGAATTCAACCCAGCGACAGGATGCTTCGTCAAAGTCACGGATACCGTTATCCTTACGCGGAATATGGGGAATGAGACCAATGCGCTCATAATAGCGGATGGTATCGGCGGACAGCTCATATTTTTCGCTGACTTCTTTGATAGTCATGTTGTTTACCTCATTACAAAACTCATTCGATATAGTAAGTGTAACACTTGGAGCTGGGTTCAAGTCAAGTAAGAATGTAGCAATATTTTTTAAAAGAGAACTTCCTTTCGCCAGGGGATTGAAGTGGAGCCGCAGGATAGTCTATAATAGTAAGGTTACAGGAAATAAACAGATGGAAATAGATAGCTGGGGGCATTATGACAAGAGAAGAACAGCTCAAGAAAATCAAGGCTGCGGATGAAGTTTACTATGGCAGCAGTGGCAGGACAATCATGAGTGATGCGGAGTATGATGCATTGCGCGGCGATTATCTTGCTAAATATGGCAGTAAAGACCTCGAGTATGTTCCGGGTGCTGATCTGGGCGGGAAAAAATTCGCCCATCCGTCGCCGGCCAAATCACTGGGGAAAATCGATGAGCTGGAGACGGATAAGCTCATCAAATATCTGGATCAGTTTCAGCCAGCGGTTATCGAGCCAAAACTGGATGGGTGCAGTATCGTTGTGTATCCGCAGGCAGGGCAGCCCGTCTATGTGACGCGTGGTGGTGGTAATGAAGGCGACATACTTACCCGCTTTCCCACGCATCCGCGTGCGACGAAGTTCCGGGCGGAGTACCCGATCCGGGGCGAGGTATATATGTCCTTTGCTGCCTTTGATCAGATGAATGAGGAGCTGGCGGCTGCCGGTGAGGAACCAATGGCCAATCCGCGCAATTCGGTCAATCCGATTCTGACCGGCGGACAGCATCCGGAGTTTGTCAGGTATTTGTCCTTTCAGGCTTATGATGTTATGGGGGTGGATTGGAGCGAGACGGAGAAAATTGATTACATCCTCAAGAATACACCGTTTGCTGTGCCGCCTTTGAAGAAGTATGATCAGGAGACGCCGGCACAGATTGCAGAGCGTATCCCGGGGCTGTATAAGACCTTTGAAGATACGCTGGGGTATCCGATTGACGGGATTGTCATCAAATGTGACTGGCGGAACAGTCTGCAGGAATTTGGGACCACCGATCATCATGATAATAATGCCATAGCCTGGAAGCCCAGCCAGATTCCACAGGAGACAACGATTACCGGCGTGCACTGGCAGCTGGGCAAGACGGGACAGCTCACGCCGGTGGCCGATTTGGAGCCGGTGGAGATCCTGGGCTCAACGGTGTCGAATGCCAGCCTGCATAACGTCAATGTCATCAATCGGCTGGGGGGCATCGCGGTTGGGGATAAGGTCGGAGTCATCAAGGCGAAGCTGATTATCCCGCAGATCGTTATTGTCTATGAGCATAATGCCGGCGAGGCCCTGGCTGAGCCGAAGCATTGTCCGTTCTGCGGCGGAAAACTTAAAAAACGTAAGATTGCCTCGCTGAGTGCTGATGATGGCGGCTATGTGCTTTACTGCACGAATCCCCGCGACCCGGAGATGACAGCCCAGCAGATTGCATTCCTGGCCAATAAGTCGGTACTGAATATCGATCGCCTGTCGATCGGCAATGCGCGTCAGCTGGTGTCTAAGTTCCCCGCATTGGCAGAAGAATATGGTCCGTATATGATTTTTGAGCTTACGGAGGATGAGATCAGGCAGGCGCTGATTTTGTCGGCTGACGAGCGAAAATCCAAATTAAACGCGGAGCCGGTCAGCCCCGGAAAGCTTAAGCAGGCGATTGACGATTGCCGGACCGGGGTGGACATTCCCCGGTTCATCAAGGCGCTGTGCATAGATAATATTGGCGAAAATATTGGAGCGCTGCTGGCTGCCCGGTTCGGTACGATCGATCATATTTTAGACGCCGCCGTTTGTGATTTCGGCGATAAAGAGGCTGTGGCAGAGAAGATTGAAGCGCTGGCCGGTGACAAGAAAAAGAAAACTGGTATTGACGGTATTGGCAAGACGATTGCGCGGCTCCTTGTTTCGGAGGTGTTTGTGCAGCAGGTGACTATGCTGCGCAGGTATGTCGAACCCCTGCCGTTCGAAGTCGTTGAGAAACCGCGAACAGCCTTTACCGACAAGATTTTCGTATTGACCGGGACGATGCCGCACTCGCGCCGCTATTATACGGACCTGATCAAGGCGGCTGGTGGAACTACGGCTTCGGCAGTCAGTGGCAAGACCGATTATCTGGTCATAGCGGATGTCAACAGCACTTCGACAAAGGCAGAAAAGGCACGACGGTTCGGCACGGTACTGGTTAGTCCCGAAGAACTGGAAGCTATGCTGTCGGGGAACGGTTCCCCAGATTGATGCGGGAATATTTTTTCTATAGCTGGCGCGGAGGAGAGACTGCTGCCGGAAAGTCAAGACTGGTTCTTGTTTATTGACCATGCTATACTAGCAAAGATGCTGATATACAGCAGTGGCATAAATGCTAAAAAATAAAATTGGAGGAATCATGTATGACTGTTGACACTCAGGGAAAAGAGCTGACCTGTATTGAACGGCTGGGCACAATTTGTGCACTGAGCAAGTGGACGGAAGATCAGTTGGAGGATATGCTGAAGTTGTTGCGGGACTATGGTGCCAGCTGTGAATTTGATGGCTATCAGACCGGCTACGACGAGGGATATAATATGGCTCTGGCTGATGCAGTGGATGCTGCTGAGCGCTCAACAGTCGGTTAATGGACTTATATGAATGATGAAATAAAAAATGAAACGATTTTGACGAAACCATTTGCTGAAATCGGCATGAAGATGCATATGCTTTTACATACAGGACAGTTACTGATGGAGAATGGCGCGGACACAGATCGTACGGTGCGGGATATGATGCGCGCCGCTGCTTTCATGGGAATCCCACAGGACCGTATTCATCAGCATGTCATGTATACGACGCTTATGCTGAATGTGAATGATACGCGGCATTCTTATACGGAGTTCCGTAAATGCACGAAACATGGCATTGATATGACAGCACTTTCTGCTGTCAGCAAGCTGACCTGGCGCGCGTTGGCTAAAGGCTATACGCTGGATGATTTTAGTCGGCAATTGGAGTCTATCCGGTCAAGACCACGGCATTATCCGGTATGGCTGACTGCTCTCGGAGCGGGTGCGGCGTGTGGTGGTTTCTGCAAACTGTTTGGTGGCAGCTGGCTGGATTTCTTTTTGACGGCTTTTTGCGCGGCGTTAGGATTCCTGATCCGGCGGCTATGTAGAGGCTACGGATTCAATACGTATGCTGTCGTGGCGATTACTTCGTTTGCAACGACGATGCTGGCCTGGACAACACAGTTCCTGACGGGCGGACTGAACTGGTACCCGCTGATTGCCTGTACGCTGTTTCTGGTGCCGGGGATTCCACTGATCAATGCGGTGGATGACTTGTTGAATAATTTTATTGTCTCTGGGATGACTCGTGCGATGCATACCTTGCTGGTGGTTGGCAGCATGACCTTCGGGATTGCTGCCGCTATCCGGCTCGGTGGGGTAACCGATTTTACCAGCATCAGCCTTACGCCCGATAATATCTACTTTTCGCAGGCGGTGGCCGCAGCAATTTCGTCGGTCGGGTTCTCGATTATCTTCAATGTGCCAAAGCGGCTGCTGCCGGTGGTGGCTGTGGGCGGAATTATTACGGTATTGGTCCGCAATGTGGCTGTACTGCAATTTGACGCATCGCAGACAGCTGGATCATTCCTTGGGGCCGCGGTGGTAGGTCTGCTGGCACTGCGGGCTATTCACTGGTTCCATACGCCCAATATCGTTATGACGATACCATCGGCGATCCCAATGATTCCGGGGGTGCTTCTTTACCGGCTGCTGTTTGCTTTGTTAAACATCCAGTCTATTGATTCCGTGGCGCTGCTCGAGGGCATCCGCAGCGGCGTATCGGCGATCATGATTATCATCGGTATTGCGGTTGGTGTGGCAATCCCGAATATCTTTATTCACCGTTATATCGAGCGCCGCAAGCAGGATAATGTCCGGCGTTTTCTCGAGCGCCGTTATGCAGATTCAGAGGACGACTGATATTATCGGTGCCTAAGAAGGTATAAAAATTTTCTATTATACAGTCTGTTGACATCGATGAATATTATCGATATAATCAAGATGTAAAAAGCAGCAGGCGCAGGACTGGCGGATAAGTGGGTTACCACGAGGGACTGTGTCTATATACTCAGAAGAGAGCCGACCGCCTGGGCAGAATGGTTATGTTCATTTGCTCAGGCGGTCTTTTTCTGTCTGGGCAGAAAGCAGGAGGTATCTTATGAATCAGAATTGGCAGGATTTTAATCAGGGCAAATGGCAGACGAAAATCGACGTGCGTGACTTTATCCAGAAAAACTACGCGCCGTACACTGGGGACGCATCGTTCCTTGTCGGCCCGACGGCAGACACAGTGGCTGTCTGGGATGAGAGCAAGCGTCTGCTGGCTGAGGAGCGGAAAAAGGGCGGAGTCCTTGATGTGGATACAGAGACGGTATCTACGACGACGTCGCATCAGCCGGGCTATATTGATAAAGACCATGAGACTATCGTCGGCTTGCAGCTCGATGCACCGCTTAAGCGCGGGCTGATTGTCAATGGCGGTCTCCGCATGGCGGAGCAGGCGGCTGCTGAGTATGGCTATACGGTCAGCCCGAAAATCTCGGAGACATTTTCCAAGTATGTCAAGACGCATAATGAGGCCGTATTTGAGATCTATACGCCGGAGATGCGCAAGGCACGTCATCTTGGCTTATTGACAGGGCTTCCGGATGCCTATGGCCGTGGGCGCATCATTGGCGATTATCGCCGGATTGCACTTTATGGCGTGGATTTTCTGATTGCACAGAAGAAGCAGGATAAAGAAGAAATCTACAGCGGTCCTATGGATGAGAACAAAATGCGTTCCCGCAGCGAGATTTCCCAGCAGGTCAAGGCACTGGGAGCCTTGAAGACGATGGCGGCTTCCTATGGCTTTGATATCAGTGAGCCGGCTAAGGACGCGCGTGAAGCGGTTCAATGGGTATACTTCGGCTATCTGGCCTCCGTTAAGGAGCAGAATGGTGCGGCGATGTCTATCGGCCGTGTATCGACGTTCCTGGATATCTATCTTGAGCGCGATCTCAAGGCGGGCCGGATCACCGAGGCTGAGGCACAGGAGCTCATGGATCAGCTGGTTATCAAACTGCGCCTGGTCCGTATGCTGCGTACGCCGGAGTACAATGAGCTGTTCGCCGGTGATCCGATCTGGGTCACGGAGTCGGTCGGCGGTATGGGACAGGATGGCCGTACTTTGGTCACGAAGAACTCATTCCGTATTCTGCATACGCTGGAGAACCTTGGTCCGGCGCCGGAGCCGAATCTGACGGTTCTGTGGACGAAACGTCTGCCAGAGGCATTCAAGAAGTATGCGGCCGATATTTCCATCAAGACCAGTGCCATCCAGTATGAAAATGATGAGGTTATGCGCCCGGCCTATGGCGATGACTATGGGATTACCTGCTGTGTGTCGGCTATGAAACTTGGGAAAATGATGCAGTTCTTTGGTGCCCGGGCCAATCTTGCCAAGTCGCTGCTGCTGGCTATCAATGGCGGCAAGGATGAGAAGAGCAACGAGCAGCTGGCACCAGAACTGCCGTTGCCACAGGGAGAATATCTGGATTATGGCGAGGTCCGCAAACAGTATTCGAAAGTCCTTGCCTGGCTCGCAGAGCTCTATGTTGATACGATGAATGCAATCCATTATTCGCATGATCTCCATGCTTATGAGGCTGGACAGATGGCGCTGCATGACAGCAAGATTGAGCGGCTGATGGCATTTGGTGTGGCTGGTTTGTCCTGTGCCGTGGACTCGCTGTCGGCAATCAAATACGCGAAGGTCAAGCCGATCCGCAATGAATTCGGCGTGGCAACCGATTTTGCTGTCGAGGGTGACTTCCCGAAATTTGGCAACAATGATCCGCGCGTTGATGAGATGGCACATGAGTTGACGCATGAGTTCATTACCGAGCTGCGTAAGCATCCGGCTTATCGTGGTGCGACGCATACGCTGTCTATTCTCACGATTACCTCGAATGTCATGTATGGCAAGAAGACTGGCACGACGCCGGACGGACGCAAGATCGGCGAGCCATTGGCACCGGGGGCGAACCCGATGCATGGCCGGGATCGTTCTGGAGCACTGGCTGCGATGAAGTCTATTGCTCATATCGACTATGCGGATTGCCGCGATGGCATTTCGTATACTTTCTCGATGATTCCGTCGGCACTGGGCAAGACCGATGCGATCCGTGTGCAGAATCTTACGGCTATGCTGGATGGTTACAGCGGTTATGAAGCGCATCATATCAATATCAATATCATGGACCGGGCTGTTCTGGAAGATGCGATGGAGCATCCGGAGAACTACCCGCAGCTGACAATCCGCGTATCCGGTTATGCGGTCAACTTTATCAAGCTTGATCGGCCGCATCAGCTGGAAGTTATCAAGCGGACTTTTTACGAGGCAATGTAATTCATCATGCGGGGCTATTATCATTCAAAGCTCAGCTTTGGTACAGTTGACGGTCCGGGGATTCGCTTTGTGCTGTTCCTTACAGGCTGTCAGCTGGGCTGCAGTTTCTGCCATAATCCAGATACATGGGCACGCGGAGAGCAGCTGATTACTGTGGCTGAAGTTCTGCGTGAGGTTGAGGAATATCGGCAGTTTTATGAGGCGTCCGGTGGTGGTATTACGGTTTCTGGCGGTGAGCCGCTGTTACAGCCGGCCTTCACGGCTGAGCTTTTCAGGCAATGCCAGTCAGCAGGCATCCATACGGCGCTGGACACCTGTGGTTTTGTCCCCAAGGAAAATATCCTGCAGGTATTGCCCTATGCAGACCGGGTGCTATTTTCCTTAAAAGGCAGTACGGATGCTGCTTACCAGCAGCTGACTAGAGCCCGGTCGATGAAGCTGATCCTTGAGAATCTTCAGCTGATTGCCGAGCGCAAGCCTGTAACCGTCCGGTATGTATTTATCCCGGACTATACGGATGGTCCAGAATGTCTGGCGGCCTTGATCCGTATTATGAACGGACTGCCCGCCACGGCAGAGGTGGAGATACTGCCTTATCACACGCTGGGCAGGACCAAGTGGAAAGAGCTTGGCTGGGAATATCTGCTGGATGGGGTGCCGGAACCGGCACCGGAACAAGTGCAGGCTTTTCGTCAGCAGTTGCAACAGGCTGGTATCCGCCTGGCGGCAACAGAACAATAGTATAGAAAAAGCAGGGGCACCCTTTCGGCCGTTTAGGTCATAGGGTGCCCCTGCTTTTTCTAGTATACGGTCAGGCAGTTTTAGCAGCTATGATGCGGCCATTGTCTACCGCAATGGAAAAAGATCCTCGATCTGCATTCTGATAATCCATGTAGGCTACCTGATAAACGGGCGTATCGCCAATCGTCGTTTCCTGAATCTGATAGATATCTGCCGCCGGATGGCTCGCCTGAACAACTTCCTCAGCAATTTCTTCGGTGGGACCCGGTGTTCCCTGCAGGATCAATAGACCGCTCCAGATCACCAGACCACATAATGTACCCAGCACTTTCATAGTTAGCACTCCTTTATCTATTGTCTTGTACGGAAGATCCCGAACTAGGTTTATTATACAACTAACCGATGTATAAGTTTATACTTTTAATCAAAGTATCTTGTATTCATCAACGAATATGTAATGGCGAGTGGCTTTTTAAGTATACAAAAGACTTTTTAAATTGTATTATAGGAGTGGCAAAGGGATTAGAAAACGTGATATACTGGATAAGATAAAATTAGAAAATCATAGAGGAGGAGTCATGATGGCGGAACGTGTTATTGATTTGAATCGCTGTCTGTTCCAATATACGACGGTTGATTGTCATCGTTGTGAGCAGATCTGTCCGCAGGAAGCAATCCAGAATCGGCAGGTCGATCCGACGCGCTGTGATGACTGTGGTTTATGCACAGCTGTCTGTCCGGTCGGGGCTGTCCAGTCAGGAACGGATTATGATAGTCAGCTGAGCCGGACCAGGCGGCTCGAACCGCAGGTGCTGATGTGCCAGCGTGCCGATGCACAGGGGATGACCTGTCTGGGGGCCTTGAACCGGCGCCTTCTTTGGGCGCTGGCTGATAGAGATCAGGCCCTGGCGATTGACTGCTCGCGCTGTGCGGAGTGCAAACCTGCGGTGGATGTCTGGCTCAGGCAGGAGCTTGATGCCTGCAATGAGGCCCTGGCTGCAGCTGGCAGACCTGAGATCGCCAGGGTGCGTGTCCGGGAAGCTGCCGGGCCAGAACCGGCCCGGCAGGTGGGCCGGCGGGGGTTCTTCCGGTCGCTCATTCACTCGGCTGCAGAGGGGGTAGAGTCATTTACTGAATCTCAGCAGCATCGGCAGTATATGTTCGATCCGGTGATCTGGATCGAAAAGCAACAAACTGAGCCAGCTCCGGTATTTCCGGGTGTTGTGGTCTCTCCGGGCTGCACTGGCTGTGGGCTTTGCCGCATGATGTGTCCGGAACAGGCACTGGCTATGGAAAACAAGGAGACTGGCGTGCGGATTTCCTTTGATCCGGTCCGCTGCACTGGCTGTGGACTGTGCACGGCCAACTGCCCACAAAATATATTGGAACTCATGCCGTCGTTTACAGGAATCCGGGTTTTCGACAGCGAATCCTGTTGACAGGCATTGTTGATGAAGGTGTAGAAAGGGGAATATCATGTCACTGCTCGAAGATATCTTAAAAGCAAATGAAGCATTCTACCATAATCCGCCAGTAGATTATACGCGGGAAGACTGTGTGCAGAGCAAACTGCCACAAAAACATCTTGCCATCATTACCTGTATGGATGCACGACTGGTGAATTTCCTCGAACCGGCAATGGGCATCCATCGCGGAGACGCGAATGTCATTAAGACTGCCGGCAATGGCGTGACGGGAGTCTTTGATGGAACGATTCGCAGTCTGCTGGTCAGTATCTATGAACTCGGTGCGCAGGAAGTATTTGTCATCGGCCATCATGAATGCGGGTTGGAGAAGACTACAGCTGAGGGGCTGACCCAATCTATGCGGGCTCGCGGAATAGCTGACGAAGCGATCCGAATGGTCAGCAGGGAGCTTCGGGAATGGGCTGATGAGTTCCAGCATCCAGAGCAGAATGTTCAGGCTGCGGTCGATCAGATTCGCGAGAATCCATTGATTCCTAAAGATATAGCAGTTCATGGCCTGATTTTTCATCCACGGACGGGGAAACTCGATTTGCTCACCGAGGGGTATCCAAAAATTTGATGTTGTGCTTAAGAAATTACAAGATTTTGACGATACATATCATAGAGTGAACATGAAGGAGGTGTAAGTCATGAGCTCTATTGATGAAATCAGCAGCAAAGGATGGAATATCAACACCGGGAATAAGGTGAAGAATAGCGCCAAAGAGTCGGGTGCAAAAAATACGTTTTCCGCGATCCTCAAGCAGATGAGGACTGGAGGCGGATCGTCTGGCGGTGGCAGCTCCGATTCAGACAGCGATGACAAGACGACAACTGTCACGCAGGTGATGTCGGATGGTTCCGTTTTTATCACGGTTTACAAGGGTGATAAGATTATTTCCCAGACGAAATCGCATGCAGCGAATCCGACGGAAAATCCAACGGTCCTGAGTACCAGGACGGACACGTCGGGGTCTCATAAGTTGGGAACCAACAAGTCGGGGGCTGACCAGTCAGGGACTGACCAGTCGGGAGTTGACCAGTCGGATTCCGCAGCAGGAGCTTTAGCTGGTAGTTCGGCAGCAGAAGCTTTAGCTGGCAGTTCAGCAGCGTCTTTGATGTTGAATATGCTGACGCAGAAGTGATCCTTTATTAGACAAAATAGACGGCCTTCGTCCTTAATGGGCGGGGGCCGTCTATTTATCTGCATGAACTTTTTTACTGAATCACTTTGTTGGCCCGCAGCACTTCTTTGACGCTGTCTGCGCTTTGACGCAGCAGGGCAGCTTCGGCAGCAGGCAGTGGCAGTGGGATGCGTTTAACAACGCCTTCTTTGCCGATGATGCTGGGCAGGGACAGGGCTACATCGTGGATATCGTATTCTCCGTGAAAAGGCATGGATACCGGCAGGACGGCATGTTCATCATAGAGAACGGCCTTGGCCAGCCGGCAGGCCCCCATAGCTATCCCTGTGTTTGTCCAGCCCTTGGATTGCAGTACATCATAGGCTGTATTTACGACTTCCTGTGCTGCTGTTTTGCAGTTGAGCGGCTCAGTGTGATCATAGAATGTATCCAGCTGGTTTAGTGGAACCCCGCCGATGCTGACGGTGCTCCAGGCTGGAAATGCCGAGTTGCCATGCTCCCCGAGCATATAGCCCTGAACGTCGGTAGGATCTACCTGATAATGCCGTCCAAGTATGCTTTTGAAGCGCAGGGTTTCGAGCGTAGTTCCGGTGCCGAAGAGGCGGCCGGTGGGATAACCAAACTCGGTGGCTGCGACATAGGTTGTAACATCCAGTGGGTTGGTGATCATGATGAAGACGGCATCGCGGGTGTATTTTGTAACATTGCCCATAATCTCACGGATTACATCGATGTTTTGCCGAGCCAGAACCAGCCGGTCCAGGACACCGCCTGGCTGGATACTGGGGCCGGCAGCACAGATGATGACATCAGCATCCCGTGTTTCTTCGAAGCCTCCTGCTTTGACATGAATACTGGGGGTCAGAGCACAGGATAAGGAATGAACTGCGTCAAGTGCTTCCCCATGGGCGACATCATTTTTTATGTCAATACAGACAATCTCTGCAGCCAGTTGGCAGGCAATGGCTCTTGCAAGTACTGCTGAGCCGACATGGCCGAGCCCGATAATTGCTAATTTGTGTGGTTTTAACATAGTTACACATCTCCTTTGTTCATATTGTAGCATATTTGTAATAAATAATAAACAATTGTACATAAAACAGACTTCCATAAAACAGTCGATAGATTTATTAATAAACGATTATATCAAAACCATAAAAACAAGTTTTATCATAAAACAGTTGCATGATTGTAAAAAATTAAGTATAATTCACAGTAACGGTATGAAATAAAATTACTCAGAAAAGGAGAGTATTGAAATGGCTAGAAAATCAAATTATGATGAAAAGATCAAAGCAATTGAAGCTAAGATTACCAAAAAACAGGATGAATTGAAAAAACTCAAATCTCAGCTAGCAGATATGAAAGAAAAGAAAGAAAAAGTCGATTATCAGGAATTGACTGAGTATATGCAGGCTAATAATTTGTCAGCTTCTGAAGTTATTGCTTCTATTAAAGGTTAAGCTTTAACTGTTGCAGTAAGACAAATAAAACGCCCCATCTGATTCGTTCAGATGGGGCGTTTTATTTGCAGAAGTCTTATCTTACTGCTGAGCCGGAGCGGCACCGCGGTGACCGCCACGATGGGGCCCGTTGCAATAGCCATTATTATCGTCGGAATTGCCATTACCTGAGCCGAAACGTGGACAGCTGTTCTGCTGCTGGCAATAGGCCGGACGATTGGCGGCAGCAGTGTCGTTTTCAGCGGCAAATACAGGAATGACGCTGGCAAGCATAGCTCCGGCAATGAATGCGGCAAAAATCTTTTTCATGATACATACCCTCCATCATCTACGCGATGTTCTCTTTCTATGCTTTTATTATGCCAGCTAATTGTGACAGAAATGTTACGAAAACAGAAACAACATGAAAAAAATTTAAAGATTTTTAGGCGGTTTTCTGCTAGACTAGATACGATGATGGAATGAGGTGATAGGTATGTTGAAGTTGTTGATTGCCGACGATAATGCAGCGATTTGTGATATCTTACAGAACTTTGCGGCGGCATCCGGCTATGACACGATAATTGCTGGTGACGGAGAAGCAGCTTTGCAATGTTTTGAAGCGAATGCTGTCGATCTGGTTTTATTGGATGTGATGATGCCGAAGCTGGATGGATTTAGTGTTTGCCGGAGAATTCGGGAAATCTCAGATGTGCCGATTATTATGATTACAGCCCGTGGCGAAGATTATGACCGGATCATGGGCCTTGAAATCGGGGCAGATGATTATGTCGTCAAGCCATTCTCGGCACCAGAGGTTATGGCACGAATAAAAGCGGTTTTACGACGGCTGAAGCGTGAGAAAAACACAGTGGAAGCAGGGCATGTCCGGCAATCCGTGGGCAATCTGCTGCTGGATGAAACAGCGGGGACGGTGGCTGTTTCTGACCAGCTTGTCAATCTTACGCGGAAAGAATTTGATATTCTTTGTCTGTTGCTTGAGCATCCTGGACAACTTTTCTCACGGGATCATTTGTTGGATGTATTGTGGGGATACGATTATAGCGGAGACACTCGTACTGTCGATACGCATATCCGCCGCTTGCGGGCCAAGCTGGAGACGGCCGGCTTTGAGGGTGGTTCTGTCGCAACCGTCTGGGGGAAAGGCTATCGGTTTGAGACTGGAGAGATCACAGGATGATACAGCAATTATCCCGACGGCTGATCGGCTATTTTTCGCTAACGCTGTTATTGTTTGCCCTGTTGATTGGCAGCTGCTTTTCGCTGTTATTTACCCGCTATAGTCAGCATGTTCATGAAGAGGAACTGCAGCGGCGGGCAGAGACATTGGCGGCAGCCATTCCCCGTATGGAACAGGCGCAGGCCCTGCTGGTGAGAAGCCGGCAGCTAGCCGTTGCTGATGATGCCAATCTGGCGGATAGGCCGGCTCGGATGAGTGGACATGGGATGATGGGGAGAGGACATCATAGAGAAAGTGGATCGTCTTCGTCGATGATGGGAAACCACAACTGGTGCCGTCAGGTTTATAGTGGTGCAGCCGCTGGTCAGCCGGAGCAGGAGGATGGCCGTTCGGCGGCGGTTCTTAGTCAGTTGAACCAGCTGGCCGATAGTCCGGTGTGGCTGGTATCAGCTGCCGACCATACCATCTATTCATATGGAGAAACGACCGCGGCCGAGGTCGGCGAGCTGCCATCGCTGGTTGATGCAGTATTGCAGCAGGTTCTGGCTGGTGGTATGAGTGTCAGCCAGGATTTTACGCCGCTGGTGGGAACGGCCGCGGTGACTGCCGGTGCACCGATTCGCGATGACGATGGAAAAGTCATTGGTGCTGTACTGCTCCATCAGCCTTTGCAGGAGATGCAGGCTGCACAATGGAGTGGGCTGCGCCTGTTGGGGATTTCCCTGCTGCTGGCCTTATTGCTGTCTGGCGGAATGGCGATTGTGCTGGCGCGCCGGTTTATCCGGCCTATCTACCAGATGCAGGCGGCAGCTCGTTCCTTTACGCAGGGGGATTTTACCCGGCGTACGGAGGTATGTCAGCATGATGAGCTTGGCATGCTGGCCCACGACATCGATGAGCTGGGGGAGCAGCTGGGGCAGGCCAAAGTGGAGCGGGAGGCTATGCAGCAGCGGCGGCAGGACTTTTTGTCTGCGGTCTCCCATGAGCTGCGAACGCCGCTGACTGTCCTGCGGGGAACACTGGAACTTATGCTGTCCGGGATCGTCAAGGACCCGGAGCGGCAGAAAACCTATGCAGCGCAGACCATGGATAATCTGTCCTCACTGGAACGCATGGTTGGTGATTTGCTGGAATTCACGCGGCTGCAGAATCCGGATTTCTCGATCGAAATGGCACCGGTTGATCTGGCGGAGGCTTTTAGTGAGGCGGTGCGCAGTGCCGAGCCGCTGGCCGTGCGTAAAAACCTGACACTGTCCGCTGATTTTCCGGTGGCTATCCCGCTGACTGGAGATTATGGGCGGCTGCGGCAGCTGATGCTGATCCTGCTCGATAATGCCATCAAGTTTTCACCAGCCGGAGGTACGATAAGAGTTGATGAGCGGATGACAGCTGGGCACTGGCAGGTTGTGGTCAGTGATGAGGGCCCGGGGATTTCACCCGAACGGCTGCCTTATATCTTTGACCGGTTTCATACCAGCCGTTCAGCTGAGAATCTGCAGGGAACTGGGCTGGGGCTGCCGATTGCCCGGGAAATTGCCGGACGTCATGGCTTGGAGCTTCGGTGCGAGAGTCAGCTGGGCGAGGGAACACACTTTATTTTGGAGCCTAGGGATGAGAACGCAGAGAAAGGTAGATAAATGACATTAGATGAATTGAAACCACAACAGGGAGCGTTCATTACTAAAGTGAATGGCACTGGAGCGCTCCGCCATCATTTACTGGATATGGGCCTGACCCCGCAGACCGAAGTTACCTTGCAGAAGGTTGCGCCAATGGGAGACCCGGTACAGATCAAAGTACGTGGCTATGAATTGACGCTTCGCCTCGATGAAGCGGGCAAGATCGAGGTGGATGGTGTCCATACGCAGGAAGCCGAGCTTCTTTGTGAAAACCGCACGCCGGATATCGATCATCCGGGCGTAGGTGAGCTCGACTACGCGCCAGCTAATCCACATAAAGGAAAGCCGCTGCCGAAGGGGAAGCCGCTGTCCTTTGCCCTGGTAGGCAATCAGAATTGTGGCAAGACTACGCTTTTTAATCAGCTGACCGGTTCCAATCAGCATGTAGGAAATTTTCCAGGGGTTACGGTAGACCGCAAGGATGGGTTTATGCGAAGTCATCATGAGGCTCGTGTGACCGATCTGCCGGGGATTTATTCGCTGTCGCCCTACTCGAATGAAGAAATCGTGACTCGTGACTTCCTGCTGCAGGCTCGTCCTGAGGGAATCATCAATATCGTTGATGCGACAAATCTGGAACGCAACCTGTATTTGACCATGCAGCTGATGGAGCTGGGGATACCGATGGTGCTGGCGCTCAATATGATGGACGAGGTTCGCGAAAATGGCGGTTCAATCCGGATTAATGAACTGGAAGCAATCCTGGGAATGCCGGTCGTACCAATATCTGCCGCGAAGAATGAAGGCGTGGAAGAATTGATCAGCCATGCGATTCATGTGGCTCGTTATCGTCGCCAGCCGACACGGATTGATTTCTGCACAGACAGTGAGGAGAGTGCCGATCCGATAGCCGCGGTCCATCGGGCGATCCATGCGACCGTACATATCATTGAACCGGAGGCCAACGCGGTTGGTATGCCGGCCCGGTTTGCGGCCACGAAGCTGATCGAGAAGGATGCACTGATGGCAGCCAGGCTGCAGATTCCTGCTGACAAAGATGAGACGTTCCGGCATATCATCAGTATCATGGAACAGGAATCAGGACTGGATGCAGAGGCGGCTATGGCGAATATGCGGTTTTCATTCATCACGAGACTCTGCCGGAAAACGCTTGTCCGTCCGCATGAAAGCAAGGAACATCGCCGCAGTGTTGCCATTGACCGGATACTTACCGGCCATTATACGGCTGTGCCCAGTTTTGTGGCTATCATGGGGTTCATTTTCGCAATGACCTTCAATGGTGTCGGCGCGTTGCTGTCGGATTTGATGGAAATGGTGGTAAAGTCGGTGACAGATGGGCTGGATGCCGTGCTGGTGGCTGCTGATGTCAATCCGGTCGTGCATAGTCTGATGATTGATGGTGTCGCCGCTGGCATTGGCAGCGTGATCAGCTTTTTGCCGACGATCGTAACGTTGTTTTTCTTTTTGTCTATCCTCGAGGATACCGGCTATATGGCCAGGGTGGCCTTCGTGATGGACCGGCTGCTGCGCAGGATCGGCTTGTCCGGGCGCAGTATCGTCCCCATGCTGATTGGGTTTGGCTGTTCGGTTCCCGCTATCATGTCGACCCGGACCCTTTCGAGTGAACGCGACCGCAAGATGACGATACTGCTCACGCCATTCATGAGCTGCAGTGCCAAACTGCCAATTTATACGCTGATCATTGGCGCGTTTTTTGCCGCGAAGTATCAGGCTCTGGTCATGCTGGGCTTGTATTTTCTGGGAATTTTTGTCGGCATTTTGTTTGCGCTGCTGCTGGGGCGGACCCTTTTTCGGGGCGAACCGGTGCCGTTTGTCATGGAGCTGCCAAACTATCGGCTTCCGTCTATGAAAAGTGTTGGCCGTCTGATTTGGGATAAAGCCAAGGGGTTCCTGGTTAAGGCATTCACAATTATCTTCGCGGCATCGGTCATCATCTGGTTCCTGCAGATGTTTAACAGCCATTTCAATGTAGCTGCGGGGCCGGAAGAAAGCCTGCTGGCGGCAATTGGCCGGCTGGCAGCGCCCGTGTTTGCGCCGCTTGGATTTGCTGACTGGCGTGTAGCCACAGCACTGATTACTGGTTTTACAGCCAAGGAAACCGTGGTATCGACGCTTACCGTACTGCTCGGGGGCAATGTGGCCGATTTGAACGAGTTGTTTACGCCGATGACCGCAATCGTATTTCTGGTGTTTACGCTGCTGTATACACCTTGTGTGGCGGCAATTGCGACCGTACGCCGCGAGGTGGGCAGCTGGAATGCCTTGACAACGGTTGTTACGCAATGCCTGATTGCCTGGGTGACTGCATGGTTTATTCACCTTCTTGGGCTCCTGGCCGGTTTTTCATGAGTGAGCTCGGTGTGGTGATCGTTCGGATTGATTAGGCGCGTCGTGTGGAAAGAGGGTAATGACAATGAGTGTGAAGATTACAGGCTATTATAAGCTGCCGAATCAGGCAGCACCGCAGCTGGTGGATTTTGATATTATTTTTGACAAGTCCTTTATGCGTAAGTATACGAAGTTCCGTTCATTTGACAAATTCCTGAATGGAGGACGGTTCCGTATTGCCAGCCAGCAGGACTTTGAGGCATTGCCTGAGGCCGTCATGGATGCCCATGTCCGGGCTGTGACGAAATTTTCATCATGGCAGGAGATGCTTGATGTGGCAACGGATAAATATGTGCTGCATCAGCAGCTGGACTGATGCAGGCTGAGCTCCTGACAGATGTTTTTATACTTTTCGGTATAAATGCTGCCTTTTTCCCAGATGAAATCGAAGTCATGCTGCATGGAAAATCCATTGAGCGGAATTTCCTGCAGCTGACCGGCTGCCAGCTCACTTTCTACGGCAATCTTGTAGAGGAAGGTAATCCCGCAGTCCTGCAGCAGGAGACCGATGATAGTATGCATATTGCCCACCTCGGTATAGCGCCGGAAATCCTGTACGTGCATGCCGTGCAGGGCCAGATTGCGGTCGAGAATGTCGCGGGTACCTGAGCCGGGCTCGCGTATCAACAGCCGTTCGCTCAGCAGATCGCTGAACGTTCGTGGCATATTAATTGAAAATTGATGATTTGCAGCACAGACGCCAATGTAGTCCTCTGTGCTGTATTTTTTATGCTCATAATTGTCTTTGGGATAATTTCCTTCCACCAGTGCCAGTTGGATATTTCCAGCTGCCAGCTGCTGCAGCAGATCGGTTGTGTTGCCGAAGTGCAGCTCGATATTGGTTTCCGGATGACGCTGCTGGAACCGTGCCAGCGGTTCGATGATCGCGTATTCGCCGACGGTCATGGTCACACCCAGTGACAGGCATTCAATACCAGTCGCGCTGCTGCGCAGCTCAGCTGCCAGAGCCGCCTCATCATTTTCCATCGTCTTAAAGCGTTCGTGAAGGATGGTGCCGGTCGCGGTGAGGGAAAGGCGTTTGTTCTCATAGAGGAACAGGCTGGTATGATAATGCTGTTCGAGGTATTTGATATGCTGAGATACTGCTGGCTGGGTGATGTTCAGACGCCGGGCGGCCTGAGTGAAATTCATGGTCTGACAGACGCACAGGAATGTTTCTACACGAAAATCTAACATAGTGCTAGTCCTTTCTATCAATAATTTTATCTTATCAATATATTATAATACATAATTTTACATTTTTGACAAGGACCGATATAATTCATATCAGCAAATCAAACAATGAACAGAGAGGTATTATCATGACATTTATGCAAAAAAACTGGCGGGGAATCCTGAGCTGTTTCCTGATTGCCGTGCCGGCCTGGCTGCTGGGAAAATCGTTCCCGGTAGTGGGCGGTGCTGTCATTGCAATTCTGGCAGGTATGCTTATCACGATGCTATGGTCAGAGAAAGGCAAGGCTGCAGCCGGTATCAACTGGACGTCGAAGATTATTCTGCAGTCGGCAGTCGTACTGCTGGGGTTTGGCATGAACCTCGGAATCATCATTCAGACGGGCATTCATTCCTTGCCGATTATCATCAGCACGATCAGTATTTCACTGTTGATCGCCTGGACGCTGCGCAAGAAAATGCGTATATCCAGAAATACGGCAGCCCTGATTGGTGTGGGCTCCTCCATCTGCGGCGGTTCTGCTATTGCAGCAGCAGCACCAATCGTGAAGGCCGACAACAATGAGGTGGCACAGTCCATTTCGGTTATTTTCCTGTTCAATGCGCTGGCGGCGCTGCTGTTTCCGCTGCTGGGCAGTATGATTGGTTTTGATACGACCAGCGGCAATGCTTTTGGTGTTTTTGCGGGGACGGCTATCAATGATACGTCTTCGGTTACGGCAGCTGCTACGACCTGGGATAGTATGTGGGCGCTCGGAACATCAACGCTTGATGAGGCTGTTACTGTCAAGCTGACCCGTGCACTGGCTATCATTCCGGTGACGCTTGTGCTGGCGATGCTCATTGCCCGTAAGGAGAATAAAGCGGCAGATTCTGCCGGGACGTTCAGCTTTAAGCGGGCGTTTCCAATGTTTATTTTGTATTTCCTGATTGCGTCGATCGTTACGACGATCTGCCTGCAGCTCGGTGTTAGCGCGGAGACATTCCAGCCGCTTAAAGAGCTGTCGAAGTTCTTCATTGTTATGGCCATGGCGGCCATTGGACTCAACAGCAATCTGGTCAAGCTCGTCAGAAATGGCGGCCGGCCAATCCTGCTGGGAGCTTGCTGCTGGGTAGGGATCACGCTTGTAAGCCTGCTTGTGCAGCATTTCATGGGCATTTGGTAAACGAACCTGTTTTTATAAAAATACTGCCGCGGATACGACTGCGGCAGTATTTTTTATTGACATATGTTATAAACTTGTTATAATTTATATAAAGACATATGTCGATAACTAAGGAGGATGACGATGGCCAGACCATTTAAAAAGCGCCGTATCTGCGCGTTGCCTCGCTTTGAGCAGTTCTGTCCCCGGCGGACTGATCGGGAAGTGCCTCAGATTACGATGCCCGTGGAGGAGTTTGAGACAATCCGTCTCATGGACTATCATGGTATGACGCAACAGGAATGTGCAGAGCAGCTGGGGGTAGCCCGGACGACGGTCCAGGCCTTATATACGGCTGCGCGCAAGCGGCTCGCGGCTTGTCTGGTGGAGGGGAGGCCACTGGCAATTGCCGGTGGCAACTACGAACTCTGCCAAACGGCCGAGTCCTGTGCCTGTCCGCATCGTCATCTTCGTCGATGCCCTTATGGGCAGGAAGGAACAATTTCCATGAAACTAGCAGTTACTTATGATGATGGTCAGATTTTCCAGCATTTCGGAAAAACGGAGAAGTTCAAGGTCTATACGGTCGAGAATGGCAAGATTACGGAGTCTCATGTTCTGGGGAGCAACGGTGCCGGCCATGGTGCACTGGCAACGCTGCTTCAGAACGAGTCTATTGATACGCTGATCTGTGGCGGGATTGGTGCCGGAGCCCAGAATGCACTGGCACAGGCGGGAATTCGTCTTTTTGGCGGTGTCATTGGCGATGCAGATGAGGCTGCTCAGGCTCTGGTAGAGGGCCGACTCTCCTATGATCCGGCCGTTCACTGTGACCATCATGGTGCGCACGACAGCAATCATACCTGCGGCAATCACGGCTGTCACTGACGAAAAAAAATTCCTGTTACACCATATGGTGCAGCAGGAATTTTTTTGATCAGGCTTCCTCGCGGAATTGATCGACGATCGTAGCACAGGCAGCATCGCCTGTGATGTTAACGGCAGTACGCAGCATATCGAAGATTCGGTCGACGCCGAAAAGAATGGGCAGTGCATCAATCGGGATGCCGGCTGATACGAGTACGGCTACGACCAGCAGGGTTGGTCCCGGTACGCCGGCCTGGCCAACGGCACCAAGGGTACTGGTGATCGTGATTGCAACATACTGGGCAAAGGAAAGATCCATGCCATACATTTGGGCGATGAAGGTTGCAGCCATGGCATAGTAGGCGGCATTGCCGTTCATATTGATGGTAGCTCCCAGTGGCAGGGCGAAGGAGGTGGTCTCCTTGGAAACGCCGAGTTCAGTGATGGCTGTGTTCATATTCAGTGGCAGCGTAGCCATTGAAGAAGCGGTTGAGAAGGCGAAAATCTGTACTTTCCACATGCTTTGGAAGAATTTCTTATAGGTGGTGCATTTTGAGAACATAGCAACTGATCCGCCAATCATGCCGTAGGTGATCAGCGCCAGGACGATGATGTACAGTACGATCAGGTAGAGGATCTTCATGAGTACTGAGTAGCCGAAGGTCCCTGTAGCGTCAGCCATGAGGCAGAAGACGCCGATTGGAGCAACATACATGATGCCGGTCATGATCTTAATGAATAGTTCGGTCATGTTATTGAAGAAATCCATCAGGAAATCTTTTTTCTTGTCATCCAGGTGTGTAGCGGCAAAACCCAAGAACATGGCAAAGGAGATGACCTGCAGGATATTGCCGTCGACGAGTGCTTTGAATGGGTTCTCGGGAATAAAACCAGTAATCGTTTCCCAGAATCCTGGCAGCTGAGTGCTTTCCTCCATGTGCTCAACATGGATGGCGGCCCCGGAGATGGAGGCCATATCAATACCCATGCCAGGCTTGAACAGCTCGCTGAAGGCGAGGGCGATCATTACTGATACCGCTGTTGTGATGCCGTAGTAGATGAAGGTCAGCACACCGATTTTGCCCGCGCTGCTCGATTTTCCCAGCGAAGCAGCACCGCCAATCAGTGAGAACAGGACCAGCGGGACGACGACCATCTTGATCAGCTGCATAAACAGGTTGCCCATTGGCGCAAACATATGCGCGGGCTTGCCCATAATGAGTCCTACGGCAGCACCGAGCACGGTGGCCACAATGATCCATAACCCCAGTTTGTCGAGGCTCATCCCGGATGCTTTTTTTTCTTTTGACATAAAAAAATCCCTCCCATACGGCAAGAGCCGCATGAACCCGTTCCTGTATACTGGAAAAGAGTACCATGCGGCTGCGCTGCCATGAACAATTATGTTATTAGTTTACATCGTTTGTTATAAATTGTCCATACTAGACGGAGGAAAATACAAAGTATACACAACAGGACTACATTTCGAGTGGGGGAGACAAAACACTTGCCGGATACACAGATTGTGTTATAATTAGACGATAAAGACACGCAATGAGGCGGCACAGCCCTCTTACGTGTCTTTTTTTGTATTAGAGAGGGGTATGTCTTATGATCAGCTTTCCAGTATTTTCTGAACTTGAAGCAAAACGGGATGAAATCAATGGAAGATTTCATCGGGAAACCGAGCCGCTGCTGATAGAGCGTTTCCAGCAGTTCGGCTTTGAGCGGCAGTCTGCTGGCGATGACCATCACATGGTGCTGGCGGAGAAGAGTACCGGCAACCACTATCTGTTATCCATTGGTACCTATTCACTTACGGTGACATTCGAGCATGTCCGGACGGGAGAGAGCCTGCGGATCTGTGAGATCAGTAATTTCAGCCTGAGCGCACACAGCATTATGAACATCATGATTGAATCCATCGACAGCTGGCTGCAGTATGGTATCGTTTATGATTATCATCAGGCGCAGGGATTTGTCAGTTTGAACCCATGAGCCGGCTATTGCCGTATAAAGTCCTGTTTCCAACGGTGTCTTGGAAACAGGACTTTTATTTTGCGTAAACTTATTAAATTAACTGGGTTGACAATGCGGCTGAAAACGCGTATCGTAAGAAAAGTAATTGAGGGAAAGGTGTGATTTATGTTGAAAAAACTTACGGTACGCGAACTGGTGCTATGTGGACTGTTTATAGCGCTCATCACAATCGGGACATTCATACGCATCCCGGTTGGGACAGATGTATATACGCTGCAGTTCCTGTTCACACTGCTGGCTGGACTGGTACTGGGAGCAAGACTGGGCGCCGCAGCTGTCGGAGCATACGTGCTGCTGGGACTCATCGGGGTGCCGGTGTTTGCTTCAGGCGGCGGCCCCGGCTATATCCTGCAGCCGACCTTTGGCTATCTGTTAGGATTTATCCTGCAGGCCTGGTTTTGCGGGCGGTATTCCCGCAAACTGTCGGAAATATCTTATCGCAAGCTGCTGGCTGTGAATGCTGGTGGTATGGCGATTGTATATCTGATTGGTATCAGCTGGTTTTATGTGTTTTCTAACTATGTCGTGGCAGCGCCAATCGCCTTATGGGCGGCAGTTTTCTACTGCGGCATCCTGCAGGCCGGTCCGGATTTCCTGTTGTGCATGGCAGCGGCCGGGATGGCTTTGCGCTGCTATCATGCGGGGCTGTGGCTGGTTCAGCCGGCAGCCGAGGTAAAACAAAACTATCAAGTGAAGGAAGCGTAGACGAATGGGAAAAGGTTTATTTATCACGGGAACAGGTACGGATATCGGCAAGACCTATGTGACGGGACTGATCGTAAAGAAACTACGGGATGCCGGCTATAATGGCGGCTATTATAAGGCGGCACTTTCCGGCGCCGAGCCTGATGAGCATGGCATTCTGCAGCCGGGCGATGCACTGCATGTCAACCGGGTTGCTGGTATTGGCGAGACGATACCAAACCTGGTATCCTATGTCTATCGGGAGGCGGTCTCACCACATCTGGCGGCGCAGATCAATCATGAGCCAATTGATTTTGAGAAGATCCGGCAGGATTTCACGCGGGCAAAAGACAAGTACGAGCTCCTGACTATGGAAGGAAGCGGCGGGATTATCTGCCCGCTGCGCTGGGATGACAAGCAGCATGTAATTCTGGATGATCTGATCAAGGATCTTGATCTGGGGGTCCTGATCATTGCGGATGCCGGTCTGGGGACGATCAATGCGGCAGTCCTGACTATTGAGCATCTGCAGCAGCGTCAGATCCCTATCCGCGGAGTTATCTTCAATAACTATGTGCCTGACGATATCATGCAGATGGATAATGAAAAGATGATTGTGGCAATGACCGGAATACCGGTAGTAGCAAAAGTCCGGCATGGTGATCAGGAACTGGCGATGGATGCCGCAGAGCTGGCTGGACTGTATCGCTGAACAGAAGGAGAGAAGATAATGAGTCTGTCAATGGAAGAATTGGATCTGAAGTATATCTGGCATCCGTGCTCGCAGATGAAGGATTATGAGACGCTGCCGCCGATGGTTATCGATCATGGCAAGGGTCCCTGGCTGTACGACATCCATGGGAAACGCTATCTGGATATCGTCAGTTCATGGTGGGCGAATCTGCTGGGGCATTGCAATCCAGAGATCAATGCGGCCATCAAGACACAGGTTGACCGGCTGGAACATGTCATCTTTGCCAATTTCAGTCATGAGCCGGCTATTGAGCTCGCTGAGCAGCTGGCTGAGATCACGCCGCCCGCAATCAAGAAATTCCATTTCAACGATAACGGTTCGGCAGCGGTCGAGTGTGCGTTGAAGATGTGTTTTCAGTTCTATCTGCAGGGTGGGAAACCGCAGAAGAAGCGCTTCATGTGCCTGACTGAGGGCTATCATGGTGAGACGATTGGCGCCCTTTCTGTCGGCAGCATGGATCTCTATGCCCAGATGTACCAGCCGATGATGATGGACAATATTCATGTAGAGGCCCCGGACTGCTATCGCTGTCCGTACCACAAGCAGCGGGAAAGCTGCAGCTGCGAATGCTTCGAGAAGGCCGAGCAGGCTTTTTCGAAGCATTCCGATGAGACGGCGGCGATGATTGTTGAACCCCTGCTGCAGGGGAGCGCAGGAATGCGGATTTATCCACCGTTGTATCTCAAAAAACTGCGTCAGCTCTGTGACCGGTATGATGTGAAGCTGATCTGTGATGAGATTGCGACTGGTTTTGGCCGTACAGGCTCGATGTTTGCCTGTGATCAGGCTCAAATATCGCCAGATATCATGTGCATATCGAAAGGCCTGACCGGCGGCTATCTGCCAATGTCTGTCACCTGCGTGACGGATGAGATCTACGATGCTTTCTATGCGGACTATCAGGAAGGCCGGGCCTTTATGCATAGTCATACCTACGCGGGCAATCCGCTGGGCTGTGCCGCAGCACTTGCGGTGCAGAAGATTTTCCGCGAGCAGCATATCCTTGAACAGGCGGCCAAAAATGCGGACTGGCTGACAGGGGAGATGAAGACCGCCTTTGGTGATCATCCGAATGTTGGTGAGATTCGCCATATCGGTCTGATCCAGGCCATTGAGCTGGTGGCTGATCCGGCAACGAAGGAGCCGCTCGAGGCCCGTCAGCGTATCGGTTATGCGATATATAAGCGCGCACTGGAGTATGGTCTTGTTTTGAGGCCTTTGGGGGATGTCCTGTACTTCAATCCGCCGCTCAATATCGGCCGGGAAGAACTGAGTTTTGCCATTGAGACTGCTCAAAAGGCTATCGGGGATATCCTGCCGGCATAAAAAGACGAACCACTGGAGCCCTGGCTTTGGTGGTTCGTCTTTTCCTATCAGGAGGAATGTCTGTTTTATTTTGAGGAATTGGTCAGCTGGTTACTGACGGCCCGGACCCATTTCCAGTGCCAGATCAGATGGAAAATCACAGCAATGCTCATCGCATAGCCTGAATAGATATGAATATCCGTCAGCAGTACTTTCACGGCCTTTCCTCCCGTGAATAAATGGAAATCAATGATGAGTCCGGTAAGAATACAGGTTAGTCCGCTGAAAAACAACAGCAGGTCGAGATAAAAGTTTTTTTTCATGGTTCACCCCTTTGCAGTAGAACTGTTTTGCTTCTGTAATCAGTCTATTGAATTTTGATGAAAAAGCAATGGATGAGGATGAGGAATGCATAAGAAATGCATATGGTTTTACATTAAAAATATAGGGATTCCAAGATTTTCCGGTTTTGGGATTAAACGGGGCGAAGGTTTGACAGTAAAGGAAGTAGAGGGTATAATAAATCTGTTATATTGAAAATTAATACTTATAAAAGTAATCATTGGAGGGCGTAAGTTAATGATTAACAGTACAGATTTCCGCACGGGGCTCACGATCGATATTGATGGCGGCGTATGGCAGATTGTCGATTTTCAGCATGTAAAGCCGGGCAAGGGCGCTGCTTTTGTACGTACGAAGATCAAAAATGTTGAGACGGGCGCTGTTGTTGAGCGTACGTTTAATCCGAATGAGAAGATGCCAGCTGCACATCTGGAGACGCGCACGATGCAGTATCTTTATGAGGATAGCGGTATGTACACGTTCATGGATACGGAAAGCTACGAGCAGACCGAGCTCAATGCGGAGACGCTGGGAGACTCCCTGAACTATCTGAAAGAGAATATGGAAGTAAATCTTCAGATGTACAAAGAGCGTATCATGGGAATCAGCCTGCCGAACTCTGTCAACCTTAAAGTCGTTGAGTGTGAGCCGAGTGTCAAAGGAAATACGGCTACGGGTGCTACGAAAATGGCTAAGACGGAGACGGGCTATGAGGTTCGTGTACCGCTGTTCATTAATGAAGGCGATGTCCTGCGTATCGATACCCGCACGGGCAATTACATCGAACGTGCATAACCTGCACCGTTATGATGCTTAAGAGCTGCCGCATCGTTTACTATGGTGCGGCAGCTTTTTGATGAGAAATTAAGATATTTTCCAATCTGGCAGGAATCTCAACTGCTCCTCGCGAAGTATATTTATACGAAGTATGTAAGTGTTGAGTCTGTTCAAAGAATATGGAGGGGTTCGTCATGGATAAGGAAAAAGAAATTGTCAAGCGCGATGGTTCACTCGGCTCGATCCGCATTGCCGACGAGGTCGTCAGCATTATTGCCGGTCTGGCAGCGACTGAAGTAGATGGCATTGCTGGTATGAGCGGCGGTATTGCCGGTGGCATTGCCGAGATGCTGGGACGGAAGAATTTCGCCAAAGGGGTCAAGGTCGAGGTTGGTGAGAAAGAGGCTGCTGTCGATTTGTACATCATTGTGAAATATGGTGTCCGTATTCCGGATGTAGCACTTGCTGCACAGGAAAATGTCAAGCAGGCAATTGAAACAATGACTGGCTTATCCGTTGTTGAAGTAAATGTTCATGTTCAGGGCGTGGGCTTCCCAGATGATGATAGACGCGATGATGAGGTTCGTGTCCGCTGAATCGGAAAGAGGCGGAAGCTATGAGCATAATCAATCGATTCTTGTTGTTGTGGTTGTCTCTGATCGGGACGGCGCTGTCAGTGGCTGTTTTTGGTGCGGCGTTATCGTTCCTTCCTGAACAAGTATGGCTGGAGCAGATCCGGTTCGCACTGGGACGGCAGGAGACGGCTGCTGCAGCTGTGCTGGTTTTATTGATCAGCCTGAAGCTTCTGGCGGCGGTGTTTCGCCGCCAGGGCGAGCCGGCCGGCAGTAAAGGCGAGTATGTTATCAGCAGCAGCCCGCAGGGCGAGGTACGTGTTGCTTTGGATGCCATACGAAATCTTGTGGACCAGCTGGCCCGTGAAACCCATGGTGTTCGGGATGCCAAAGTAAAAGTTGCAGCCCGAAAAGGAAAAAATTCCGATACACTTTCTCTGCAGCTGCGGCTGGTGATTGGCCGCGAAGCAGACGTGACAAAAATGTCAGAAGAACTGACACGCGCCATTCAGCAGCGGCTGGAACAAATCATGGCGCTGTCAGATGTTCCCGTGAATATCGTGGTGTCAGATGTGACGGACGGAGCACCGGTCAAGAGACATCGCGTGGTCTGAGGCGGTGACGGAAAATATGAGAGAAGAACTCAGGCGGACTATGGATCAGTTATGGCAGAATCATCGGGGCCGGACCGTTGGTCTTATAACCGGACTGGTGGTAGGAGCTGCTATTCTGTGTATTGGTTTTTGGCGTACGCTATTTGTTTTAGGTTGTGGTCTTGTCGGACTTTGGATCGGTATACAGCTTGACCGGGGTGAAGATATCCTGGGAACTGTTGGCAGTAAGCTTGACCGGCTGCTTCAGCGCAACCGCTGGTAAGTGAAATGAAAATAAGGAAGGTAAGTAATGAGTCGTAGACAAGCAAGGGAAGTAGCCATGCAGGCACTTTTTCAACTGGATTTGAATCATGCGGATACGGAAGATCAGCAGGGAATGTACGAGACACTGGCTGTTGATACCGCATTAGGCGAGATGGAGAAGCTGTCCGCACATGATCGGGCGTATGCTCAGTCGTTAGTGCATGGGACGCGGGTACATCTCTCTGAGATTGATGCACTGATTGCGGAAAGCTCGAAGGACTGGAAAGTTGAGCGAATGGCGGTTGTTGATCGCAATTTGACACGTATTGCCATCTATGAGATCCGTTTTTCTGAGGAAAAGATTACGCCGAATATTGCGATCAATGAGGCTGTGGAACTGGCAAAGAAGTACGGTACGGATGATTCCGGCCGGTATGTTAATGGAATCCTTGGCGCGCTGATGAAGCTGGCGCAATAAAAGGCAAACAGCCAGACCCAGATTTTTGGGCTGGCTTTTTCGTGCGTTTTGGGGGTAAATCGTGGCAATTCATTCCGTTAGTGAGATCAATCAATATATCAAGGGCCTGCTGGAACGTGAACCCGTCATGCAGGCGATTATGATAAGGGGCGAGGTATCAAATTTCAAGAAGTATCCGTCCGGGCATTGTTATTTTACACTCAAAGATGCTGCATCTTCTCTAAAATGCGTGATGTTCCGCAGCCGGGCGCAGCATTTGCGATTCACTCCGGTCAATGGTCTGAAGGTTGTAGCTGCCGGCAGTATCTCGGTTTATGAACGTGATGGTGTCTATCAGCTGTATACGGATTCGCTTGCTCCGGAGGGGGCTGGTGACCTTGCCTTGGCTTTTGAGCAGCTCAAGACCCGCCTGGCCGCAGAGGGGCTGTTTGATGCTGCGCAAAAGATAGCCCTGCCACGTTTTCCACAGCGCATCGGAGTAGTGACAAGCTCCGCTGGTGCAGTCCTGCGGGACATCTATCATGTATCAAAACGGCGCTGGCCATCCGTGCAGCTGGTCCTTTATCCCGTGCAGGTACAGGGCGACGGGGCGGCGGCGCAGGTCGCAGCGGCTATACGATTCTTTAACGCTCACTGTCCGACTGATGTATTGATTGTTGGTCGTGGCGGTGGATCGATGGAAGATTTATGGGCGTTTAATGAAGAGGCAGTGGTCAGGGCTATTGCCGAGTCAAAGATACCTGTTATTTCGGCGGTCGGTCATGAAACAGATTTCACGCTGGCTGATTTTGCCGCCGATGTCCGTGCTGCTACCCCCTCGCAGGCTGCCGAACTGGCCGTGCCTGATCGTGCCGAGCTGCAGCGCTATGTACGCAGTTTGCTGACCCGCGTACAGCAGCAGGGCAGAAAGTCTGTTGAAAATAAGAAACTCCGGTTACAGGCCTGCCTGCAGAGCCGCGTTCTGCAGCAGCCGCAGCAGCTGCTGGCAGAACGGCGCCAACGGCTGGATCATTTACTGGGCCAGATGAATCAACAGGGATATCAGCAGCTGCAGCGAAGGCGGCATCGGCTGGAGCTGGCCATCGGCAAGCTTTCCCTGCTGAATCCGGCACAAGTGCTTCAGCGCGGCTATGCGATGACGGAGCGGCAGGGCCGATTGATCACAAGTGTAAAAGAGCTGAACTGTGGTGATCAGCTGCAGTTGATATTGAAAGATGGTCAGTGTTCTGTACAGGTACTGGCCGCTGCTGGAAAGGAAGAGTAAGATGCCAAGAAAGAAAGAACTGTCCTTTGAAGAGTCGCTGGAGAAACTGGAACAGATTGTTGCGGCGATGGAATCCGGGGACAGCAGTTTGCAGGAGCTTATGGCAAACTATGCTGAAGGTGTCAAACTTGGTGCCAGCTGCCTTACTGTACTCGAGCAGGCGGAAAAGACCATGGATGTCATGATTCAGGATAAAGCCGGCCGGGCAATTGAATCGGAATTACAGATAGAGGGAGAATAACGCGATATGAATCTGAAGGAACTTTGGAATGAAAGACGGCAGCTGGTAGAAAATCATCTGGCTCAGGAACTCAATGAAGATAGTGCCTTGGACCCCATGCTGTGCGAATCTATGAAATACAGCCTGATGGCTGGCGGCAAGCGGCTGCGTCCGGTTCTGCTGATGGCGGCAGCTGATGCTGTTGGTGCCACGGGGACCCGCTATTTGGAACCTGCCTGTGCCATCGAAATGATTCATACCTATTCGTTGATTCACGACGATCTGCCAGCCATGGATGACGATGATTACCGCCGTGGAAAACTGACCAATCATAAGGTTTATGGTGCCGGAATGGCCACGCTGGCTGGTGATGCCCTGCTGACGCTGGCGTTCGAGGTCATGCTGCGGCAGACTGATGCAAGTCCGGAAGATATATTGAGTGTGGTCCGGGAGATGAGTCTGGCCGCTGGTCCGGACGGTATGGTTGGTGGACAGGCGCTGGACCTCGAGTCGGAAGACAAACAGATTTCTATGTCAACGCTGCGCCGTATGCATATGGGCAAGACGGGAGCACTGTTCCGGGCTGCTATCCGCAGCGGAGCAATCCTTGGCGGAGCGAGTGCTGTTGAGTTGTCGGCACTGACCGAATATGCGGATAATTTTGGTCTGGCCTTCCAGATTACAGATGACATCCTTGATGTAACCGGCGATGAGGCGGTTATTGGAAAGCCGGTCGGCAGTGATGAGAAAAACCATAAATCGACCTACGTAACGCTGACTTCACTGGAAGAGGCCAAAGCGCTGGCACAGGAGACTGTGGAGGATGCCGTAAAGGCCTTGGAACCGTTTGGTCCGGAAGCCGATTTCCTCCGTGAACTGGTCCGCTATTTGGTTGATCGCAATAAATGATGGGGAGTGCCTGTATGTATCCATTACTGGAAAAAATCAATCAGCCAGAAGACGTAAAACGCTATAGTGTGACGGAACTGGAAGAACTGGCCCGCGAGCTGCGCCGCTTTATTGTGACAACCGTTGCCAAAAATGGCGGACATCTTGCCCCGAGCCTCGGAACCGTCGAACTGACGCTGGCCCTTTACAGTATATTTCAGTTTCCCAAGGATAAGCTGATCTGGGACGTGGGTCATCAGGCCTATAGCCATAAGATATTGACCGGACGTCGTGACCGGTTTGCGACACTGCGCCAAAAGGGCGGTATTACAGGATTTCCTAATCGCTTTGAGTCGAAATATGATGCGTTTGGTGTGGGGCATGCCAGTACGTCAATTTCGGCTGCACTTGGTATGGCGATTTCCCGTGATCTTAGCGGCCGTTGCAATGAGGTTATCGCAGTCATCGGTGATGGTGCACTGACTGGTGGTGAGTCGTTTGAGGCGCTTAATCAGGCCGGCGATCTGGGTAAGAAGCTTATTGTCATTCTGAATGATAATGAGATGTCTATCGATAAGAATGTCGGTGGGATGAGCGAGTATTTGTCCCGTATCCGTATCAACCCGCAGTACAGCCGGGCGAAAAAGGATATGGGCAGTCTGCTCATGAGTATTCCACGAATTGGGGATAAGGCGCTCAAGACGGCAAAAATCGTCAAGGATAGTGTACGGGCTGCCTTGGTGCCGGGCAGTGTGTTTGAAGAGATTGGCTGGCATTATGTCGGGCCAATCGATGGGCATAATATCAGCCTGCTGCAGGAAATTCTCGCCCAGGCCCGTGAAATGGAAGGCCCGGTGTTGATTCACATTCATACCAAGAAGGGGAAAGGCTATCAGCCGGCTGAAGAGCAGCCAGGGAAATTCCATGGAATCGGTACGTTCAATCCGGAAAACGGTGAGTGCCCTCAAAAAACTGGTGGTGCACCATCGTATACCAGTGTGTTCAGTCAGGCATTGATTCAACTGGCGGATAAGAATTCGAATATCACGGCGATTACGGCTGCTATGCCCAGTGGGACGGGGCTCAAAGCGTTTGGGGATATTTATCCGTCCCGCTTCTTTGATGTCGGCATTGCTGAGGAACATGCTGTAACGCTGGCGGCCGGCATGGCGGCTGACGGCAAGCATCCGGTTGTGGCCTTGTATTCTACGTTTGCGCAGCGGGCTTATGACCAGCTCATGCACGATGTTTGCCTGCAGAACCTGCCTGTAACTCTTTGCCTTGACCGGGCAGGGCTCGTCGGTGCGGATGGACCAACCCATCATGGCGCGTTTGATCTGTCCTATCTGCGGCATATGCCGAATATGACGGTATTTGTCCCTAAGGACGAAGCGGAACTGCGCGATATGCTGGCACAGGCTGTGGCTATGGATTCACCGACCGCTGTCCGTTATCCGCGTGGTGCCGGACAGGGCGTTTCATTGCCGGAGACGTTTGCGCCAGTTCCTGTCGGCAGGGCTGAAGTGCTGCAGCCGGAAGGCGCAGTTGCGTTCCTGGCGGTCGGGCCAATGGTGGCCATGGCACAACAGGCGGCCGAGCTCCTGCAGGCGGATGGTATAATGGCTGCGGTGGTCAACATGCGCTTTGTCAAGCCGCTGGATACGGCGGTCATTGATCAGATGGCGGCGGAAAAAAAGCTGCTGGTTACTGTCGAGGAAAATGCACTGGCGGGCGGATTTGGATCTGCTGTAGCAGAATATCTGATGGACAGCGGCCTGTCTGCCAGAACCGGATTGTTGCGGCTGGGACTGCCGGATGCCTTTGTTGAGCAGGGCACGCCGGATGAGCTCAGAGAGCTTTGCGGCCTGCAGCCGGATCAGATTGCCGCAAGAGTAAAGGAACGAATGAAGTAATGGCAAAAGAACGATTAGATGTACTACTGGTAGAGCGAGGCCTGGCTGGCAGCCGTGAGCGTGCGAAACGTATGATCATGGCGGGCGAGGTGCTCGTGGATAACCAGAAAATAGATAAGGCCGGGGCAACGGTCAAGGCGGAAGCCGAAATCCGCCTGCTGGGGCACGATATCCCATATGTAAGCCGCGGCGGTTTGAAGCTGGAAAAGGCTATGAAAGAATTCGGCGTACAGATAGAAGGCCGACGCTGTGCGGATATTGGTGCTTCGACTGGCGGTTTTACGGACTGCATGCTGCAGAATGGCGCAGTGCAGGTCTTTGCTATTGATGTCGGTTATGGTCAGCTGGCCTGGAAATTGAGGACTGATGAACGGGTCGTGAACATGGAACGGACAAATATCCGCAATGTTACCCCCGAGGATATCGGCAGTCTGCTGGACTTTGCGTCGATTGATGTTGCCTTTATTTCGTTGCAGAAGGTTCTGCCGGTTGCGTATACCCTGCTCAAAGATGACGGTGAACTGGTGGCGCTTATCAAGCCGCAGTTTGAGGCTGGACGCGAGTTCGTTGGCAAAAAAGGTGTGGTAAGGGACCCGGTTATTCATGCAGCTGTCATCCGCCAGATCACAGATTTTGCGATGGAGACCGGTTTTGTTCCTGTGGCCCTGACGTTCTCGCCGGTAAAGGGGCCTGAGGGAAATATCGAGTATCTTATCCGCTTGTCAAAGGATGCCGGGCAGGAGTGTGCTGTCAATGAAGCGCGCATCCTGGCTGTTGTTGCTGAAGCGCATGGAACCCTGGATAAATAAGGAGCAGACCATATGCAGACCATTGCCGTTTTCCCAAATGTAAGCAAGCCGCAGGCAGCTGCTGTGTTGCAGCGGATCTTTACGTTTTATCAGGATAAGGATGTCCGGCTGATTTTGCCTATCGATGAATCGAGATTTTTTGATAAGGAAGAGTATGGAGTCCCCGATATTGAAAAAATGCCGGCAGATATTGCACTGAGTCTTGGGGGAGATGGGACCCTGCTGGGAGTGTGCCGCCGTTATGGGTCTATGTCCGTTCCTGTCTGCGGTGTGAATATCGGCACGCTCGGGTTTATGGCCGATATTGAGCTTGATGAGCTGGAAACGAAGCTCCAGAAGATACTCGATGGCGATTACCGGATCGAGCACCGCCTGCTTTTAGCAGGTTTTGTGCGTTCGAATAATGAAGAACGTTTCCTTGGACATGCCATCAATGATGTAGTAGTCACTAAGGGTGGTGTGGCCAGAATGCTGCATCTGGGACTGAGCATCAATGATTCACACCTGATGGATTATAAAGCGGATGGCGTAATTGTCGCTTCACCAACGGGGTCGACGGCGTACTCACTATCTGCCGGTGGTCCCATCATGAATCCGACGGTACGGGCATTGTTGATTACGCCGATCTGTGCACATACCTTCAATATGCGTCCGCTGGTTGTCAGCGAAGATGATGTTGTTCATATCCGGATTGCTGCGATTCACCAGGATATTATCGTGACCTTCGATGGGCAGGAAAGTTTCCGTTTGCTGCCGGGCGACGAGATCATGGTCATGAAGTCCAGTGTCCAGGCCGGAATTGTCAAATTTGAGGATAAGGATTATTACCAGCTCCTGCGGACAAAACTTTGGAAAGATGTTGCAAACGACGATTGAGATGAATCGGAATGAGATATAGACAAGGATAAGGTGGATCTATGAAAAGTGTACGCCATGCAGTAATTAAGAAAATTATTGAGCAGGAAGTCATTGAAACCCAGGAGGATCTGGCGGAGGCTTTGCGCGAACAACGGATCAAGGTTACGCAGGCAACCGTTTCCCGTGATATCAAGGAACTCATGCTGATCAAGGTTCCGACTGGTGATGGGCGTTATCGTTACGCATCTCCGATGCAGAATGCTCTGCTGTTTACGGAAGAGCGTATGCAGCGTTTGTTCCAGGATACGGTGACCGGCTGCGACTACAGCGAGAACATCATTGTCGTCAAGACACTGCCGGGCGGCGCCAATACTGTGGCCTCGGCACTAGACCATGCAAGATGGCCGGAAGTGCTTGGGACTGTGGCTGGTGATGATAATATCTTTGTTATTATCAAGCCGAAAGATGCGACGGAAAAAATCATGCACCGGTTGGAGTCTTATCTGAAATGACGGTTAAAGGAGAGCGTTTTCAATGCTGAAAACATTGACTGTTTGGAATTTCGCTTTATTGGAACATGTGCAGGTAGAATTTGGTGCGGGACTCAATATCCTGACGGGCGAAACCGGCGCGGGCAAATCAATCCTGATTGATTCCCTGGGAGCTATACTGGGCCACCGTATTTCGGCTGATTCCATCCGGACCGGCTGTGACTGGCTGCGGGTTGAGGCCGTATTCAGTCTGGACGATGAGCCACTGGGCCTGCACGAACTGCTCACGCAGCAGGCAATCGATGATTCAGAAGGCGTATTGATTGTGACCCGTCAGGTCACGCGTGGCGGGCGCAGCATGGTACTGGTTAATGGCTGTCATGTGACACTGGCCGTATTGAAGCAGATGGGTGCGTTTCTGGTTGACATTCATGGACAGAATGAAAATCTGGCCTTGCTGAAAGAAGAGAGTCAGTTCGAGCTGCTTGATACCTATGATCCGGACCTGGTTGAGGCGCTGGCTGTTTATCAGCAGGTCTATGATACCTGGCGCACCAAAAAGAAGACCTATAATGAAAAGGAACAGGCTGCCCGTGAGTATGCACAGCGGCTGGATATGATGCGCTGGCAGGATAAAGAAATTGAAGAAGCCGGACTGAAACCGGACGAGGATAGCGAGCTGGAAGCGGAAATCCATAAACTGACACATGCTGAGAAGATTGCTGGTTTTGTCGACGAATCCTACAATCTGCTGGATAATAACTCAAAGGACGGTATCGGCGTACTGTCGGCGCTTTCCCGGGTGAAAAAAGATCTGGAAGATATGAGCCGCTATGATGATTCGCTGTCCAATACGCAAAAGATGGTCGAGGAAGCATTTATATCGCTGCAGGAAGCATCCTATGAACTGCGCGACTATGGCGAGACGATGGAGTTCAGTCCCGAACGGCTCAATAAGCTCCAAAGCCGTATGGATGTGATCTATCGCTTGCGAAAAAAATATGGTGCAACAATTGCAGAGGTGCTCGCGCATCAGCAGAAAGTCCAGCAGGAACTGGCTGACATCGAGAATTACGACGAGGATATGGCCCTGCTCGAAAAAGAAATTCAGGCAATGGAACAGAAGCTGAAAGAGAAAGCAGCTCATCTGACCAGTCAGCGTTTATCCGCCGCTGATAAACTTTCGGCATCGGTGGGAGCGCAGCTCAGAGAGCTCGGGATGCCGAAAGCAGTGTTCCGTATCGCTGTGACACCAGCGCAGAAATATCTTGGCAATGGTGCAGATGTCGTCGAGATGTTTTTCTCGGCCAATCCTGGTGAGACAGAAAAGCCCTTGCAGAAGGTGGCTTCTGGTGGAGAGCTTTCGCGTATTGCACTGGCGATCAAGACGGTTGCTGCATCACGGGATGCCTCTGTTCCTAGTATGGTGTTTGATGAGATTGATACGGGAATTGGCGGCCGTACGGCCCAGATGGTAGCTGAGCGTATTGCGCTCGTAGCCGCCTATAAGCAGGTTCTTTGCATTACTCATTTGCCGCAGATTGCCTGCATGGCAGATGTTCATCTCTATATTGCAAAGAACTCGACTGGGGATTCGACCGTTACCCAGGTGCGGCCGCTTTCCGAGCGGGAGCGGATCAGTGAGGTAGCTCGTATGGCTTCTGGTGTTGATGTTACGACAGCCTCGCTCGAGAACGCGAAAGAAATGGTCAGCCATGCGAAGCTGAAAAAAGAAAGCTTCAGTCATCCAAAATAAAAAGTTAAACAATAAGAACTATGAAAAAACAATAACAAAATACTTGTTATTTTGTACTGGGAGTGCTATTATGATGGCGGAGGGACAGGCAGACACAACGAGCTGCATCCCACCCATTTACGTTTTTCTCAAATGCGTACACCGTATTTGAAGAATCTCTGGAAAAGGGCTTCACTGTTTGTGGATGACTGTGGGGCTCTTTTTGCTGTCCGGATCTTTGGCGATGGAAGGCAAGGGCTTTTCAGATCGCTCATTTCATAGTACAATAAACGTTGATATGCGTGTATTGTAGGCCCCTGCGGCCAGCACCTTTATAAGGAGTTTTTCAGGAGGTAATGCCAGATGGCAGATAAACAGGATTTAGATCTGATTGAGACTAAAGTGAGCAGTGAAGATATTTTTGATGGTGCATTGCTGCATGTTAAACGGGATACGGTCAAACTGCCCAATGGCAATAAAGCAACCCGTGAGTGGATCAAACATCCGGGGGCATCATCGGTTATTCCCATCCTGCCGGACGGACGGATTGTGCTCGTGCGCCAGTACCGTTATCCGATCGGCAGGGTAACGCTGGAGGTTCCTGCTGGCAAGCTGGATTCGCCGGATGAAGATCCGCTTTACTGTGCAATGCGGGAGCTGTCGGAGGAGACGGGCTATCAGGCAGACCGGATTGAAAAGTTGACGACGATTGCGACGACTGTCGGCTTTTCGAATGAGTACATTCATCTGTATCTGGCTGAGGGTCTTACGCCAGGAAAGCAGCACCCGGACGAGGATGAGTTTATCAATGTGGTAAAGATGCCATTGGATGAAGCGGTACAGATGGTACTTGATGGTCGTATTTACGATGCGAAATCCGCGACCTCAATCCTGATGGTAGAGCGCCGGCTGCGGGCAGATCAATAATTTGACTGCCGGCTGGCTTTGACACCGATTAACGGAGGAAGTTTATGTTTGATATTAGTCTGATGAAGATCGTGGCAGGACTGCCAGGTCTGATTATTGCCATGGTGATTCATGAGTATGCTCATGCACGGGTAGCCGTATGGCTGGGCGATTTCACCCCGAAAATGATGGGCCGCCTGACACTGAACCCGATGGCCCATATCGATCCCATTGGTCTGGTTATGCTGTTCCTGGTCCATTTTGGCTGGGCAAAACCGGTCATGATCAATCCAAATAATTTTAAGAATCCAAAACGGGATGATATTCTGGTATCACTGGCTGGTCCCGGAGCAAACCTATTAACGGCATTTCTGGCCCTGGTGGTATTGCTTATCTACGATCGCATGGGCGGAAATATGACGACAGGTGTCTATTTGGTATTTCAGCTGATTATTGAGTACAATATTGGTTTTGCGATATTCAATATGATTCCCCTGCCACCGCTTGATGGTTCCCATGTCCTTATGCAGCTGCTGCCACGCGATCTGGCCTACAAGCTGGCCGGGCTTGAGCGTTACAGCTTCCTGATTCTGATTATATTCCTCATGACGCCGATTCTCGGAATCATTCTGGTGCCATTCCGGAATCTGATCTGGCATATCTTTTCGCTGCTGTTGAGCCCTTTCTTCTAAGCAGCGGCCATGGAAGATTATAAGATAAAGCTGGATGCATTTGAAGGGCCGATGGACCTGCTGATGCATCTCATTGAGAAGAACAAGGTTGATATTTATGATATCCCGGTAGCTGAGCTGACGCGTCAGTATCTGGATTATCTACAGAAGTTTCGCGAGTTTAATATTGAATTTGCCAGTTCATTCCTGGTGATGGCTGCGACGCTTTTGCAGATCAAGTCACGGATGATGCTGCCAAAAACGGAGAAACTCACGGATGAAGGCGAAGAAGATCCTCGTTTTGAGCTGGTCCAACGCATTCTGGAATACCGTAAATTCAAGCAGGTCAGTTCTGTTTTGGGTGATATGGCAGGAATCCAGGAGCGCTTTGTGGGACGTGAGCCGATGGAGCTGCCTGTACATCATCTGCCGCCGGGCAATTTGTCACTGGACCAGCTTGTTGAGGCATTTCGGACGGTTATTTCTGTCAAGGAAGAGCTTACGATACCCAAGGCGCTGGTTGAGCCGGAAGCTTATAATATCAAGGATAAGATGGCCGACATTATTTCCTTATTGGATCGCAGCCGGGGAACGCTGTTGTTTTCCGAAGCGTTTCAGTTTGGGACCCGTGGCGAGCTGGTCGTGACGTTTTTAGCATTGCTTGAACTCATCAAGCTGCGGACGGTCACGATTCGGCAGCAGCGGCTTTTTGCAGATATTTATATCTGTGTGCGTGAGGAGGCGACGAAGGCGGATGCCTGAACAGAAGACACGAGCGGAAATATCGGCAATTGGCATGGTTGAGGCCGTGCTTTTTGCTGCCGGCAATCCGATGACTGCGAGTGAGATTGCGCATATCCTCCAGCTGGATCTGATTGGCACTCAAAATCTGCTGCATGAACTGCAGCAGGAACTTGACGAGCGCCATAGCGGGCTGACAATCCGGCAGGTTGCTGGCGGTTATCAGCTGGCCACGCGGCCGGAAGCGTTTATTACGGTGGAGCGTCTGAGTCAGGTGGTTGATCGCAAAATTTCGGCACCGACGATGGAGACGTTGTCCATCGTTGCCTTCCGGCAGCCAATTACCAAGGCTGAGGTAGAACAGATTCGCGGAGTGCGGGTCGAACGCGCGCTGCAAAAGCTTATGGAGCTGGAACTAATCACGGAAGTCGGCCGCAAGAAAGTCATGGGACGTCCAATCCTTTACGGGACAACCGATACGTTTTTGCGTTGCTTTGGGATCAATACCCTTGCTGATCTGCCAGCTTTGCCGACAACGGAAGAAGTTGCTGCCGGACTGGACACGGAGCAGATGGAACTGTTCCAGGAGGTCAAGCACCTGCAGGCTATCCGTGAAGAAGCAGAAGATAATACGCCGCTTGCTGAAGAAAATCCGGAGTGACGCTGGTTTATATAGATGGAGGAATGGAAATTGGTAGAATTATTGGCCCCAGCTGGCAGTAAAGAGGCACTTATCGCTGCGATTGAGAGCGGCGCTGACGCAGTCTATCTTGCAGGCAGCATATTTGGTGCGCGTGCTTATGCAAATAACTTTGACGAGGATGGTCTGAGAGAGGCCATCCGTTTTGCGCATTTACGAGGCGCACTCATCAATGTCACAGTCAATACGATCATTGGCGATGAAGAACTTCCGGCGCTGTGTGATTATCTTCGTTTCCTCTATGAGGCTGGGGCGGATGCAATCCTCGTACAAGATCTCGGCGTGGCAAAACTGGCGCGTGAAATCGTGCCGGACCTGTCGCTGCATGCCAGCACACAGATGACTGTTCATAGTCTTGAAGGGGTTCTGGCACTCGAACAGCTGGGCTTTACCCGCGTTGTGTTGTCGCGAGAGCTTTCCATTAAAGAGATCCGATATATCTGTCAGCAGGCAAAGGTAGAGATTGAAGTGTTTATGCATGGGGCCTTGTGCGTCTGCTATTCCGGCCAGTGCCTGATGAGCAGCATGATTGGCGGGCGCAGCGGCAATCGTGGCCGGTGTGCACAACCCTGCCGTCTGCCGTACAGTCTGGTTGATGCGAATGGAAAAGACGTACTTGGCGATAAGGCGGGCAGTTATCTGCTGTCCCCGCGCGACCTCAATACGATTGATGTGATTCCGGATCTTATCGACGCTGGTGTAACGTCACTGAAGATTGAAGGACGGATGAAGCGGCCGGAATATGTCGCGACGGTTGTTGGTACATACCGCCAGGCAATCGATACGTATTATCAGGGACAGGGTTATGCCGTCACTGGCGAGGAACGGGACAATCTGGCGCAGATTTTTAATCGGGATTTCACGACGGCTTATCTGACTAATCGTCCGGGTAAAGAGATGATGAGCGACCGCCGGCCCAATAACCGTGGACTGTTAATCGGCCGGGTGGCAGGCTATGACTGGGATGAGCGTATCGTAACCGTTAAACTTTCGGGCCGGCTGGCCCTCGGCGATCAGGTTGATTTCTGGGTCAAGGTCGGCGGGCGGGTAACTGCTACCATCCAAAACTTGACCGATACTAATGGTAATCCCTTGGCTGTAGGCGTATGTGGAGACGTAGTACGTTTTGCCATTCCTTCAGCAGTCCGGGATCATGACCGGGTCTTTAAAGTCTATGATAGGCAGCTCATGGAAGCCGCCAAGGAGAAATACAATGCCGGCGCACCGGTGCGCCGCATTCCCATTACAGCCGTCGTGACAGCTGCTGTTGGTCAGCCGCTCACGATCTGCCTGAGTGATAAGGCTGGGCATACTGCGGCGGCAGCGACATCGTTCATCGGTGAAACTGCCCGTAAACGACCGCTGACTGAGGAGACAATCCGCAAGCAGCTCGATCGTCTTGGGACATCGGTTTATCAGCTCGATGAGCTGACCGTCACGATTGAGGGCGAGGTTATGGTGCCCATGAGCGAGATCAATGAAGCGCGCCGGCAGGCCGTAGTGCAGCTTGATGAACTGCGGCTGGCAGAGTTCCAGTATACGCCCAAAGTACCTTATCAGGCGAATCAGGCCTCTGCCGGTCCTGCACCACGTCCAGCTAAACTTATGGTCGCGGTAGATACTCTGGCGAAGATGAAAGGAGCCATCGAGGCTGGTGCTGATGGCATCCTGTTTGGCGGAGAATCCTATCATCATGGCGCTATCTGTCTTGATGATTACCGCGCAGCCTGGGATATGGCCCGCCAGACGGGAGTCCGTCTTGATTTCAATCTGCCCCGCATCATTAAGGAAAACCACCAGAAGGCGGTTGAGGACTTGCTCACAGCCTGCGCGAAAGATTTTCCGCCAGCAGCTGTTCATGTGCACAATATCGGTGCACTGGCACTGGTCAGGCGATTGACCAGTCTGCCCATTCATGCCGATTATTCACTGATTGCCTATAATCAGCAAACGCTGCAGTTTTTGCGGGACCAGGGGGTTGTTGAAGCGACACTTTCACCGGAGCTTAATATGAAGCAGATCCAACCCTTGGCCAAGAACAGTCCGCTGCCATTGACCTGCATCGTCCATGGCCGGCTGGAACTTATGGTATCTGAATACTGTGTAACAGGCAGTTTCCTGGGGGGGAAAGATGAGGGACCCTGCAGCCAGCCCTGCTTAAAGGGGAAATATGCACTAAAAGACCGTAAAGAGGCCTTGTTCCCGCTGGCAATGGATCAGTTCTGTCACATGCATGTGCTGAACAGCAAGATCCTGTCGATGCTGCCACATGCCATGAAATTCAAGGCGATGGGTGTTGGGACGCTGCGCGTCGAGGGCAAGGCTATGAATGAAGGTGAGATCCGCCATATTGTCAAAGCGTATCATCGTGCGATGACAATGCCGGCAACGCTTGACGAGGTTCAGGAAAACTGGACCCGGGAGCAGGAGGGCAGTGAGATCACCAGAGGACATTATTTCCGAGGAGTACTTTAAACACAATGGAAAATGAATCGTTCAAGATATTAGAATATGAAAAAATTACGGAGATGCTGGCTGATCGGGCCGGGTCGGTACTGGGCAAAGAGAAGGCCCGGAATCTCTTTCCCAGCTCAGATCCGGACGAAGTCCGCGAATGGCAGGCTGAGACTGCTGAAGCGGCCGACATCCTGGCAATGACGGCACCGCCGCTCGGAGGGATTCGCGATATCCGTTTGCTGCTGGAGAAGGCTGGCAAGGGGTCGGTCCTCGAGCTGGCGGAGATGCATCAGGTCATGAGTACGCTCTATGCAATGCGGAACGTCAAATATTTCTTCCGGGATCTCGATATGCCTTCGCCCATCCTTAAGGAATGGGCTCATTCCATCGAGATTCTTGGGCAGTTGGAGCGGGATCTGAACAACACCATTGATGAACATGGCAATATGCGTGAAGATGCCAGCGTAGAGCTGCGCCGTATCCGGCGGGAGCTGAAAGCCTCGCAGGTCCGGATTAAGGACAAAATTCAGAGCATATTGCATGATGGACAGTATCAGAAGATGTTCCAGGATACGATTGTGACGGTGCGTGATGAGCGCTATGTTCTGCCAGTTAAGGCCGAGTACCGTTCTTACTTTCCGGGGCTTATTCATGATCAGTCAGCCAGCGGATCAACGCTCTTTATTGAGCCGATGGGGGTTGTCGAGCTCAACAATGATGTGAAGCAGCTCGCGCTGGCGGAACATCAGGAAGTCCTGCGTATCCTGCGGCAGTTGTCAAACCAGATCAGCCGTGATCATGACATACTGAGCGAGAACAGCAACATCCTGGGCAATATTGATTTTGCCTTTGCCAAGGCAAGGCTGGCGAGTGATATGGATGCGGTCCGGCCACTGCTCAATACCGAGGGACGGACCAATCTGAGGAATGCCCGTCATCCGCTTATTGCTAAAGATGTTGTGGTCCCTACAAGCATTGAGCTGGGCGATGGCTACCGGATGCTGCTCATTACCGGCCCGAATACGGGCGGCAAGACGGTCAGTATGAAGACACTGGGACTCATGGTCCTAATGGCGCAGTCTGGCTGCTATCTGCCGGTCGATCCGGAGTCGGAGATCTCTATCTACCAGAATATTTACGCGGATATTGGGGATGAGCAGAGCATTGAGCAGAGTCTGTCGACCTTTTCTGCCCATATGACTCATCTGGTGAAGATACTCGGCAAAGTCGAAAGCGACGATCTGCTGCTGCTTGATGAGCTCGGGGCTGGCACCGATCCGGAAGAAGGCGCGGCGCTGGCGATGTCTATGCTCGAGCGGCTGCTTGAGGTCCGCGCTACAACCGTGGCCACAACGCATTACTCTGAACTCAAGACTTTTGCGTATACGCGTGAAGGCATCGAGAATGCCTGCGTGGAGTTTGATGTTGAGACGCTGCGCCCGACATACCGGCTGCTGATCGGCATACCGGGAGCCAGCAATGCCTTTGCCATCAGCCGCCGTTTAGGTCTGCCGGATTCGGTGATCCTTAGAGCCCAGCAGCTGGTCAAGGCTGACCATGCGCAGTTCGAACATGTCATCAATCAGCTGGAAAATGAGAAGATGATGTATGAGCAGCGCAATGCAGATATTATGGAACGGCAGCAGCGCGTTACGCAGCTCGAGCTGAAACTCGAGCGGGCTAAAGAAGAACTCAGCCAGAAGAAAGGCGACATCATCCGCAAGGCGAAAGAAAAGAGTGCGGCCCTGATTCGCCAGACGCGCCGCGAGTCGGAGTCTGTGATTAAAGGGCTCAAGGATCAGTTCGATGATCAGGGAATCAAAAAGCGTCAGCAGGCGATACAGGATGCCCGCGCCCGCCTCAACGATGCCTTTGACAAGTCCAGACCGGGCATCATGGCTCAGTCTGGTGTTGGCAAACGCATCAATCTGGCGCAGATACAGCCCGGTGACAGTGTATATGTCAAGAAGCTGGATCAGAAGGGGACGGTACTGGAAGTCCAGGGCAAAGAGCTGACGGTTCAGCTCGGGAGCCTGCGGACAAAAGTCAAGGCTTCGGCCTGTACATTCCTGTCCCATGTCGCTGCGGAAAAGCCCGCAGCACATGCCCGCTCGAAGAATGAATCATCGGCCGGCAGCTTCCTGCAGAAAACGCAAAATATTGGCCGGGATATCGATATCCGCGGGCTGATGGTCGATGAAGCTGAGATGGTTGTCGGTAAGTTTCTCGATGATGCGGTCATTGCCGGGCTTAGTCAGGTTCTGGTCATTCATGGCAAGGGAACAGGCGCGCTGCGCAAGGGAATTCATGACTATCTGAAGCGGCACAAGAGTGTGCTGAATTATCAGTTTGCCGATATCAATGAAGGCGGGACCGGCGCAACAGTCGTAGATCTCAAATAAGCCAGATACAGACTGCTCACCCCAGACGAATGGATAGACGATATATTCGTTTTGTGATACAATGAGACAGTATAAATTTAAGGAGGCAGCTCATGGAGAAACGTTCAAATACGAGCCGTCAGAAACGCCCGGCACCCAGGCAGGGCGGAAGTACTGCAAAGAGAGTCCTGCTGGGATTCGGCCTGATTGTTCTGGTTATGATAACCGGCATCGGCTGTGGGTTTCTGACCGCCAGTATGAATACGAAGCCCGATCTGGCTAATGATATATTGCCACCGGCATCGTCTCAGATCTACGATATCAATGGCAATGAAATCGCGAATGTTCACGCGGCCGAAAATCGTCGGCCGGTTAAGATTACACAGGTCCCAAAGGAATTACAGAATGCATTTGTAGCAGTTGAGGATAATCGCTTCTACGAGCATGCTGGCGTAGATCCGCGTGGTATCATCCGTGCGGCCTGGGCAAATATCCGTGGCCATGGGGTATCTGAAGGCGGTTCGACTATCACGCAGCAGCTGGCAAAAAATGCCTATCTGACGCAGGACCGCACATTGGCCCGCAAAGTGCAGGAAGTGTTCCTGGCTTTGCAATTGGAAAGCCAGTATACCAAACAGGAAATCCTCGAAATGTATCTGAACCAGATTTATTTTGGTCAGGGTGCCTATGGTGTTCAGGCAGCGGCGCAGACTTATTTTGGCAAAGATGTTGAAAATCTGACGCTTAATGAGTGTGCGATGCTGGCGGGGATTCCCAAAAGCCCGAACTATTATTCTCCCGCCAATAACATGCAGGCAGCCCAGGAGCGCAAGGCTGTAGTGCTGGATCAGATGGAGAAATACGGCTACATTAACAGCAGTACGGCTGTGAAGACCAAAAACGAAGCGCTCAATATCATTAAACCAGTCAAGAAACAGGAATCAACGGTTGCTTCTTATTTTATTGACTACATTACACAGACCCTGATTGACAAATACGGGGCCGATGCCGTCTATAAAGAAGGTCTCAAGATTTATACGACCATCGATATGGACATGCAGAAAGCTGCGGAAGAAGCCGTCAAGAAACTGCCGGCAACCAAGGCCGATGGCAATGGCATACAACAACCGCAGGCAGCCATTGTTGCCATTGACCCGCATAACGGCTATGTCAAGGCAATGGTTGGCGGACGTGGCAATGACCAGTTTAATCGTGCGACGATGGCTGTGCGCCAGCCAGGATCGGCATTCAAGCCGTTCGTATTTGCTGCGGCTTTGGAAAACAAGTTCACACCAGGAACGGTCATTAATGATACCCCCATCGATATTGATGGCTGGAAACCGCAAAATGACAGCGGCCATTTCAGCGGCAAAGTGACGATGCGCGATGTCGCACGTTTTTCGATTAATGTTCCGACGGTTAAGATTGCTCAGAAACTGGGAATTGACAAGCCGATCTACTACGCACAGGAAATGGGGATCTCGACCTTCGTCCTCGATGGCCCGCAGAATGACCGACAGCTGGCTACCGCTCTTGGCGGAATGACCAAGGGCGTTACGCCGCTGGAGATTACGAGTGCTTATGGCACGTTTGCCAACAAGGGTGTTCATGTCGATCCGGTGGTTATCATCAAGGTGCTGGATCGCAATGGCAAAGTGCTGGAACAGGCTGAGCCGAAGCAGCGCAGCGTCATCAGTGAGAGCAGTGCCTCGGCGCTGACGGATATGCTGGAAGGCGTCATCAAGAAGGGCACGGGAGCTCGTGCTAACATTGGGCGTCCGGCAGCAGGAAAAACCGGTACGACGAGCAACTACCATGATGCATGGTTTGTCGGCTATACCCCGGATCTTGTCGCTGGTGTATGGGTTGGTAATGATGATAACTCAGCCACGAATGGCATCATGGGTGGATTGCTGCCGGCGGAAATCTGGAAGGCGTTCATGCAGAAAGCTTTGGCCCAGACACCGGCCAAGAACTTTGATGGTTCGAGTGCGTCCAAGAATGACAGCGTTGGCGAGCTCGAAGATGATAAGAAATCAGAAGTCAAGAAAAAAGATGAACTGAAGACGACTAAAAACGGTAAGACTACGGATAAGAACGGCAAGCCGGTCAGCAATGCTCCAAACAGCAATCTGCCGACACCGGGTCCGTCCAACCAGCAGGAAGATACGCCGGCAATGCCGGATACGACAGCACCTGAGCCGGGGGGCGGAATCGCTAAGGGCCGGAATTAATCCAGAATCATATCTCAAAGGAGAGAGTTTGTTGACAAATGTATTCGATATACTGAAGGAGCGCGGATTTGTCGCACAGTGTACAAATGAACAGGAACTTCGCGAGCTTTTTGATAAAGAACAGGTAACCTTCTACATTGGTTTTGACCCGACGGCAGACAGTCTGCACGCTGGACACTTTATTGCGCTGATGGCAATGGCTCATATGCAGCGTGCCGGTCATCGTCCAATCTGTCTCGTCGGCGGCGGGACAGGCACAGTCGGCGATCCGACTGGCCGTACGGATATGCGCAAGGTGTTGACCGATCAGGACATCGAGCACAACTGTGACTGCTTCAAAAAACAGATTGCCCGATTCATTGATTTCAGCGATGGAAAGGCCATTATGGTCAATAATGGCGACTGGCTGCGCAAGCTCAACTATATCGAGCTGCTGCGTGAGGTTGGCGCGGATTTCACGGTCAATCGTATGCTGGCAGCTGAGGCGTATAAGCAGCGCTGGGAGAAGGGTCTGACCTTTCTTGAATTCAATTATATGGTCATGCAGGCTTATGATTTCCTTGAGCTGAATCGCCGCTACGGCTGCAAGCTCGAGATGGGCGGTGACGATCAGTGGTCCAATATCATTGCTGGCGTTGAGCTGAACCGTCGTAAGAATAATACGGCAGTATATGGTCTGACCAATAAGCTTTTGACCAAAAGCGATGGCAAGAAGATGGGCAAGACGGCAGGTGGTGCTCTGTGGCTGGATGCAGAAAAGACCAGCCCGTATGAGTTCTATCAGTACTGGCGCAACATTGATGATGCGGATGTCGAAAAATGCCTGTCGCTGCTGACATTCCTGCCGATGGATGAAGTTCATCGTCTGGGGGCTATGCAGGATTCGCAGATCAATGAAGCCAAGACGGTTCTGGCTTATGAAGTTACGAAGATTGTCCATGGTGAGGACGCTGCGGCCAATGCCCGCAAGTCTGCAGAAGCAATGTTCGGCGGCACTGGTGCAGGCGCGGATATCCCGGAGCTTACCGCTGAGACTGGCAAGAAATTGCTTGACGTGCTTACGGCTGGCAAGGTATTTGCTTCAAAGAGCGAAGGGCGCCGCTTGATCCAGCAGAATGGACTGGCACTTAACGATGTCAAAATAACAGATGTCGACTACATTTTGTCCGATGACGACTTCAAGGATGGCGAAGCCATCATCAAGAAGGGCAAGAAAAAATATTATAAGCTGACAAAGTAAGTCTTGTCCGTTATCGCTATCGATTGCTTTCTATAGGTTGAAATTGACGCACAGAAAGAATCGTAGTATACTGAAAAAGTTATTGCAAAAAATATTGTTCGTTTGGCAGCAGATCAGGCGAAACATAGTAGAGAAGGAGCGGTGTTCCTATATGTCAGGACATTCTAAATGGGCAAACATCAAACGTAAAAAAGGTGCAAATGATGCAATTCGCGGCAAAATCACGACCAAGATTGGCCGCGAGATTACGATAGCTGTTCGCATGGGCGGTGGTGACCCGACCGGCAACATGCGCCTGAAATTGGCTTTGTCCAAGGCAAAAGCAAACAATATCCCGAAGGATAACATCAATCGTGCAATCCAAAAGGGAATTGGTGCTGCTGAGGGCAACAGCTACGAAGAGCTGACCTATGAGGGCTATGGGCCGGCAGGTACGGCAGTCATGCTTGACATCCTTACGGATAATCGCAACCGTACGGCTGCGGATGTCCGTCACCTTTTCTCAAAATATGGCGGAAACCTTGGACAGGATGGCTGTGTAGGCTGGATGTTCAAGAAGAAGGCCATCTTTGTAGTTGAGAAAGAAGCCTTTGCAGACGACGATGAGCTCATGGAAATCGCACTGGAAGCCGGCGCCGAGGACATGAAGGATGAAGGCGATGTATTCGAGATCACGGCTGAGCCGGATGCTTACGATGCAATCGAAGCTGCTTTGGGCGAAAAAGGCATCGAGGCTGCTTCTGCTGAGATCACGATGGTGCCTGATAATACCGTCAAGCTTTCAGGGGCAGATGCTGAGAAAATGCAGAACCTTGAAGATGCGCTGGATGAGAATGATGATGTCCAGAACGTATACAGCAACTATGAGATGGAAGACTGATTGCAGTTATAGATAAGCCAAAGAGATGGGCTCAAGTTTTTGGGCCCATTTTTCAGTATTGAGAGGAGAACTTATGTTGGCATTAGGCATCGATCCGGGGACGGCCATATGCGGCTATGGGTTCGTGGAGGCGAAAGGCAGCCGGTTGATTCCTCATGCCTATGGATCGATTTTCACTACACCGGATATGAAGATGGAAGACCGGCTGTTAAAAATCTACGGGGAACTGGATGCGATGATCAAAGAATATCAGCCAGAGGTCATGGGCGTGGAGAAACTTTTCTTTAACCGCAATGTCACAACGGCAATCCCTGTAGGCCAGGCACGCGGCGTTGTGCTGCTGGCAGCAGCCAAAAACAACCTGCGGCTGGTTGAACGCACACCCATGCAGATTAAGCAGGACGTGACGGGCTATGGCAAGGCGACGAAGAATCAGGTTATATATATGGTAACGAAGCTGCTGCATCTTCCTGAACCGCCGAAGCCGGATGATACCGCTGATGCGCTGGCAATTGCCATCTGCACGACCTATTGCATGAGCAATCCAGTCTGGCGTAACCAATTATAATTTAAGTAATTGCATGGGAGTTAGAAATGATAGGATTTTTACGCGGCAAGGTCGCGGCACTGAAAACAGATTATTGCCTGCTGGATGTGAATGGTGTAGGCTATCGGGTATTCATCCCCAACAATACCCGCAGCAAGCTGCGGCTTAAGGAAGAAATACTGCTGCATACCTATATGAATGTCTATCAGGACGGTATCACGCTTTATGGCTTCTATACGGAAGATGAGTACGATGTTTTCCAGCTGCTGATCAGCGTCTCCGGGGTTGGCCCCAAGGTAGCACTGGGCATCTTGTCTGCAATCACGGTCGAGGGGCTTTGTAAAGCCATCCAAAACAAACAGGCGTCTGTATTGACGAAACTGCCGGGCATTGGCAAGAAATCAGCCGAACGTCTTATTTTGGAGCTTAAGGATAAAGTGGCCTTTGCTGCCAGCGGCGAAGAGGAACTTCTGACGCTGGAAATGACCGACGAGGCCGGTGATGACATGATTGGGGAGGCCATTGCCGCCCTTGGGGCGCTTGGCTACAGCCAGTCCGAGATCGCACCGGTTCTCAAGAAAGCATCGAAATGCAGGACGACAGAAGAGATCATAAAGATGGCGCTCAAACAGCTGAGCCGCCTGTAAGGAGGGATGACGGTTGGCCGAAGAAGATTTCAATGAAATGGATATTGATGAAAACCGCATTGTTGCCATGGGGGAACAGACTGCTGATGACTGGCAGTATAATCTGCGGCCACGTCATCTGACCGAATACATCGGGCAGGACAAAGCCAAGAAAAATCTGTCGATCTTTATTCAGGCGGCGATGAAGCGTGGTGAGGCGCTGGATCATGTGCTGCTCTATGGCCCCCCGGGCCTAGGCAAGACGACGCTGGCCGGTATTATTGCTAACGAGATGGGCGTCAATTTCCGTCAGACCTCAGGACCGGCAATTGAGCGGCAGGGAGACCTCGCCGCGCTGCTGACGAATCTGCAGGAGCATGACGTGCTGTTCATCGATGAGATTCATCGCTTGTCCCGCAGTGTAGAGGAAGTACTTTATTCGGCTATGGAAGACTTTGCCCTTGATATCATCATCGGCAAAGGCCCGAGCGCCCGCTCAATCCGCCTGGATATTGCGCCCTTTACGCTGATTGGAGCTACGACGAAAGCCGGAGCACTTGCGGCGCCGCTGCGCGACCGTTTTGGAATTATTTCGCGTCTTGAATACTATACGCCGGACTCGCTGGTGACTATCATCAAACGCGCCGCAGAGATATTAGAGATCCCCATCGAAGATCGTGGTGCGATCGAGATTGCACGCCGCTCACGTGGGACGCCGCGTATTGCCAACCGTCTTCTCAAGCGTGTCCGTGATGTGGCCCAGTTCGAGGGAACCAATGTCATCACTGACGAAATTGCCGACAAGGCCCTCGAATTGCTGGAAGTAGACAAGGCCGGTCTCGACCATACGGATCGGCGCATGCTTTCCGCCATGATCAAAAAATTTGCTGGCGGCCCGGTCGGTCTCGATACATTGGCCGCATCCATCAGTGAAAGCACGGATACCATCGAGGATGTCTATGAGCCGTTCCTGCTTCAGCTGGGGTTCATCAACCGCACGCCGCGTGGCCGGGTGGTGACCCGTTCTGGTTATGAGCATATGGGAATGACTTACCCTGAATGATGGAGGCATGAAAAATGAAGTTGTTATTACATATGTGCTGCGGCCCATGCTCCTGTTATCCGGTGCAGAAGCTGCGTGCTGAAGGCATCGAGCCGACGGGATACTTCTTTAATCCGAATATCCATCCGTATACGGAATGGGAGCACCGGCTTAAGACAGCGGCAGAGTTTGCGGCGAAAGTCGGCATGGATTTCTACGCGGATGAGAGCTATCGTCTGCGGGACTTTCTGAAAAAGGCGCTGCCTGCCGAGGCCCTTCCTAATGGCCGCTGCACCATGTGCTATACCTGGCGGCTCGAAGAGACTGCCCGTTATGCAGCTGAACATGGCTATGATGCATTCACCTCGACGCTCTTTTACAGTATCTATCAGCAGCATGATCTGATGCGCAGGACCGCTGAGCATTTTGCTCAAAAATATGGTGTAAGTTTCTATTATGAAGATTTCCGCCCCGGATGGCAGGAAGGGATAGATATCAGCCAGGAGCTCGAGCTTTACCGGCAGCCATACTGCGGCTGCATCTTCAGTGAAGAAGAGCGCTTTAGCAAAGCGATACGTAAACAGCGGAAAAAGGAAAATAAGGCCAAAAAGCGTGCTCGTCTGGAAGCCGAAGCCAAAGGAGCTGTCAAATGAAAAAGACAATTGGCGCTGCTGTAAAGTTGGCGTTTTTTCTGCTGCTCGGCTGCTGTATGCTTTGGAGCTCAGCTGCGTCTAGTGAAGCCGCATGGCAGCCGGAATTGCTGGTCGGCCTCATGAATGGTCAATCCAGTGTGACGCTCAGGGCGAACAGTCCGGCTGTATTGCAGATGTCTAAACCAGCCAGTATACTGGAGAAACTGCCAGCGGGGACAGCACTGACCATTGCGTTGAATGCAGGGCATCTCAGCGCTAATGGCAGGGAAGTCAGGCTCACAGCGGGCCAGGAGTTAGAACTTGTTGTGCCCGATGCCCGTAATCTGGCCAGTCAGATCACGACGGTTAATGGCAGGAGCTACCGTGGTTCCATTCGGCTGCAGCTGCGCAATGGCGGACTTACCATCGTCAACCGGGTTCCTGTTGAGGAATACCTGCGTGGCGTGGTTCCTGAGGAAATGCCATCAGATTGGAACAAGGAGGCACTGAAAGCACAGGCCGTTGCAGCGCGTACCTTTGCGCTGCGGCATCGGCAGCGGCATAGCAAAGACGGTTATGACCTTTGTGCAACGACTCATTGCCAGCAGTACAGCGGCATAGGTGCTGAGCGGACTGCTGCCAGTCAGGCAGTCGATGTGACCAGAGGCGAGACGCTTCTTTACAACGGACAGCCGATTGAAGCTTTGTTCCATACGGATTCTGGTGGTATGACTGAAAACAGCGAGGATGTCTGGGGCAGCAGGATACCATATTTACGAGCAGAGCGCGAAGTCTATGCTAATACCCAGCCATGGGATAAGAATATTACAGCGGCAGATTTCTGTACGCTGCTGGCAAAACATGGAAAATCGCTGGGGACGCTCAAAACGATCACTTTGTCACCGCTGACGGATGAACGAAATGCGTTGGACCGTACGGTTTCGGGACGTGTGCGTATGGTGCGGCTGGAGGGAACGAACGGAACCCTGCAAGTCAGTGGCAATGATCTGCGCAGCTGGCTGGGGCTGCGCAGCACCATGTTTCAGATGACGATGCGCAATGATGTCGTATTCATCACTGGTTATGGCTGGGGTCATGGCCTGGGACTTTCGCAATGGGGAGCAAAGGCCTTTGCCGATGCCAAGCATATGTCATACCCGGATATTCTGGCACATTACTATGCCGGAACTGTTTTGAAGGAATTGTATTGATTTTTGGATAGAGGATTTTGTTATGTTACTATTATCAGATTTTGATTATGACCTGCCGGAAGAACGCATTGCGCAGACGCCGATTGAACCGCGTAATGCATCGAGACTGATGGTGCTTGATCCAGTGGAAAAGACCATCGACCATCGTCATTTTTATGATCTCAAGGAATTTCTTGAGCCGGGCGATACCCTGATTTTTAATGATACCCGTGTTATGCCAGCCCGTCTGATCGGACATCGTGACCAGACCGGCGGCAAAGTCGAAGTATTCCTGCTGCGCCGCATCGATGGTACGCATTGGGAGACTCTGGTCAAGCCGGGCAAGAAGGCTAAGCCGGGTAATATTATCCGTTTCAGCGATGAACTCAGTTGCGAGGTCACGGATCATACCGATTTTGGCGGCCGTATCGTTGAATTCAGGTTCGATGGTATTTTTGAGGAGATTCTGGACCGTCTGGGAGAAACGCCCCTGCCGCCGTATATCCATGAACGGCTGGAAGACAAAGAGCGTTATCAAACGGTCTATAACCGTGAAGAAGGCTCTGCCGCAGCGCCAACGGCTGGTCTGCATTTTACCAAAGAGCAGATGCAGGAGCTCAAGGAGCGAGGCGTCAATCTGGGCTTTGTCACTTTGCATGTAGGACTCGGTACATTCCGTCCGGTCAACGTCGAAGACATCGAGCAGCATGATATGCATAAAGAGTTCTATCGGATTTCTGATGAAACAGCCAAACTTGTCATGGATACCAAAGCAGCAGGCCATCGTGTCATCGCTGTTGGTACGACCAGTATCCGTACGCTCGAATCTGCGGCAACCGCCAAAGGTCAGATTGCCGGGAAAAGCGGCTGGACCGAAATATTCATCTATCCTGGTTATGACTTCAAGATTGTCGATGGCATCATAACAAACTTCCATCTGCCAAAATCTACCCTGATTATGCTGATCAGCGCTTTTGCGGGCCGCAACTTTGTCTTGCAGGCCTATAAGACTGCAGTCGAGATGAAATACCGCTTTTTCAGCTTCGGCGATGCAATGTATCTATCGGCACCCCAGGATAAAGACGAACGAGACCAGGAACTGGCTGAGCTTGAACGCAGCCATCCGGATGCCTGATTAAATCAAACAGAACCTTCACAGCTCGTGTGGTTGTGGAGGTTTTTTAGTATGTGATTAAATGGCTGAGAGGAGTTAAAACGATACTGGGAATAAAGTTTTTTGAAGGCAAGAAGGAAGTCCCTTGTATTTAGCGAATTCCTTTAAGTAAAAAGAAGAGAACAGGCTGCCTTAAGGAGGCGGTACAGATTATGCAGCAGTGTCCTGCTTTGGAGAACTGTGGCTTTATCAGGAGGAGATGATTATGATGAAATATATTCGCGCAACAAAGGAAGATATCCCACAAATCGTTGAGAAACGGATTGCGTATCTTCATGAATATCATGGCGGCATGAGTGATGATCATGTGGACGATTTTGTACCGAAGCTTACCAGATATTTCGAGGAACATCTGAATCGTACCATTTATGCTTATCTTGCTTGTGATGACGAGCGTGTGGTGCACGCTGTTGCTTTGCTGCTGATCACGGAAAAGCCGGCTCGCCCGGCCTTTGTTAATGGAAAGACAGGTCTGGTGCTTAATGTGTATACAGAGCCTGATTCACGAAAGCAGGGACACGCGGAAAAGCTTATGCAATTGCTGATCGAAGAAGCGCGTCGTTTTGATCTGGATTATGTTGAACTGACGGCAACAGAAAGTGGTTATCCACTGTATCAGAAGCTGGGATTCCGCGACCTTGTTTTTGAGACGAAGCCAATGAAGCTTGATTTGCGGAATGGGCATTGAGCAGCCTTTATCTGCCTAAGGTGTATGGCAGATTTTCCCTTTACACTAATAGACACATATGTTATAATCAAGAAGTTAATTTAAGTGTTCTTATGGTAAAGAGTGGGTGCAAACCCACTCTTTACTCTTATGTATGGAATACATTTCGAATGGGGAGGTGGATGTATGGCAGCAAAGAATATTGAAGAGGCTGTAGAAGTCATGGCCCAGCATTTGCTGGAGGGACAAGATATCATCGAGCTGGTTGATGTCGAATATGTCAAGGAGCATACAGACTGGTATCTGCGTGTCTACATCGATAAAGAAGGCGGCATTGATATAGAGGATTGCCAGGGACTCAGTGAGAAGCTGGAGGCTGAGCTGGATGAAAAGAATACGATTCCAGAGAGCTATATCCTGGAGGTTTCATCGCCGGGCATCGATCGGGTTTTGCGTAAAGCAAGGGATTTGATCCGTGAACAGGGCAAGAAGGTTGATGTAACTCTCTATGCACCATTGGATGGACAGAAGACTCTTACCGGCGTGCTGACCGGTTTCGACGGTAAGGCTGTTACACTGGATCAGTCCGTGACAATTGAGCTCGAAAAAGCAGCGCAGATTCGCCTGCATATTGATTTTTAAGGCCGTGGCCTTTATATAAATGGGAGGATAAAGATTTTGGCAAGAAGAACAACGAAAGCGAAAGCAAAGGACAACGGACCGGAGTTTCTGGATACGCTGCGCGAACTTAGCAGGGAGCGTGGCATTGACGAAGAGTTCCTGTTTGAGGCGATTGAAGCAGCTCTGATTTCAGCGTATAAACGCAACTTCAGTGCTGCCCAGAATGTCCGCGTAACGCTTTCCCGTGATACCGGCCACTATCATGTTTACGCAATCAAGACCGTTGTTGAGGAAACAGAAGATGAGATTACAGAGATCTCGCTGGCACAGGCACGGACAATAAAGGCGGATTATGAAGTGGGCGATGTCATTGAGATTGAAGTGACACCAGCAAACTTTGGCCGTATTGCTGCGCAGACAGCCAAGCAGGTAGTGGTACAGCGTATTCGTGAAGCAGAGCGTGGTATTATCTATGAAGAATATCAGAGCCGTGAAAGCGATATCCTGACTGGTCTCGTACAGCGCGTCGAAAATCGCAATGTGTTCATTGATTTGGGCAAGACGGAGGCCGTTCTTACCCCGGCTGAACAGATTCCGACAGAATCCTATGCGCACGGAGATCGCATTAAGGCATATATCGTTGAGGTCAAGAAGACGAACAAGGGCCCACAGATTGTGGTTTCGCGTACGCATCCGGGGCTTTTGAAGCGACTCTTTGAGCTGGAAGTTCCAGAGATCCAGGAGGGCATTGTTGAGGTTAAATCGGTTGCTCGTGAGCCGGGAAACCGTTCGAAGATTGCTGTCTGGTCCAAGGATGAGGCTGTTGATCCGGTCGGTTCCTGCGTTGGCCATCGTGGGCTGCGTGTGCAGGCCATTGTCGATGAGCTTGGCAGCGAGAAGATCGATATCGTGAAATGGAGCGAGGATCCGGCTAAATTCATCGCGAATGCGCTGAGTCCGGCTAAGGTCGTTTCGGTAGCGGTCAATGGAGAAGAAAAAGTTTCACGTGTCGTTGTACCGGATTATCAGTTGTCGCTGGCGATTGGCAAAGAAGGACAGAATGCCCGTCTGGCAGCTAAGCTGACTGGCTGGAAAATCGATATCAAGAGTGAGACGCAGGCCGCCGACGAGCAGCTCGATGAACATATGAATGAAGTCGAGGTTGAAAGCGACGCAGCATTTACAGCAGAGGGTGAGTAAGGTGAAAACCAGAAAGATTCCGCAGCGGATGTGTCTGGGATGTCAGGAAAGTCATTCCAAAAAAGAACTGATTCGTATTGTGCGCAGTCCGGAAGGCGAGTTTTCCGTGGATATCACGGGGAAGAAAGCTGGGCGCGGTGCTTATATTTGTCCCAAACAGGCATGTTTTGATGCAGCGCGTAAGAGTCGTGGCCTCGAGCGGTCGTTCAAGAGCCCGATTGACGCTGCTGTATATGACCGTTTGGAGCAGGAAATGCAGGCGATAACCATCAAGGCTGAGGATTAAAGAATGGTTGTTACAAATGTGCAGCGCATCACCAATCTGCTGAGCATGGCTCAGCGGGCGCGCCGGATTGCTTCTGGTGCGTTTGCGGTAGAGCAGGCAATGAAGAAAAAGCAGGCAATGTTCCTGCTGATTGCCAGTGATGCTGCTGAAGAATCAAAGAAAACCTATCAGGGTTTAGCAGATAAATATGAGGTTCCTTATGCAGAAGGGCTGGACCGGGAAATCCTTGGTACATGCCTGGGCAAAGAGTATCGGGCAGCGGCAGTGCTGACTGATGTGGGCTTTGCGCGGAAGCTGCGGCAGTTGATGGAGGAACCATTATGAATTAAGCGGGGGTGGATTAATGTCCAAATACAGGGTTTATGAATTAGCAAAAGAATTCAATAAAGAGAGTAAAGACATTCTGGACGTCCTGAAGAAGGAGAATTTCCAGGTGAAAAATAATTTTAGTAGTGTTGGTGATGAGGAGCGTAACGCCCTGAAAAAACATTTTGAGAATAAGAAGCCAGCTGTTAAAGCAGCGGCTAATACAACGGTAAATACGACGGCTCATGCAGCCGAGAAGAAAGCACAGCCGGCGCAGAAACCGGCCAGCCATAATAATGATAACCATCGCAGTAATGATTATCATCGTAATAGTAGTAATAACAACGCTGCCAGCAATAACCGGACCAGCAATAACGGTGGCCAGCGTCATACGACGACTGCCCGTACCGAAAGCAGCCCGGCCAGACCGGCAGGCAGCAGCACCGGCACGGCCAGCAATAGCAATACGAGCGGCAATAACAATAATCGTGCTGGCAGCAGCCGTGGCAACGACCATCGTGGCGGCAGCCGTACGACTGGCCGCAGCAATGACCGCAATAACAATCGCGGCGGCCGCAATGATCGGAACAATAATCGCCGCGGCGGCCGTAACAACCGTCGCTTCAATCAGCCACAGGCACCAAAAGTGGAGATCGCCCGTCCAAAGCATATCAAGGTTCCAGAGAGCATTGCTGTAAAGGATCTGGCCTCCAAGATGAGCTATACGGCAGCAGATATCGTGAAGAAGCTCTTCATGATGGGCGTTATGGCTACCATCAATCAGGAGATTGATTTTGATACGGCAGCGCTGGTGGCATCTGAATTTGGTGTTACGTGTGAGGAGCTCCCACCAGATGTCGATCCGACCGAAATCCCAGAGGTTGTCGATGATCCGAAGAATCTCAAACTGCGTCCGCCAGTCGTAACGGTCATGGGTCATGTCGACCATGGTAAGACCTCACTGCTCGACTGCATCCGTAATACGCATGTCCAGACACATGAGGCCGGCGGTATTACTCAGCACATCGGTGCTTATCAGGTCAACTGCAAAGGCAAGAAGATTGTCTTCCTCGATACGCCGGGTCATGAGGCTTTCACGGCTATGCGTGCCCGTGGCGCACAGATCACGGATATCGCGATTCTGGTCGTTGCTGCCGATGATGGTGTCATGCCGCAGACTATCGAGGCTATTAATCATGCGAAGTCGGCGAAAGTGCCTATTATTGTCGCAATCAATAAGATTGATAAGCCGGGAGCAAATCCGGAGCACGTCAAACAGGAGCTCATGGAGCACGGTCTTGTACCAGAGGAATATGGCGGCGAGACCATCATGATTCCGGTTTCAGCCAAGAAGCAGATGGGTATCGACGATCTGCTCGAGAATGTGCTGCTTGTCTCGGAAGTAGAGGAACTTACGGCAAACCCGAACCGCGATGCAACAGGCGTCATCATCGAGGCCAGACTCGACAAAGGCCGCGGTACGGTTGCTACTGTTCTGGTACAGAATGGTACGCTGCGTATTGGCGACTCGGTTGTCTGCGGTACGACCTACGGCAAAGTCCGTGCGATGGTTGATGATCGTGGCAACAATGTCAAGAAGGCTGGCCCATCGGTACCAGTTGAGATTCTTGGCCTTAACGATGTACCAGCTGCTGGTGATGTTCTGGCTGTTCTCGAAGAGAAACAGGCCCGTTCGATTGCTGAGGCCCGCGTAGAGCGTCAGCGCACGAACCTCATCAAGAGCAAGAAGGTATCGCTTGATGATCTGTTCCAGCAGATCCAGGAAGGCGAGATCAAAGATCTGAACATTGTCGTCAAGGCAGATGTTCAGGGATCGGTCGAAGCGCTCTGTGGTTCGCTGCTGAAGCTCAACAAAAATGACGAAGTGCGTGTGAGCATCGTTCATTCCGGCGTAGGTGCCGTCAATGAAACGGATGTTATGCTGGCCTCGGCGTCGAACGCAATCATCATTGCATTTAATGTGCGCCCTGATGCTAATGCCAGCAAGGTGGCCGATAATGAAGATGTCGATATCCGCACGTACCGTGTCATCTATGATGCGTTGAACGACGTGAAGGATGCTATGAGCGGCATGCTGAAACCGAAATATAAAGAAGTAATCCAGGGCCGTGTCGAGATTCGTCAGGTCATGAAGTTCTCGAAAGCACTGGTCGCTGGCTCGTATGTACTCGATGGTAAAATCTTCAACAATTCCAAGATTCGTATCATCCGCGACAATATCGAAGTATTCGATGGTGCGATTGACTCGCTGCGCCGCTTCAAGGATGAGGTCAAGGAAGTCGCTGCCGGCTATGAGTGCGGTATATCGATTCTTGATTACCGTGACTTCCGTGAGGGCGATATCATTGAAGCCTACACGATGGAAGAGATTGCTACGGATATCAACGAGGCCAATAAGGCTGCCGCTAAGAAGCGTGAGGATGCTGCGGCCAAGGCGGCAAAAGCAGCTAAGGCCGCGAAAGCAGCAGAAGAAGCAGCAGAAGAATGATTGAGCACATCCATATAGGAAAGGGGGGCGTGTGCCGATGAGTCAGCTTCGAGTAGAAAAAGTTCAGGAACTCATGAAACAGGAGATCAGTCAGATTGTCCAGCGGGAGCTTAAAGACCCGCGTATTGGCTTTGTGACGGTTACTTCAGTGGAATGTACTGGCGACCTTCGTGAAGCGAAGATCTACGTGAGCATTATGGGCAGCGAGCAGCAGGTCAAGGATAGCTGGACCGGTCTCAATCGGGGACTGGGTTTTATTCGCCGGGAAATCGGCAAGCGGATCCGCCTGCGGTTCACGCCGGAGCTTACGTTTGAACTGGATAAGTCACTGGATTACAGTGCGCATATTCAGGAGCTGCTGTTGAAGATCAAGGCCGAGGAAACGGTCAAGGCTCCACAGCAGACAAGCGAGGAGTAAAAATACAATATGAAGATTTCATTGAGGGAAACTGCTCAGACCATCCAGTCAGCGCAGAAGATCGTCATTACGGCCCATGTGAATCCTGATGGTGATGCCATCGGATCTTCACTTGGTCTTTGGCACTTTTTGCGCAGCCTGGGGAAGGATGTGCAGGTTCTCATCGATGATGATATCCCGGCAGCATTTTCGGTGCTGCCGGGATATGAGCTTATAGGGAGACCTGAGGAAGGGACTGGCATTGACGCAGATTTGTTGATTGCCCTTGATGTGAGCCTGGACCGGGTTGGACTGGTGTCCACTGTTGTCAAGGCGCCGGTCCTCAATATTGATCATCATATCACTAATGACGATCTGGCCGATAAGCTGTATCTCGATGGGACCTGTGCCGCGACAGCAGAAATCATTTATCAGATTGTGAATGAGATGCAGGGCCAGTTCAGCAGCGAGTCCGCCATGTGCCTGTTTACGGGTATTGCTACGGACTGCGGCTGGTTCCGCTATTCCAATACAACACCGGCAACCATGCGTGCCGCCGCTGATCTTTTATCCTGTGGTGTCGAGCCCAGCCGGATCTCCGAAGCACTTGAGCAAAAGCCATACTCCCATGTGAAGGGACTGGCCAATGCCATGCAGCATATTGAGGTCTGGCATGAGGGGCGTGCTGCCGGAGTATTCCTGGATCTGGCTGTGATGGAAGCAATCGAACATGCTGATGGACTGATTGACATGGTCCGGGTCATTGAGGGTGTAGAAGTTGCAGTTGTGATGAAGGAGAAAGAACAGGATATATGCCGGGTCAGCATGCGCTCCAAAGGCCGTGATGTAACGAAAGCCGCCTTGAAATTTGGGGGCGGCGGTCATATCCGGGCTGCTGGTTGTGCTATCCGGCGGCCATTTGCCGAAGCGAAAGCCGCGCTTATGGCCGCAGTTGACGATGTCCTGGAGGCAGAGTCTTGAGCGGAAAGCAGCCGGCAGCAGCCGGCCAGACTGAATTGGGCGGTTTCCTCAATCTCTTGAAACCCCCGGGAATGACATCGCATGATGTCATCGGTTTTGTCCGTCGGGTCCTGCACATCAAACGGGTGGGGCATGCCGGCACACTGGACCCGGCAGCAGCGGGGGTATTGCCTGTGGCGGTCGGGCAGGCTGCGCGGCTGATTGAATATCTGGAACTGGCCGATAAAACCTACCGGGCTGAGGTCCGGTTTGGGATTGCCACAGACAGTGGCGATGATACCGGCGAAATTCTGCAGTCCCTGCCAGATTTTACCTTGCCAGAGCCGGAGCATATCCGGACGGTTCTGGCAAGGTTTACAGGCTGCATCACCCAGACCCCCCCGGCGCATTCGGCGATCAAGATCAATGGACAGCGGGCCTGCGATCTGCTGCGGCAAGGTCAGCAGGTCGATATGCCCAGCCGGCAAATTACAATTCACCGGCTGGATCTTCTGGCGCAGCGTCAGGACAGCATCCTGATCGATACCGACTGTTCTAAGGGTACTTATATCCGCAGTCTCTGTGCCGATATCGGCACAGCAATTGGGATTCCGGCGACGATGGCTTTTCTGGTCCGCCGCTGCGTCGGGGATTTCCGGCTGGAGGATGCGATTACACTGGAGGAACTGCAGGAGCAGGGTCCGGCAGCATTACTGCTGCCGGCTGATTACCTGAGTCATCTGGAACGCTATGATCTTAATCCGCTGCGCAAGAAAGCCTTCTGTAATGGCTTGAGCACCGGAGAGCGGGAGCATATTCCGCAACAGGAAAAACTGCGTGTATATGCTGATGGCTGCTTTATTGGTGTCGGCCGCTATGACCGGGAGCGTCAGGAGATCATCCCGGTAAAAGTATTGGGAAATTAATTGGGAGTGTTCAGCGAATGGATGTTTATACAAAGCTTACTGACCTCACAAGCAGATATAAGGGCATTGTAGTTGCCCTGGGAATGTTCGATGGGGTTCATATCGGACATCAGAGTATTGTCCGGCGGGCAGTCAGCCTGGCCCGGGAACAGGGTGGAACAGCGATGGTATTCACCTTCAGCAACCATCCACTAGCGGTGCTTGCCCCGCAGGCATTGCCGCCACAGATTGGCAACAATCTGCTGCGGCAGACCCGTTTGGCAGAACTCGGCGTGGATGTACTGATGGCTATCCCGTTTACCCGGTCTTTTGCGGGCAATAGCCCGGAAGAATTTCTGCAGCTGCTGCGCCAGCATATGGCGCCACGCTGCGTTGTTACGGGGCCAAACTATACGTTTGGCGCGAAGGGCAAGGGCAATCAGCGATTGCTGCTTCGCGAGGGCGCGTCCTATGGCTTTGCCACAGAGATTTGCCCTGCAGTCCTGCGGGATGGCCGCCCGGTCAGCAGTACGCGTATCCGTGCTCTGCTGGACCAGGGGAATCTGGGCGAAGCCAACGATTTTCTGGGCTACGACTTTACGGTTATGGACCGTGTGATTCATGGCGATCAGCGGGGGCGGACACTAGGGTTTCCTACGGCCAATCTTGCGATCCCCGATGAGCGGGTTATGCTGCCTAATGGTGTCTATGCAACACGGGTCATATATAAAGGCCAATCTTACGATGGACTGGCAAATATTGGTGACAATCCGACGTTTGCCGGCTGCAACCGTCGTCTCGAAGTGAATATCCAGGGTTTTCAACAGGATATCTATGATCAGGTCATAGAGGTCCGTTTCCTGGCAAAGCTGCGCGATGAAGTCCGTTTTGAAGGCGTGGATCAGCTCGTACGGCAGATGCGCAAGGATAAAGAAAACGCCGTGCCGTACTGGAAATAAGGCAAAATCTGGTTTACAGCCGGATGTTCTTTATGCTATACTATCAAAGGTGCTTTTTAGCACCATCAATGAGTCCTCAGCTCAGCTTGCGAAGTACTCCGACGCTCCCTTAGCTGATGGACAGATCAAATGACAGGAGGAATTTTTAAATGTTGACTCAGGAAGCAAAACAGGAAATCATGAAGCAGTACGCTGTTCACGAAGGTGACACGGGGTCCCCAGAGGTACAGATTGCTGTACTGACGGCTCGTATCCAGTATCTGACGGATCATCTGAAAGAGCACAAGAAGGATCATCATTCCCGTCGTGGTCTGCTGAAGATGGTCGGCCATCGCCGTCGTCTGCTCAGCTATCTCTACAAATCGGACATCGAGCGTTATCGTACGATTATCGCTAAGCTCGGCATCCGCGCTACGATTGGTTAAGCCAACGAATTCTGATTTCTAAAAGGCGGGATTATTTCCCGCTTTTTTCATGTAAATTTACGCAAGTCTAAAGGAATATACCGAATGGTGTCGAAATCTGTTAAAGTATGCAGAAGACTTGATATTTAGGAGGAAAACTATATGTATAGTTTCGAAATGGAACTGGGCGGCCGCAAACTGGTCATCGAAAACGGTAAGATGGCCAAGCAGGCAAACGGTGCCGTACTAGTCCGCTATGGCGATACGGTTGTGCTGGTCACGGCTACTGCCTCCGCAGAGCCTCGTCAGGGCGTGGACTTCTTCCCCTTGACGGTTGATTATGAGGAGAAGATGTATGCCGCTGGGAAAATCCCGGGGGGCTTCATCAAGCGCGAAGGACGTCCGTCTAACGATGCAATCCTCTGTGCCCGTCTGATTGACCGTCCAATCCGTCCGCTGTTCCCGAAAGGCTTCCGCAACGATGTACAGATCGTGGCGACTGTTATGTCGGTAGAGCAGGACAACGCACCGGAGCTTGCAGCTATGATTGGCGCATCGGCTGCTCTGTCCGTTTCGGATATCCCCTTTATGGGCCCTATTGCCGGCGTTCGTGTTGGCCGGGTGGACGATGCATTCGTCATCAACCCGACTGAGGAGCAGCGCAAGGTATCTACCCTGAACCTGACTGTTGCTGGTTCGCATGATGCTGTTATGATGGTTGAGGCTGGCGCTAATGAGCTGCCAGAAGAGGTCATCCTCGACGCCATCCTCTTTGGACATCAGGAAATCCAGCGCATCGTTGAATTCCAGAATGATATTCAGAAAGAATGCGGTAAGGAAAAACGTGAGGTCACGCTCTTCACGGTACCGGAAGAGCTCAAGCAGGGCATTCGCGATTATGCGATGGCTCGCCTGGATGAGGCTACCCGCAATCCGGATAAGCTGGACCGTGACTCGCATATTGCTGACATCAATGCCGATGTGATGGAGCATTTCCTCACGGACTATCCGGAAATGGATAAAGAGATCGCGATGGCGCTGCATGATCTCGAGAAAGAGATTGTCCGCCATATGATCACGCACGAGAAGATCCGTCCGGATGGCCGCGAGGTCGAGGAAGTCCGCCCAGTCACCTGTGAAGTAGGTCTGCTGCCACGTACGCATGGCTCAGGACTCTTTACCCGTGGTCAGACCCAGGTTATGACGGTCACGACGCTCGGCTCTCTTGGTGATGAGCAGATCATCGACGGCCTTGGCCCTGAGACGACCAAGCATTATATCCATCACTATAATTTCCCAGGCTACTCCGTTGGTGAAGCCAAGCCGGTCCGCAGTCCGGGCCGCCGCGAGATTGGTCATGGCGCACTGGCTGAGCGTGCCCTTATTCCGGTCATTCCGTCGATCGAGGATTTCCCATATACCATTCGTCTGGTCTCGGAGATTCTCGAGTCCAATGGGTCGAGCTCCATGGGCTCGGTCTGCGGCAGTACGCTGTCTCTCATGAATGCCGGTGTACCGATCCGTCGTCCGGTTTCCGGCGTGGCGATGGGACTCGTCAAGGAGGGCGATAAGTACACGATCCTGACTGATATCCAGGGCATGGAAGATGCGCTCGGCGATATGGACTTCAAGGTTGCCGGTACCAGCGAAGGCGTAACGGCTATTCAGATGGACATCAAGGTTGCCGGTATCAGCCGTGAGATCCTTGCCGCTGCGCTGCAGCAGGCAAATCGCGGCCGTGCGTTCATTCTCGGCAAGATGCTCGAGTGTATCGACAAACCGGCTGATGATCTGTCACCGTACGCACCGCGTGTTGAGACTATCAAGATCAAGACCGATAAGATCCGTGAGGTTATCGGCACGGGCGGCAAGGTCGTCAAGAAAATCATTGATGAGACCGGCGTCCAGATTGATATTCATGAGGATGGCAATATCTTTATCTCATCAGTCGATGCAGATGGCATGAGGCGGGCCAGACAGATGATCGAGAACATTGTCCGCGAGATTGAGGCCGGTGAGATCTTCACCGGTAAAGTAACGCGGCTGATGAAGTTCGGTGCATTTGTTGAACTCCTGCCGGGCAAAGAAGGACTGTGCCACATCTCCCAGCTGGCCAACCATCGTGTTGAACAGGTCGAGGATGTTGTCCAGGTCGGTGACCAGCTCCAGGTCAAGGTCATTGAGATCGATGACAAGGGGCGCATCAATCTGAGCCATAAGGTTCTGCTCTAATCCCATATAAACCAAAAGAGACGGTCTTTCCCAGATGGGAAGGGTCGTCTCTTTTGGTTTATTTATTATACATGCGATTGAGTGGGTTCTCCTTGAAGATATTCCCTTGTTCGATATAGCGGTGAACCATTTTTTCTGATTTATGACGGGTCTGGCGCATGATCGAAAGCGCATCGACATCATGCTGGGCCGCACTGGTGGCAAAGCCGCGCCGCAAGCTGTGCCCGGCAAACTGCTTTTCGTCGAGTCCGGCCATCTTGGCATATTTCTTTACGATGAGAGCGACTGATTTGTCAGACAGCTGCATTGCCCGCAGCGCATGAGCCTTCGTAAACGGACGGAATACCGGGCCAGCGTGCAGCTGGGAAGCATCAAGCCATTGACGCAGGGCGCGTACAGCGCAGATTTCGGCATCTGGAGCATAGGGAATGGCCAGCGTAGCACCTTGGCCCAGCTGATCGGCTTTTGACTGTGGGACGAAGATCATAACGCCTTGCGGGGTGAAGGTGAGTTCTTCAATCTGGATATGGACGAGCTCAGAGCGGCGGAAAGCTCCGGCAAAGCCAAGGAATATCAAGGCCCGATCGCGTAAGGAAACGATATCACCCGGTTCAAAGCAGTCAGCCAGCAGATAAAGCGTTTCCATCAGAATCGGGGACTTTCCCCGCTGGAAGGTACCTTTTTCGCGCCGGATCGCAGCCATGGCTGCCCGCACCAGACTGTCCTTGGCGGGATTGTTCTTGCCGCTGTAACCGGCGGCAATATGATTCTCCGATATGGCTGTCACACGCCGGCTGACGGTGTTCGCCCGGGCTTCATCTGCCAGATCGTTGATATAATTGACAATTGTTTCGGGCGCTGATGGCAGATCCCGTTCCTCATGATATTGACACCAGTCTGAGAAATCACTCCAATCGGCAGAATAGGCTCTTAATGTATTGTCTGCTTTTGATTTTTCCAGTCGGCGTTTTGATTTTTCCGAGAGGCGATGGTTTGTTTCAATCCGCTGATTCTTTATCAGCATGAAATTATCTTTTGATTTCATCTCAGTCATCTTTCTTTCCAAACTTCAGTACACCTCTTAATTATAAATGAATGTGTCAAAGTTGAAAAGATAGAGTATAATGATAAGATAACAGAATTTCCATGAAGAAAGCGAGGTGAGGGAGATGCCGTGTTTGCAAAAAAAACATTATCTAATGCTGATCGTATTGATGGGCGTGCTCCTTTGTATAACTGCTTTGGTGATGCTTCCTAAAGAAGAAGCACCCTCTGCACTGATTACCCCCGCACCGACAGGCCTTACGATTACGACAAAGGAAGAGCCAGTATCCTTCTCACCAGTATTGTCCTGGGATAAGGATTCGGATGCGGTATATTATGAGCTTGAGTTTTTCTCAGAAAAACCAGCGGATCTTTGCGATACCGAGGATTCTGCAGAATCAATCTATCGGACCACTCAGGTGTATCAGAACCATTACAATCCGCCCTTGAAAAATTTTGCGGCTGCCTATCTTGGACGACAGCCCCTGTATTGGCGGGTAAGGGCCATTGATTTCAATGGTGAACCATATACACCGTTCAGTGAGCTGCAGGAACTCTGGACAAGTGCTGCCGCAGCAGAGATGAATTCTCCTGTTTTATTGGCCAATTATGGCGGCAGTAATGGATCGGTACTCCTTTATCCGGTTTATCACTGGATTCCAATGGCCGATGCCAGCCATTATGAAGTGGAATTATATACTGAAAATCCTGTAAAGAATCCTTCAGCTGATCGGGTCGATACGCTTTATTCGGACACAGCCGAGCTCTACGATTCCGCTCCCCGCCCGGGCAATCAGGGCTACTATTGGCGGGTTCGTGGTCTTGATGCGGCCGGTAATCCCGTAGGAATATGGTCAGAGCCCAATTTTTTCCGGGTTGCACCAGCGGATCAGTGGGAAGTTGCTGTCCTTGGCGACAGTATCAGCCATGGCGGCGGTCATTTTTCCTATGGTCCAGAGGACTTCGAATTCAGCTGGCTGCATTATCTGAACTTCCCGACGCTTAATCTTTCTGAAAGCGGCAATACCGTTCAAATGACGCTGGAGCGTTTTGACCGGGATGTGCTGCCGTTTCATCCTCGCTATCTGCTCATTATGACTGGCAGTAATAGTCTGCGGGCTGGTGAGGACCCTCAGGTTGTCATTGATGATCTGAAGGAAATGCAGCTCCGCTGCCGCGAGGCGGGCATACGCCCCATACTTACGACGCTGCCTGCTATCAATCCGGCCAATATCAATCATGTCTTTTCCGAGGAAACGACGGCCGACTGGCGGAACCGCTTTGCGATCGTCAACGACTTTATTCGTACGCAGGTACATATCGATACCGCTTCAGCCTTTGAATGCCCGGATGGCATCCTGCCGACCCGTTATGCTTTGGATGGCCTGCATCCGGATGTGCTGGGGAAACGGCTCATGGGCGAAAAGGTTAATGACGTGTGGGAGAAAGTGAAACAGCAGGCGGACAAAGCCGCTACCGAATCTGCATCAGAATAATGCTGTAATGATGCGCAGTCGGCTGGAGCGGAAAAGAGAGACGAAAACGATGATAAAAATGCCCAATGCGATAATGAGTGGCAGTACACGAAAAAAACTGGGAAAACTGGTATTGATCCTGATGCTGGTACTGGCCGTTGTGACTGTACTGGTTTTGGAGGTATTCAGCCGTGGGGCGGCTATGATCTTCAATCAGGCGATGCAGGACCAGGATGTATTGCGCGGCAGCATTACGGTTGAGAAGCTGCTGGCTGATATAACGGGGCATGTAATATTTGAGAATCTGGAGTGGAAAGACCGCGATGGCAACACACTGCTGAAGGTTCCGTCTGGTTCTTTTCAGGCGCGTCCCTGGGACGTTGTGATGCATCAGTTGAAATCTACTACGATTCAGGAGCTCACGCTGAATAATGCTGAGGTGTCTGTCCATCTGGCAGAAGATATGCAGGTGGACTTTATTCGTCCCTCCCGGGATATGGACAATCTGAAGAAGCAGGAGGATGAAGGCGACAACGATTGGCGGAACAAAGTCAGTCTGGCTGGCAAAACAGAGGAAGAACGGAAGGCTATCGGTCAATGGCGGCGTCAGCATAAAGCCGATAAACTGAAGAAACGATGGACAAATTTTAATCGTGCTGGCCGAAAAATCCGAATGAAGCTGAATTTCAATAACTGCCGGATGGAAGTGTTTTATAAAGACCGCCATTACCTCATGGATCATGTTGATATCCGTACCGATATCAATACAGCGGATACTATGACGCTGCATGCGTCTACCGGTGGATTCGGTGGTACGATGATAGGCAACGGCGTGAAAATAGATGGTACGGTTGATTTTCAGGCCGAGTCCGTTCCGGCTTGCGATATGCGGGTTAGGCTTATTGAGGTAGATCCGTCATCCTTAGGCTTTGGAATGGATGTACACGACAAGATGATGCTCAATGCCCACCTGCAGGGGCCGGTCAATGATTTTTCTGGTGATGGAAATTTACAGATGGATGAATTACATATCCCTGGTCTGGATTTCACCGATGTTCTGGGTGACATTCATTATGATGGTTCCACTCTGACCTTTTCGAACGTGACTGCTGGTGTCTATGGGGGGATACTGAGTGCATATGGTGACTATGATCTGGACACTCGTTATTATCATTTGTATGGCACAGGTAAGAATCTCAGTACAGCTGCAGCTTTGCCGGGCAGCCACCTGAGCTGTCTGGTAGATATGGATCTGATGATTGAATCGCGCGGCAATGCCCGGGAAACAACGATCAAAGGAAGTTTTGAATCTGGTCCCGGCCGTTATCGTATCCTGCCGTTCAATCGGCTGGCTGGTCAATTCAGCAATGAGTATCATGATTTGCAATTCTACAATGCGGTCATTGAACTGGCAGGGGTTACTGCCAATACCGATGCTTTCCGCATCAAGGATGGAAAGCTGACTATGCGTCCGCTTCGTCTTACCGATAAAGAGGGACGGCTATTAACCACGTACGATCCGGCTAAGTGAGTTCTTGGCACAAAAAAATAATAAAACTGTAACTTTTCTAACGGAAAACCTGCGACAAATCCAGTATGATGGTATTGTATAATACAAAACATCGGAGGTAATTTGTTATGAGTGCATTTTTAGGACCAATTCATTACTGGATGTATGGCAAGATTCAGGCCCAGGAAGAGTTGATTCGCTGTTTGGCCGCGCAGGCGGCAGAAGAGAACTGGGCCGCAGATTTGGAAGAATATCTGAATTCTGAGGAGCGTTCATTGGATGCGATTATTGACGGGGATAATATCCACGGATGGCTGACGGGGCGCATTGAAGATGTAGAATCTCGTTATGCTGGAATCGTGACTAATTTGCTGGCAGATCATCCGGAGCGGCTGGAGCAGATCAAGCAAGGGGTGTTCAGCTGCGGTGTGAAATATGCACTTTCAGATGATGCTGCTGCCGCGGACTGTTATAAACGACTCGAAGACTGCACGCTTAATGGCATGCCCTGTGATGGTGTCAATATCGTGACCGACAAGGATGAGAATCATTTCAGTTGGGAACAACGGTTTGATGTTCATAGTGACATATGGACGAAAATCGGCGGCGATCCAGCACAGTACTACACGTTGCGCAACCAATTTATGGCTGGTATCCTGTCAAAAACAAAATTCAATGTATCTACGGTGGATAAAAAGCAGTATACTTTGTTGTCCGATTGAATCAAAGATTTGTCCATACACAAAAGAGCTCTTCCGTTGGGAGAGCTCTTTTGTGTATGGATATAGTACAGATATAACATATCATATTAAGTACACAGTTGCGGTTCAAAAACATTGAATTTAGGTGGTTTTTTATGGTAAGATAGACGGGTGCCAAAAAGGGGGGAGTGCTATTTGCTGGTCTTAGCGAGAAAAGCTCAACAAGAGATCATCATTGGCGATAAAATTATCGTCAGCATTGTCAAAGTATATGGCAACAAAATAAAAATCGGCATTACAGCACCTTCAAGTGTATCGGTTTATCGACCGGAGTGCCGTAGAGAGCCTGATTCAGATGGAACGGATCAGAATCAGGGAAATAGAAATTAAGGATATAGGATCAGGGTAAAAAGCGCGTATTCACAGTAGTGAAACGCGCTTTTTTTATGGACTATTCTTATAAACTATAGTTATGCATGGGGTATTGGCATAACCTATTTGTTTATGAAAAAGTTCAATAGTGGATTGTGATCGATTTCACTTGAATTGCCAGAATATAGCGTTATAATGAACTTGTGAAATTGATAACAATACGACTGGGAGGGTTTATCATGTCAGAAATGAAAGAAACGAATTCAAGAGTGGTTATCATTGGTGCTGGCATTGGCGGCGTACGTGTGGCGCAGGTATTGGCAGATAAGGATGTAGACGTGACGATCGTTGACCGGAACAACTATCAGCTGTTCCCGCCGCTTCTGTATCAGGTGTCGACGGCGGTTCTCGCTGAGAGCGAGATTGCCTATCCTGTCCGGGAGTTTTTCCGCGATTACCCCAATGTCAACTTCTTCCTTGGTGAAGTGCAGGATTTTGATACGGACAGCAAGAAGGTCATTACTGATAATGGCGTGGTCGAGTATGACTACCTGATTGTAGCCGCCGGGGCTACGACGAATTATTTCGGCATGGAGGCCGTTGAGCGTCATTCCTTCCCCATGAAGACCATGACTGAGGCGATTGCCATCCGCAATCAGATTATCTCTTGTCTGGAGCGGGCTGAGCAGGAACCGGATACGGCCAAACGTCGGGAGCTGCTGACCTTTATCTGCGTAGGCGGCGGACCGACCGGAGTTGAGGAAGCCGGGGCGATTTCTGAGCTGATCTATCAGTCGATGCGGCGGGATTATCATAAGCTGAACTTTGACGAAGTCGATATCAAACTGATGGAGGGGACAGACCGCGTACTGGCAATGATGCCGGAGAAGCTGCGCAATAAGACCGTGGCAATCCTTCAGGAGAAGAAGGTAGATGTTCGCCTGAGTACAGCTGTTGTCGACTACGATGGGCACACCGTAAAACTCAAGAGTGGTGAACAGATTCCGTCCCGTACCGTGATTTGGGCCGCAGGTGTCAAAGCATCACCGATCATGGCCAAACTGGGCGGGGAAGCTGCCCGTGATGGCCGCATCATTGTCCAGAAGAATCTCGCCATCAAGGGGCTCCGTGATGTCTATGCTATTGGTGACTGCGCCAGCTTTGTTCAAAAAGAGGGCGAGCGCCCGCTGGCAACTGTTGCGCCGGTTGCGATGAAAGAAGCTGAGCTTTGTGCCAAAAATATCATTCGCCGGATTGAGGGTGTCTCACAGGAAAACTTTTCCTATCGGGATATGGGAGCGATGGCAACCATTGGCCGTGGGGCAGCAGTCCTTTATACTGGCAGCATCAGCATGACCGGCTTTTTTGCCTGGTCGGCCTGGCTTTGGGTTCATCTCTTCAAACTCGCTGGTACCTATGCGAACCTGACGGTTTCGCTGAAATGGATGTGGAACTATCTGCATAATACCCGGCTTTCGCGCATTCTCATCAACCGCTGAGTTGACAATCTTCAGAATATCCGATATCCTGAAAGCAGGATACTATCAATCTTAGATGTACGAACCGATCGATTAAAGATATTCTATGGAGATGAGATAAATGAAATTTAACACGGATTTGGGCTACGCCTTTATGCATCTGTACCTGACCCTTCATCCGAAAAAATCACCCGCGTATGATCCAACGGAAGAAGGATACATATCAGATGAAGAAGAGTCCCGGATTCATCATTTTGCGGAGTTCATCCGTTATAGCGGCCAGGTGACATATGGCTGGGACAAGCTGCGGCAGTCCGAACAGAGCAAGGAAGCTGTAGAAGCAGCCATCAGCCGGGCATCAGAGGAAGGCTGGCAGGACTTTATGGATCATTTTACCGAAAGTGTGAATGGCGAGATTGAGTTTGACCAGAAGGATCTCCCCGAAACCTTTGAGAAGTTTGCCAAGGATGTCCACCGACTTTGCAGCCGTCCGACAACACAGGTCGAGATTGAGCTGGCCAAGTCTCTGAATAATTTGTAAGCGAATGATATAATAAAGAGCGTCAGCAGGTCAAAGCAGAGATTGCTTGTCCTGCTGGCGTTCTTTCATTCCTAAAATAAATGAACATATGGAGGCCGTCCATGATAGAGACAATCATACCAGAATTTTACCCGGATTTTGCCTGTAAGGCCGGGCAATGTCAGCATAGCTGCTGCCGCGGCTGGGAAATTGATATTGACAAGGAAACCGCAGCGCGTTATCAGTCGCTGGAAGGCCCTATGGGGGAGCTGCTGTGGCAGAATATGCTGACCCGCGGGGAAGCCAGCTGCTTCCGGATGGATGAAGCGGGGAAGTGTCCGTTTCTGCAGACGGATGGTCTGTGTCAGATTATCCATGAAACGAGTGAAGAAAACCTGTGCGTGATTTGCACGATGCATCCGCGGTTCTTCACGTATGTTGGGAACTATGAGTTAGCCGGTACTGGTCTTAGCTGTGAAAAGACCGTTGAGTTATTACTGAGTACAGACGCTCCATTACGATTTGGTCAGCTGCTGCCTGATGGACAGGCTGCGGGTCCGTTTCTCGATCTGCCAGCCCTGCTGAAAGGGCTTGGAGTCTCCGTCCCCGTGGCGGAGCTGCAATATGAAGCAGCGTTTACGCGCGACGACGCACAGTTTGTGCTCAATTGTCTGGCGCGGACTGAACCGATTGATGAAGCCTGGCAGCAATTATTGACTGAGACTGAGAGTGGTCTTCCCGGTTTCATCGAGTCATTCCCAGCGGCCCGGATTGACAGCGGCCGCTTCAACCGGATCTTTCATTATATCCTGTATCGTCAGCTGGAACAGGCTGCTGCTGTAGGTCTAACGCAGGTCTTATCCTTTGCCTGTCTCAATACCGATTTTATCGTGTTAGCCAGTCTGGCAATAGGAGACCTTCACGAATCCCTGCGCCGCTGGTCGGAACAGATCGAGTACGATACCGATAATGTAGCACTCTTGTATTCGCTGCTCTGAAAATCGGATCTTCGTTAACAAGAATAGAAAATATCTGCTGGACTAGGAGATATTTTTTCAAGCTATTGATTAATATATTCAAATATATTAATATAGTGGTGGAGGTGTTGACTATGATAAAAGATATGGATCAGCTGCAAAGACAGGCGGATCTTCTCAAAGTAATCGCGCATCCAGTAAGGCTTTGTATTGTTCGCGGACTATGGCGCAATGGCTGCTGCAATGTCACGCACATTCAGAACTGTCTGGATACGCCGCAATCTACGGTTTCCCAGCATTTAAGCAGGCTTCGTCAGGCTGGTATCATTGAGGGGGAACGGCACGGATTGGAAATTACATACCGGCTCAAGGATGAACGGGTCAAGAAAATACTCGCCAGTTTATTTAGTCCCCGGGAGGGTGGAAATGAAGGAGGAGCATTATGGTAAAGATAAGAAAACATGCTGTACTTGATCCGTCCGACTGTGTTGCCTGTGGCAGCTGTGTTGATGTATGTCCTCGTGAGGCTATTCAGATTGATCAGGGCTGTTTTGCCCGGATCGATCTCAGCCGCTGTGTGGGCTGTGGCCGTTGTGTCCGGGAATGTCCGGCTTCGATTATCCGGCTGGAGGTGACGGCATGAAACATCGCTGGTATCATTATCTTTGGATCTGGTCGGTCCTGTATTTTATCCTGGGGTTCTTTAATATTGCTTTTGCCTGGCTCGGAATGATTAGTTTCTGCCTGCCGTTTGTTTTTGCCATCGGTTTTGGGAATAAAGCTTTTTGCAACCGTTACTGTGATCGTGGACAGTTGCTGCGCATGCTGGGCAGCCAGCTGGGATTTTCCCGTCGCCGTGACATGCCGGCTTGGCTAAAGAGCCGCTGGTTTCGTTATGGCTTCCTGGCCTTTTTTCTGATTATGTTCGGTCAGGTAATCTACACAACCTATCTGGTTTTTAGCGGGGTTTCCTCTCTGCGGGAGGTAGTCACCTTGTTCTGGAGTATTGAGGTTCCCTGGAATTGGGCTTATCGTGCCGGGATTTCTCCCGCTGCGGCTCAGTTTGCCTTTGGCCTTTACAGTCTGATGCTTACATCTGCTCTGATTGGTATACTTACGATGCTGCTCTATCGTCCGCGATCATGGTGCGTATATTGTCCGATGGGGACAATGACCCAGCTTATCTGCCGGGCTAAAAGCGATAAGGGTGCAGAACTCGACGCGTCAACTATTGATAGGAAGGAGTAATTTCTATGTCAAAAAAATATGTGATTGTTGGTGGTGTAGCAGGTGGTGCGACCGCTGCTGCCAGACTCAGACGTCTTGACGAATCAGCCGAGGTTATCCTGCTTGAGAAGGGACCGAATGTTTCTTTTGCCAACTGCGGACTTCCCTATTACATTGGCGGTGTGATTACCAATCGTGAGGAACTTCTGGTCATGTCCCCAGATAAATTCCGCGGGTTATTCGCCGTTGATGTGCGAGTGGACAGCGAAGTTGTCCATATTGATACGCAGGCAAAGGTCTTGACCATCAGAAACGCAGGCAAAGAGTATGAAGAAAGCTACGATTCGCTGCTGCTCTCACCGGGGGCACAACCGCTCCGGCCGCCCATCCCGGGAATCGAGAACGAAAATATCGTCAGTCTGCGCAATGTACCGGATGCAGACCGATTGTTTTCACTGGCGCAGCAGCGCGGCAAGGCTGGGCGGGCTGTTGTTGTAGGCGGCGGCTTTATCGGTGTGGAAGTAGCCGAGAATTTGCGTGCCCGCGGCCTGACGGTCACTATCGTTGAAGCTGCACCACATATTCTGGCTCCTTTTGATACCGATATGATTGGGCAGGCCGAAGCTGAGCTGCGTCAGAACGGCATCGCGCTCATTCTGCAGAATGGCGTAAAAGAATTTCAGCATCAGGCTGATGGAACGGTAACTGTAGAGCTCGGCGACGGCCAGCGGCTGCCAGCAGATTTTGTGGTTCTTGCCATTGGCGTTCGGCCTGATACCGCTTTTCTGCAGGACAGCGGCATTTTACTGACAGACCGTGGTCATATCGTGGTTGATAAATTTATGCGGACGAACGCCCCCGATGTCTATGCTGTCGGTGATGCGGTGATGACTATCGATCATCAGACGGGAAACAAGATGGCACTGCCGCTCGCCGGGCCTGCCAATCGGCAGGGGCGTCTGGCGGCTGACAATATTGCCGGCTTGCAGCGGGAATATCATGGGGTTCAGGGCAGTTCCATTCTCAAAGTCTTTTCTCTCATTGCGGCAGCGACGGGCAAGAATGAACGTACCCTGCGAAAAGAAGGACTGGTTTATGGCAAAGACTATCGCTTTACCATTACCTACCCTGCTTCACATGCCGGGTATTACCCTGGTGCCACGAACTTTGCCCTTAAGGTGATTTTTAGGCTCTCAGATGGGCGGGTCCTCGGGGCGCAGGCTGTCGGTCAGGAAGGTGTAGATAAAAGAATTGATGTACTTGCTGCCATCATTCGCCAACAGGGAACAATCGAAGATCTGATGGACCTTGAACTTTCCTATGCGCCGCCGTTTTCATCGGCCAAGGACCCGGTCAATATGGCCGGCTATGTAGCTGACAACATCCTGCAGGGGTTGGCCGATCCGATTCGTCCTGAGGAACTGCAGGCTATGACGGAGCAGAATATGCTGAAGATTGATGTGCGCCCGTCGGTAATGTATGAGCGGGGCCACCTGCCCGGTTTTATCAACATTCCTGCGCCAAAACTGCGTAATCAGCTGGGCACGCTTGATAAGGACTGCCCCATTATTATCTCCTGTCAGGTCGGTATGAATGGCTATTTCATGGAGCGGATGCTTAAACAGCATGGCTTCAATGCCCGAAATCTGATGGGCGGTTTTACGTACGCGGCGCCTGTACTGGGGCGCGTATAAACAATCTATCACCAAACTCCGGCCATGTTTTCGGCATGACCGGGGGTTGGTGATAGAAATTATTTATCAGACATAAAAAGCTGTTGACGATTAAAATAAGATATGATAATATATATTTTGTCGTTAAGCGGTGCGCAACTGAAAAGTACGCAGCAGCTTAGACATTATGACTCACTAGCTCAACTGGCAGAGCAACTGACTCTTAATCAGTAGGTTCACGGTTCGATTCCGTGGTGGGTCACCATAAGCCAATACAGACAAGGGGTAATGTTTATCCCTTGTCTTTTTTTTGTCGATACTACTAACTACTTCGTATATGGTAATACAGAAATTGGTTAGGTAGTTTGGATTTTTGTGAAAAATAAGGGTAGCTGCAACTAACTTGTTGGAATGGTCTAACAAACATGAGATAAACATTTATACACAAACATATCTTTGCCAAATCTTATCTTATGAATGGTGGAGACGTATTTAGCTTATAGAAAATAATGGAATATTCAGATCTATAGATAACCAAATCTTATCTAAATCTCAATATTAATGAAAAGAAAAGCAGTATGGCAAGTTCGACCCCTTTGAAAATTTTGAATAGATGTTATACATATTACCCATGCTTCCTTAGGACGAATATTAGGCGGTTTTAGAGTGATTCATCTAGAGCATCGTTATAACGGTGCTTTGTTCATGTTTGTTCTATATTGACTGGAATTCAAATACTCTCTGTGTTAAAATTATATTGGATTAGTGTTTGTAGAAATAGGACAAGAGGTGAGCGTCCATGAATGGAATAATGGACACGCTTGAAAAGGCAACGCATGGGAAAAGATACCAATCGCATAAATTCTGTTATGATACGGCAACTAATGGGGTAATTGAATATGATAAGGATAGAGAGGTAAAATGGCTCAATATTGGTGAATCAGAGCATTTTACGAAGCCGAGGGATTTAACATATACCTTGCAAATGATATCAAGGCAAGATTCGTGGTTCAAATACTTCATTGACGGCTCACGTCATACCTATAAGGTGGACGATATGACGTACAATAACAATGTCTATCCTATCATTGCAGGGCAGGTTGGTATATGTTGTTGTAAAAGAGTCAATAGAAAGATGTCGAAGGAATTCTTCGAACCAAAGATTGTAGTATCTGTACCTAACAGTGCCCTACGGAGCGAATTCAATAAAGACCGTGAAGCTCTTGAGCTATTGGGAAAATTGAATAAAAGCGAGAAAATTACCCGTCATAATTTGAAGATAGCGGATATTCTTCCGTATAACCTTGATTCTGATGCCAAGTACGAAAGTAAGGGAATAGCAAAAATTCAAGATTATATGATAGAACAGGAGAAAAAAACTGTTATTCAGTTGGTCAAAGACGGTAAAGTCAAAGATAGATCGTACCTGATAAAGGACGGCTCATTGGAATATAAAGCTGTAGATAATAAGAACTTGAATTTATCTGAAGCTAAGATGAAACACTATTATCAGTATGTTTTGGGAGTTTCGAAATCCTTTAATCCAACCAATTGCTTTGTGGAAGGTGGAGGGACAAAGTCATCAGTTATCGCGGAATTGAAAAAAAATGAAAGAACACCTGCATGTTTCTATGAGTCTAAGATGTCCGGCGAAGGTGTATATTTTTGTGTATGGTATCTGAGGATAAGGGATAGTAAATATACGCAGAATGTCTTTGACGGCGTTGTAAAGGTGGAAAAGCTGATTCAGGAGAATGAAATAAAGCATGGCGTAGATACAGAGCTTATAGATATTTTATCTGCATTTTTGTTGAGAGAACGAAATCCTGTATGCTATGGAAAGGACAAGAGATGGGCAAATCATCTATATCCTATATACGTGGCAGAAAATTTTGCTAAAAGCAAATATATCAGTAACAATTTATTTTTAAACCTGTTTTGAGGGAGAGCTGAACTTATGCCTGAGCAAATAGATAAAGAGCCAATTGGAAAAGTAATTGCGACCGAGAAAGTGCCAACAACCATAGATACTTTTTACTTTTGGACACAGCCCGATACAATCCTGCATCCGTTTGATGTTATTCAAGTGTCGCACCTGAAGGACAGTAAAACTTTTGGTGTAGTAGAAGAAATTTCTCATATTACAGATTCGGCAAGCTTTTTGTCGAGCTTTATATCTAACGATTTTGGTGATGCTGATATTGAAGATTCTACCTTCCGTATCGGAATGAATTGTGTTAAAGCTAAAGTGGTTGGAAATACCAAGCATATCGATTCACCTGTCATTAGTAATACGAAAGTGTTTTTAGCAACTAAAGAAGAAGTACAGATTGCATTGGGGTTGGATAACATCAAGAACCCAGTTCGCTGTGGCTATTTGGAAATGTATGAAGATACTGGCAAGGGAGAGCAAATAACCTTACCTGTCAATATAAATGCAGATTTTTTGATTGGACCGGAGGGAGCGCACCTAAATGTGTCAGGTATTTCGGGCTTGGCTGCCAAAACGTCCTACATTATGTTCCTGCTGAAGGCTATACAGGATAAATATATTAGTGAAACCGAAGAACATGTAGATGACCTGGATTATGACGATGGTGTAGCAATCGTAGCGTTTAATGTTAAAGGAAAAGACCTTCTTGCTATCGATGAAATGAATACGTTTGACAATAAAGAAACGGAAAGAGAAAAAGTATTGTCTCAATACGAATCGTTGGGATTATCCAAAGAACCGTTTAAGAATGTCACGTACTTATATCCATCATCTGATAATATAACGAAGAACAGCTATGTAGATACGAAGTTGTTCAAAAAACAGCAGGGCAAAAATAAAGCCTTTGAGTATAAATTCGACTATGAGAAGGATAAACAGAATCTTGACCTAATGTTTTCCAATATGGACGACCCGAATCAGACCATGGACGCAATCATCAACTATATTATTAGTGGACAGGGTAAATTTAATAGTATTAGAGAATGGAATCGATTTATTGATGAAGTACAGGATATGGGGGAGGCAGGGAGCGGTAAAAATAAGGAAATTCCCGTTATGAGTTGGCGTAAATTCGGGCGGATGATAAAAAAATCCATTTCGGGTAACTGCTTGTTTGGCCAGGTTAATTCTGACCAAAGAGAAGTACGCATTGCTGATAAAATACAGGAAATTAAAGCCAATGACGTATATGTGGTAGATATTGCTAAGCTTGATTCGAATATGCAGGCCTTTGTATTTGGTAATACTGTCCGTGAGATTATGGATTATCAACTTGGAGAAAAGCCAAAGGTATTTGAGGATGGTAGAAAGCCCCCTTCACGCATTATTATATTCATTGATGAGCTGAATAAGTATGCGTCTACAGAAGCACCTAAAAGTTCGCCAATCCTGCGTCAGATTCTTGATATTGCAGAGCGTGGACGTTCTCTTGGTGTTGTGTTGTTCGGAGCGGAACAGTTCATGAGTGCTATTCATAGTCGTGTTACAGGAAACTGTGCTGCATTTGCTTACGGCAGGACGAATGCAATTGAGATATCCAAGAGCAACTATAAATATATCCCACAGGTTTACAAGAACATGATGACTCGATTGAAGCAAGGCGAGTACATTATACAGAGCTTTAGCTTTAATTCGTTGTTGCATATAAAATTCCCAAAACCGATTTACAAGCAGTTCAAGTAAAGGAAGATTTCTATGGCAAAGATTGGTAAGAATGTACTAGAAAATTTGACACAGGCAATGTACAGTGATTCCCGAATCACATACAGAGAATACATTCAGAATTCGACTGACCAGATCGATATTGCACGAAAAAACAACTCATTTCCGGGCGAGGAATTGCATATAGAAATAATAGTTGACCCAAAGAAACGCAATATCTATATCGAAGATAATGCAAATGGTATTCCTCACAATGAGGTGAAAAAAAGATTAGGTGACGTAGCGGATTCTGAAAAAATACAGGGTGAAGCCAAAGGATTTCGTGGAATTGGTAGATTGGGTGGTGTTGGTTACTGTAAGGAATTACGCTTTGTAACATCGTACTCGGGAGAAGATAAACAGACCACTATGACTTGGAATGCGGAAAAGTTGAATGAAATTATCCATGACTCGAAAAATCATGATACTGCTGAACAGGTGCTTGGAGATATTATAAGCTATGCCGAAGAACCTTGCGAAAAGGTGAGGCATTTCTTTAGAGTGGAAATGCTGGGCATTAACAAAGAGGCTGAGAAGCTTTTGGTCGTTGATGATATAGCACAGTATATATCCGAAGTAGCACCTGTTGATTTTGACAGTACCTTTTATTATGCTCCTGATATACAACGTTTTATCGATGAGCATGACGAAGTACCCCAAATGGATGTATATCCTGTCTTCTTGAGAGAAGAAGGTGGCGAACTGATTGAGATAAAGAAAAAATATCCGAATTGCATCTATAAAATCAACAATGGTCAAAAGCAACGTGTTGACGACATCACCAATATTCAGGCAGATATTATTCGAGACGAAAATGGCAAGGCGATTGCTTGGCTGTGGTATGCAATATCAGCATTCAAAGGTACAATCAACGAAGTAGGCAATCCGATGCGTGGATTACGCTTGAGACAGTTTAATATCCTTATTGGAGATAGGAATACATTGTCACAATGTCCGAAATTCTTTAAAGAGGGACGTGGCAATAACTATTTCATGGGTGAGGTGCATACGCTGTCCAAGGATTTGCGCCCAAATGCAAGACGTGATTATTTTAATGAATCTCAATCAACACGAGATTTTGAGAATTCTTTACAGGAATATATCTTGAATAATCTTGATGGATTATATCGAGATGGAAGTAAAATCAATAGTGCATACAATAAATTGCGCGATCTGAATAAACTACTTAATGAGATAGATGAGCGACAGAAAAAAGGTGTTGCATCTGCTCAGGAAGAACGAGTGTATAATAAAAAGAAAGAAACTGCTATTGAAAAAGCAAAAAATGCTGTAAAGGAAATTAAGCGTATTGATAATAAGGCATCGGAGAGTCCGAATTCAGCATTATCAAAAGTAGTTCATCAGGTAAATAAAGATAGCAGAAAAGACGATATTAATTTTGGCGCTATGGAGAAGTTTTTATTTGAAGGTATATCTGATGGGAAAGAACAATATAATACTAATGATGATAAAACGTCAGATAAATCCAAGAGCCAAGATGATGTTCCCAATAAGCAAAAAAATGAAGATACTCTTAAGCCTAAATCTAAAAAAAAGCGATTGGTAGACGAATTGGCGTCTTTAAACAGATGTGAGCGTAAATTGATATCAAAAGTTTATGGAGTAATACAGAAGAATCTTATGCTTGATGAGGCCAATGCTTTGATAGAAAAGATTCAGGAGGAAATAAAAAATAACAATGCCACGTAAAGTCTTACTGATTGAACCGAATTACAGAAATAAATATCCACCTATGAGTCTTATGAAATTAGCAACATATCATCGTATGCTTGGTGACGAAGTTGTTTTTTTTAAGGGTACAGACAGAGATTTTGCTATAAATGAGACTATGAAATTGCTAATCAAAACGTTGGAAAACAATGACTCTATGGTGGATTGGAATGCGTATTGGGATGAGTTGGTAAATTATCTAAAAAAAGGTAGTATAGACCTTTTGGAAGAATTGTTTATCTTATCGTATAACCCGTTGGTAAAAAAAACGTTATTAGCGTATCGTAAGTATTTCCATAATAAGAGGTATTTAGGTAATCCACAATGGGATAGAGTATGTGTAACAACATTGTTTACGTTCTATTGGGATAAGACAATTGAAGCAATCAATTACTATAAACAATTTTGCAAAGAACCGTCTCAAGTATTTGTCGGAGGAATATCAGCTTCAGTTGTTCCCCGAGAAATGGAAAAAGAAACGGGAATTAAGCCTATTGTAGGGTTATTAGATAAAGGAGGAGAGTTAGATAAAGATAATGATATTATTATAGATAAACTCCCGTTGGATTATTCTATTTTGGAAGAAATTGATTATACTTATCTTGAGCATGACGGATATTATGCCTATATGACAAGAGGATGTGTAAATCATTGTGCATTTTGTGTTGTTCCCAAGTTAGAACCAACATATCAGACACATATTCCTATTAAGGAACGAATTAAGGCAACAAGAAATAAATTTGGTGAACGACGAAATCTATTATTGTTAGATAATAATGTTTTAGCATCAACTGATTTTGATAATATTATTGACGAAATCAAGGCATCAGGATTTTCTCACCAATCGACATTTGTTGCACCAAATTATTATGAGATAGCAATAGCTAACATACGAGATAAATATAATATCAATGGATATTTAAAGAATATTTCTAAGCAGTATGAATTGTTGTTGGATAAAACTATCGACTATGAATCGCAGAAGGAGATAATGAAAGTTCTTGTAGATAATAATTTGGATAACATTCATACAATGAAGGTTGATAAGGTTCTTGCTACATATGAGTTCTTCAAAGATAAGTTTGAGAAAATTTACCTTAATAAGCCGAAGAAAAGATATGTAGACTTTAATCAAGGTATTGACGCACGATTGATTACAGAGGAAAAGGTTAAGAAATTAGCAGAGATTCCTGTAAGACCGTTACGTATTGCCTTTGACCATTGGGAACTACATGAAACATATGAACATGCAATTCGCTTGGCAGCTAAGCATGGAATTACGCATTTGTCGAATTATCTATTATACAACTTTAAGGACAAACCGATTGAGTTGTATTATCGCATGAAGATGAATGTTGACCTTTGCGAGGAACTAGGGATAAGCATCTATTCTTTCCCGATGAAGTATCATCCAATACAAGACCCTGAATATTTCCGCGTTAGAACATATTTGGGAGAACATTGGAATCGTAAATTTGTACGAGCAATCCAGGCTGTCTTGAATTCAACCAAAGGTAAGGTGGGAAAGGGTAAGTCGTTTTTTGAGCGTGCCTTTGGAAAGGATGAACTTGGTTTTGAAGAACGATTATATATGCCTGAGGCAATGTTGATATATCGAGATTTCTTTGAGTATGAAACCGAACTTGAGCCGGAGTGGTGGCATGAGTTCAACAAACTATCTGAGACGAAAAGGAACGTACTTAAGAAAATTGTGGGAGCTAATGAGTTCTCTAACATTGAAACATTAACATCAGATGATGATGTTTTGTCGGTATTACGATATTATACAATTACACGCGATGACTATGAGAGTCAGTGCAGCAAATAATATGTATATTGATTTTTGGAGCAGGTTGGAAATGGTCTGCTCTAAATTTTTGAATTTTTTATGAGTAAATCGGTTCAAATGTTTTTATATGTAGATTTGTCAATGGTGCGAGACCTTAGAAACTAAAAACTATGGTAAAATCATAATCATAGGAGGTTTTTGTTATGAATAAAAATCTGAAACCAATTCTAAGTCGAATCGATGAAAATTTAGACGATATGATAAAAGATATATTAGGGGAAAATCATTATTTAAAAAAGATTAAAACAACAGCTTAAATGAAACCTAATAACAATGCAATATATTATAATCCATAACTATATTTGCATCTTTTAGATTGTCATGATATTATATAATAGTAAATGTTGGAAAACGTACAAATGACTCTTAATCAGTAGGTTCACGGTTCGATTCCGTGGTGGGTCACCATAATGAATGATAACGCGCTTGTAGGTTTACTACGGGCGCGCTTTGTTATATTTAATGATAAATATCAGGAGGGGATTTTTTGCGGATTTTGTTATCGAATGACGATGGTGTCGAGGCTGAGGGCATTGAGGCACTGGTCAAGGCACTTCATGAGGAGCATGAAGTTATCGTATCGGCGCCGATGCAGCAGCAGAGCGGTATGGCACATGCCCTGACTGTTGGCCGGACAATGGAAGTGGCCAGATGCGAACGGCTGGAACGTGATTACCAGGTTGAGGCCTGGACCGTCGGCGGTACACCGACAGACAGTGTGAAGTTGTATCTTGAAGCTATTGCTGGCGAAAAGCAGCCGGATCTGGTCATATCCGGGATCAATCATGGGGCCAATCTGGCGACGGATATTCTGTATTCTGGTACTGTGGGGGCAGCGATGGAAGGGTATCTGCATGATATCAATGCCATTGCTTTATCCCTCGATATTGACAGTCAGCTGTCCTACGATGAGGCAGCCCGCCTTTTTGCTGCTGACCTGCCGGATCTTGCTCAGGAAGAAAAGCAGCCGTTTTTCTTTAATATCAACTTCCCAAAATTCCTGAAAGATGGGCGCCCCCAATACGTGTTTGGCCGGCAGGGCAAGCGGGACTACATCAATGCCTTTCAGAAAAGTGAAAAAGATGGACGCACGTTCTATACCATGTCTGGGGAGATCTATGACTCTGACAAAGGCAGTGCCACGGACATTTATGCTATCGATAGTGGATATATTTCGGTTACGCCGCTTATCACTGATCTGACGGATTATATGGAGCTCGAAGAGCGCCTGGGAAAATGATACTGCCTAACTAAAAAGTGACAGCAAACAGGTTTTCGTGTTAGAATAATAAGAGTTTTGCGCAGCAGATTTGTTGAATCATATTCTTATATTGTTTATGTGATTGTGTAGTAATGCAGGGAGGTACTTTTTATGAAATCAATGATCCGTGATATTAAATTGGCACCATCTGGTCATGATAAAATTGAATGGGTAAAGAATTTCATGCCGGTCATGGCAGCCGTAGATGCAGAATTTTCCAAGACGAAGCCCTTTGCCGGTAAAAAGATGGTCATTACGCTGCATCTTGAGGCCAAAACGGCCTATATGGCCGAGGTTTTCAAAAATGCTGGTGCGGAAGTGGCAATCACAGGCAGCAACCCGCTTTCAACACAGGATGATATTGCAGCTGCATTGGTAGAAGACGGTATTAACGTGTTTGCATGGCACGCCTGCACGGATGAAGAGTACTTTGACTTCATTGATAAGGCACTCGATATCCAGCCGGATATCATCATTGATGATGGTGGTGATCTGGTGCATACGCTGCATACAAAACGCCGTGAACTGCTGCCAAACATCATTGGTGGGTCGGAGGAAACGACGACAGGCGTTCATCGTCTGCGCGGCCTGGCAAAAGAAGGCAAGCTGGAGTTCCCGATGATTGCAGCTAATGATGCCTATATGAAGTTCCTGTTTGATAACCGCTATGGCACGGGCCAGTCTACCTGGGATGGTATCATGCGCACGACCAATCTGGTCATTGCCGGCAAGAATGTCGTTATCTCCGGTTATGGCTGGTGCGGCAAAGGCGGTGCGATGCGCGCCCGCGGTCTTGGCGCGAATGTAATCATTACCGAAGTCGATCCAATCAAGGCCATTGAGGCTGTGTTTGATGGTTTCCGTGTCATGCCGATGGATGAAGCAGCCAGGATTGGTGATATTTTCCTGACGCTGACCGGCGACAAGGACATCATCCGTGAACGCCACTTCAAGTCAATGAAGAATGGCGCGATGATGGCCAATTCCGGGCATTTTGACTGTGAGATCAATATTCCGGAGCTCGAGGCCTGCTCGGTATCCCGCCGTCGCGTACGCAATAACATCGAAGAGTTTAAGCAGCCGGATGGCCGCAAACTCTATCTGCTGGCTGAGGGACGTCTGGTCAATCTGGCAGCTGGTGACGGCCATCCAGCCGAGATCATGGATCTGTCTTTCGGCGTACAGTTCTTCTCTGCGCTGCATCTGCTGAATCATGGACGTGAGCTTACGAAAAATGTTCATCTCATGCCGGAGAAGATCAATACGAAGATCGCTGATATCAAATTAAAATCCCTTGGTGTTGCGATTGATGTGCTGACCGATGAACAGCGGGCGTATCTGAATCTTGAATAAGATAAAATAAAAAGGAGTTTATTTATGAAGACATTGATCAAGAATGTTTACACGGTTCTGCCGGATGGCTCGACGCCGCTGACGAATATCATGATCGATCAGGATAAGATTATGGCGATTGGTGAAGTTCCTGCAGACTTTCATGCCGGCAAGATCATCGATGGAACGAATCGGCTGGCTGTTCCGGGCTTTGTCAATGCCCATACCCATACATCTATGACACTGCTGCGCAGCTATGCAGATGATATGGCACTCATGGACTGGCTCAACAATAAGATATGGCCTGTTGAAGCCAGGATGAATGAGGATGATATCTACTGGGGGGCTATGCTCGCGGTTCTCGAGATGGTCCAGAGCGGAACAACGGCGTTTGCCGATATGTATGGACCCTATATGGACCGTGTGGCGGAGGCAACGGCCGATGCCGGTATCCGTGGCGTATTATCGCGCGGGATCATTGGGGTTGCACCGGATGGCGAGAAGAAGATTCAGGAAAACATCGAATTGTTCAATGATTTCAATGGTGCCGCAGATGGACGTATCACGGTCATGTTTGGGCCGCATGCGCCTTATACCTGTCCCCCGGATTTCCTGAAAAAGGTTGCCCGGGCAGCACAGTCTGTGGATGCGGAAATCCATATCCACATGCATGAGACCAAAACGGAAATCGAAGATTCCCTTAAGCAGTATGGCAAGCGTCCCTTTGAGTGGGTGGCAGAGACCGGATTGTTCGATGGGAAAGGCACACTGGCTGCCCATTGCGTGCATCTGGATGACAGCGATATCCAGATCATGAAAAAACATCATATCCGTGTGGCACACAACCCGGGCAGCAACATGAAGCTGGCCAGTGGTGTCGCTCCGGTGCCGCGTCTGTTGCAGGAAGGAATTGTGACAGCTCTTGGCACGGATGGAACGTCCAGTAACAATAATCTCGATATGCTCGAGGAAGTCAATCTGGCAGCCATGCTCCATAAGGTCAACGAATATGATCCGCTGGCTGTTCCAGCCTTCACGGCCCTGCAGATGGGAACCGCGTATGGTGCTGAAGCTGTCGGCCTCAAGAATGTCGGTAAGCTTGAAGCTGGCTGCAAAGCTGACATCACGCTTTTCGATATGAATAGTGCGGCCTGGTTCCCACGTCACAATCTGGTGTCATTGCTGGTCTATGCAGCCAATGCTGGTTCAGTGGATACGGTACTTTGCGATGGCAAAATCCTTATGGAGAAAAAAGAACTCCGGACGCTCGATGCCGAACGCATCCTGTTCGAGGCCGAACGCTGCGCCATGCGCCTTACGAAATAACGAATCTAAAATTGAGGTGATACCTTGAAAAAGAAGACAACGGACCGAAAGTCAACGGAACGAAAGACGACACGCCGCAGCCGCAAGAAGAGCCCGGCAGTTGTCAGCAAACCGTCAAATCCAGGACGAAAGCATGAACTGATTGGGCTGGCTTTTTTGGCTGTTGGCCTGATTTCAATCTGCGGCCTGTTCGGTCTCAATGTTGGCTTCGTCGGTGTTTATTTTGCCAAGTGTCTGCACTATCTATTCGGGGTAGGAGCAATACTGGTTTCTTTGCTGATCCTGCTGATCGGCTATCAGTATATTGCGAAGCATCACGGCCTGGTTTATTCCCTGCGTTTCTTCGGCATGGGGCTGCTGTTTGTATCTCTTTTGGCTATCTGGCATCATTTTGCTGTGCCAGTAGGTGCTGAAATTATGCCGGACAGCTTGCCGAGAGGCGGCGGACTGCTGGGAGGCGGGCTGCTTTTTTGCTTGCGCAAATTCTTCGGGGTTGATGGCTCAATCATCTTACTTGGAGCCGGAGCGGTCGGCTCGATTCTGCTCTCAACAACATGGTCGCTGGCCGCAGGTTTGCTTAAAACGCAGGAAACCGCGGCCAAAGGAGCCAATGTTGCTGGTGAGGCCGTTTCAGCTGCTTATGGAAAAGTAGCCGATGTCAGCGAGCGGGTGGAAGAACACGTGGTAGAGAAAGTCAAGGCGAAAGTCAGGGATTCCTTCTACAATCAGGAACAGGATAATCATTTTGCGAAAGAGACAGGGTCTGAACTGCAGCCGAAAGAAGAAAATACCAAGAGTCCAATTCGGTATGGTCTGGAGCCGGATATTCCGACGCTGAATGATGCCGATGTGCCATCGGAGCCGGTTGCTGAGCCGGAATTCACCATTGATTATGGCCAAACAGTAGATGGCTCCACGGCAGAAACAGGCGTTGAACCGGATTTTGAACCCCTACCGTCTGCCGTCACAGCTCCGTATATCCCGCCCGTGGTTGAACCGTCGGCACAGCCAATGAAAAAGAAGCGGACAGCAATGCCCGAATATGCTGATATTGCGCCGGTTGTGCCAGCCGCGGCTTTACTGGATGGATCAGCATCGGCCAAGACTGCGGCAGCCAAGACTGTTGCCCGGCCTTATGTCTTGCCAAAGGTGGAAGAAATCCTCTCCAAACAGGCTAAGAAAAAAAATACAGCCATGGAAATGGAGATTGGTGACAATGCCCATACGCTCCAGCAGACCTTAGCGGATTTTAAGGTCAAAGCAGCGATAAATAATGCCTGTCATGGCCCTGCGGTTACGCGCTATGAGCTTGAACCAGCACCGGGGGTAAAAGTCAGCAAGATCACCAATCTGGCTGATGATATCGCCTTGCGTCTAGCCGCTTCGTCGGTCCGCATCGAACAGATTCCAGGCAAATCGGCTATCGGCATCGAGGTTCCAAATAGAGAACTTGAGGGCGTACAGCTTCGTGAAGTTCTGGAAAGTCCCAAGTTTGCGGCGGCAAAATCCAGGCTGACCGTCGGACTGGGGATGGATATTGGCGGATCGGCAATCTTTGCCGATCTTGGGAAGATGCCCCATTTACTGGTAGCGGGTGCTACGGGATCGGGTAAATCAGTCTGTATCAATACGCTGATTACCAGTGTTCTCTTTAAGGCCAGGCCGGATGAAGTCAAGTTTATTCTGGTCGATCCGAAGATGGTCGAGCTGTCCAATTATAACGGCATCCCGCATCTTATGGTTCCAGTGGTCACCGATGCCAAGAAAGCGGCGTCAGTACTGAACTGGTCGGTGCAGGAGATGGAGAAGCGGTATGCGAAGTTTGCCGAGAATGGCGTTCGCAACATGCAGACCTATAATGAACGTTTCCCTGATGACAATATGCCTGCTATCGTTATCATTATCGACGAGTTGGCAGATCTTATGATGGTCGCCCCTCATGATGTTGAAGATGCGATTTGCCGGCTGGCACAGAAAGCCCGTGCTGCTGGTATCCACATGGTGCTGGCAACGCAGCGTCCATCAGTCGATGTCATTACGGGCATCATCAAAGCGAATATTCCTTCACGAATTTCCTTTGCGGTATCGAGTCAGATCGATTCCCGTACGATCCTGGACCGCAGCGGTGCTGAGAAGCTGCTGGGCAAGGGAGATATGCTCTTTTATCCGGTCGGTGCATCAAAGCCGCGGCGGGTTCAGGGGGCTTTCATCAGCGATGATGAAGTAGAGAGTCTGCTTGATTTCATTCGTTCTCAAGGACAGGAAATGGAAACAAATGAAGAAATTGTGGCCTTTACAGAGCAGGCACTGGCTGAAGAAGCTGGTGAAAACGGTGGCGAAAGCGGCCCGAAAAAACCAAAAGTCGATGATCTGCTGGGGGATGCCGTCAATCTGGTCATGAGTACCGGGCAGGCTTCATCCTCCAGTATTCAGCGGCGTTTCCATATTGGCTACACCCGGGCTGCCCGCCTGATTGATACGATGGAGGAACTCCATATTGTTGGACCAAACGCAGGCAGCAAGCCACGCGAAATTCTTATGACTACGGAACAGGCACTGGCTGCTGTTGCAAATGTGCAATAAGTAAAAATAGCTTTCATTTTCGTATAAATTTGTGGTAAAATAAAAACTTAGATGTGTAAAATACAATGGCAGTTTGACTGTTATTGCAAAATACCTATATGGGGGTAGATTTTTTTGAAGTACATGAGTGGTAATGAACTGCGTGAAGCTTATCTGCAGTTCTTCGCCGAGAAAAAAGGGCATCTGCGGATGCAGAGTTTCTCGCTGATTCCGAAAGACGATCCGACACTTTTAATGATTGGTGCCGGTATGGCTCCGTTGAAGCCTTTTTTCACGGGCAAGATGAAACCGCCTCGCACGCGTGTCACGACCAGCCAGCGCTGCGTCCGCACGGGTGATATTGAGAACGTTGGCCGCACCGCGCGCCATCAGACGTTTTTTGAGATGTTGGGCAACTTCTCTTTTGGCGATTACTTCAAGGGTGAGGCTATCCCCTGGGCCTGGGAGTTCCTGACGGAAGTTGTTGAGCTGCCGAAGGAGAAACTTTGGGTTACGGTATATCCGGATGACGAAGAAGCCATTGAGATTTGGAAATCCCAGCCGGGCTTCCCGCAGGATCATATTGTCAAGCTGCAAGACAATTTCTGGGAAATTGGACCTGGCCCATGCGGACCGGACTCCGAGATCCATATCGATCTTGGCGAAGATCGTGGCTGCGGCGAGCCAACCTGTGCCGTAGGCTGTGACTGCGACCGCTTCCTTGAGATCTGGAATCTGGTATTCACACAGTATGACCGTCAGGAAGATGGCTCCTATAAAAACCTGGCTCATAAGAATATCGATACCGGCTGCGGCTTGGAGCGTCTGGCGTCTGTTGTGCAGAACAAGCGGACGAACTTCGAGACGGATCTTCTGTATCCAATCATCGAGTATGCAGCTCGTGTAGCTGGTGTTGAGTACGGCAAGGACGAGGCGAAAGATGTATCGCTGAAGGTTATTGCTGACCATGCCCGTTCGATGGCCGTCATGATTATGGACGGTATTCTGCCGTCTAATGAAGGCCGCGGCTATGTCCTGCGTCGTATTCTGCGTCGTGCTATTCGTCATGGCCGGATGCTCGGGATCAAAGGCAAATTCCTGGAAGGCGCAGTGGATGCAGTTGTCGAGATTTATCGCGGTGCACAGGACTTCGAGGAACTCATCAATAAGGCTGACTATATCAAGAAAGTCATCAGTATTGAGGAAGACCGCTTTGCGGCTACACTGAATCAGGGCATGGATCTGCTGAATGAGGAAATTCGTACCATCAGAGCTGCTGGAAAAGACAGCTTTGACGGCAGGATTGGTTTCCGCCTCTATGATACCTTTGGCTTCCCCTGGGAACTGACGGAAGAGATTCTGCATGAGAATGGTCTTGATCTTGATAAAGATGGCTTTGACAAGGCTATGGAAGAACAGCGCACCCGTGCGCGCAACGCCCGTGCTGAAAATACGCGCGTTGCCGTTCCGGATCTTTCTGGTATTGATGTCAGCAAACTGACTGTAGATCTGGAAGCGAAAGAAGCCAAAGTTGTTGCGATCTGGAAAGATGGCATACTGGTTGATGAAATCCACGACGGCGAAGAAGTCGGTATCATTCTTGACAAGACTCCGTTCTATGCCGAGGGTGGCGGACAGGTCGGCGACGAAGGCTTGTTTAGCAGCGAGCTCGGACATGTAAAGGTCAGCAATGCCAAGAAACTGCCGGATGGAACGGTCTATCATGTCGCTTATGTTGAGGAAGGCCAGCTGAGCGTTGGCAACACCGTACAGATCAGCGTTAATGAGACCCGTAAGCTGGCTTCGGCCCGCAATCACACAGCAACGCATCTGCTGCAGGCAGCACTCAAGCAGGTTGTTGGCTCCCAGATCAATCAGGCGGGCTCGTCTGTCACGCCGGAGCGCCTGCGTTTTGACTTCACGAACTTCGAGCCTGTGTCGGCACAGCAGCTGGCGGATGTCGAGGAACTCGTCAATACGGAGATCCTGAAGGGCATAGATGTCGAGATTTCTCATATGGGCATCGAAGAAGCCAAGAAATCCGGTGCCATGGCACTCTTCTCCGAAAAATACGGTGATGTAGTCCGCGTTGTTAAGGTTCCGGGATTCTCCATGGAACTTTGTGCTGGTTCGCATGTCAAGAATGTTGGTCAGATTGGCATGTTTAAGATTGTCAGCGAGTCTGGTGTTGCTTCGGGCGTACGTCGTATCGAGGCCATTACCGGGCAGGCAGCTCTCGACTATGCCAACAGCAAGATGACTGTATTGGCAGCAGCAGCGGCTAAGCTCAAAGTACAGGAAGATGAGATCCCGGCTCAGATCGACAAAGTTCAGGCCGAGATGAAGGATATGCAGCAGCAGCTGGCACAGGTAGCCGAGATGCGCGAGAAGGCGGACGCAGCCAGTCTGATTGCTGGCCTGCAGAACGTGAGTGGCGTGAATGTCGTCTGTGGCAAAGCGAACGCAGCCAGTATGGATGAACTGCGCGATGTAGCTGACCTGACCAGCTCCAAGATTGACGATCCGAGTGTCGTCGTTCTGGCCTGCGCTAATGATGGCAAGGTCAATTTGGTTGTCAAGGCATCCAAGGCTGCTACGGCTAAGGGTATCCATGCCGGCAAGATCATCAAGGAAGCGGCTCAGGCTGTCGGTGGCGGCGGTGGTGGGCGTCCGGATATGGCACAGGCAGGTGGTAAGAATGCCGAGGCTATTCCGGCAGCTTTCGATAAGGCTGTCGAAGTCATCAAAGCTCAGCTGAGCTGATATACAAAAAGAACAGAGGCTGTCACATTTCTACATGTGACAGCTTCCTTCTATCTATCGAGATAGGGAGGAGAAAAACCTTGGAAGTCGATATAACCAGTAAAGCGAAAAACTTTATCCGATTCGGCCTGATTGGCCTTATTTTGCTGGCGGTGCTGGCTGGCGGCGGCATTTACCTCTATCAGCATTACAATCAGAATCTGACCGTTTATGACGCAGTAACTACGAGCTCCATGGTCGCGGCAAAAACCAAGGCCGATGGTGCACTGACCGAGATGGTCGTTGCTGACGGTGACCATGTCGAGGCTGGGGATGTTATTGCCCATATTGCGCCTAAAGTTACCGATGATCAAGTCAAGCAGCTCGAACAGAATCTGGCTCTTGCCAAGCAAAGTCTTGAACAACTGAAGAAAGGCGGGATAGTGACAGCACCATCTGCTGTCACGGTACCTGCTGCACCTCAGGTAGATTCTGGCGCTCAGCAGCGCGCAGCGCAGGCATTATCGCGTCTGCAGCGTATGAATGAGTTATTTAATATGGGCGCGGTCAGCGCTGTAAAGCGGGACGAAGCTGCTGCTGAATATGCGTCTGCTCAGGCAGCCGCAAACAGCACACCGGCACCTGCGGCAGTTTCTGCACCTGCACCACAGGCCGTAACTACGACTGTCAGTCCGGAGGTCCTTAAGCAGGCCGAGCTGCAGGTGAAACAGGCCGAAGCAGCTTATAATAATGCAAAAGAAGACCAGCAGGCCACGGAAATTCTTGCACCGGTAGCTGGAACCGTCTATTATACGGATGTAGCTGAAGGGGCGGACCTCAAAGCTGGCCAGACCGTTGTAAACATTGGTGATGCAGGTAATATCTGGCTGGAAGCAAAGCTCAATCCTGAGCAGGCTAAAAAAGTTCGTCTGGGACAGTTTGCAACGTATAGTATTGACGGGCATGAACTGCAGGGCACGATTCAGGATATCAAAAAGCCTGAAGATGCATCGAACGATGAGGCAGATGGGGATGCAAACGCAGATTCAGACGATACGTCGAAGCAGCCGGCTGTGGCTGAAAACCGGACGATTGTTCGTATTTCACTGCCTACAGGATTGTCTTTTACTGTACAGCCTGGTTTGAAGGCAACTGTAAAATTTGTTATTGATCACTAAATATCAGCTGGTATAGAATCAGATTTTAGCTTTTAGAAAAGCCCGAACAGGGCTTTTCTTTTTTATTTTCGTATGCTATAATGGGTATAATATTTTCACAAACTAAAGGAATAAAGAGAAAAAGATTTACATTGTTTTAGATAAGGAGGATCTCTTATTATGGTGAATCCGAAGTTGAAAGATGAGATGAATGATCAGCTGTGCGAGGCTATGCTGTCGCTCGAGACGATTGATGAATGTTATCAGTTTTTTGAGGATATCTGCACGATTAGTGAGCTCAAGGCAATGTCACAGCGCCTGGAAGTGGCGCGTATGCTGCGGCAGGGTCATACTTACGATGACATTGTTGTTCGGACAGGCGCCAGCACGGCAACAATCAGCCGTGTGAAGCGCTGCCTGAACTATGGTGCTGATGGCTATGGAATTGTGTTGGAACGGTTGGATCAGCTGGACGAACAGCGAGTGAAAAAGTAGTTTTGATTTAAATACGTTGATTACAGATTGGAGCGAGACGGATGAATAAAGAAAAGCTTGTACTGGAAATACCATATGGAACGCGTGATTTTCTGCCAATTGAGGCGGCGGAAAAACGGGCCATTGAGACGACGCTGGCCAGCCTGTTCACAGTCTGGGGCTACGACGAGGTTGTGACGCCGACGATTGAATATCTGGATAACCTCACGCTCGGCAGCAATCATACTCTTGAGCCGCATCTGTTCAAGCTTTTCGATAAGAATAACCGCACCCTGGCGCTGCGCCATGAGATGACGACTCCGATCGCCCGTCTGGTGAGCAGCCGGCTGCAGGATTACCCGCTGCCACTTAAGCTTTCTTACATCAGCAGTGTCTTCCGCTATGAGCAGACCCAAACTGGCCGCCAGTGCGAGTTTTATCAGGCGGGGGTTGAGCTGATGGGCAGCACGAGTGCATTTGCGGATGCTGAAGTCATTGCACTGGCCATTCAGGGGCTGCTCCATGCGGGTTTGCTGGATTTCCAGATCTGTCTGGGACAGGTCGAGTTCGTGAACGGGATCATGGAGCAATATCAGTTGACCGATTCTGTCAAGAATCAGCTCAAGACGGCAATGGAACAACGAAATCTGGTTGAGTTCAGCCAGATTATTGATGAGCAGGATCTGCCTGTGACGGCCAAAGCTGTCCTGCGCAAGCTCCCGCTGCTTAATGGTGGTATTGACATGCTGCAGCAGGCCTATGAGCTGGCACTTAATGAGCAGAGCCGCCGGGCACTCGATAACCTGTCGGAAATTTATCGTCTGCTGCAGGCTTATGGTGTTGAGCAGTATGTCCGTTTTGATTTGGGTATCATTCGTGATTTCAGCTATTATACGGGTATGGTGTTCGAGGCCTACACACCGGGACTGGGATTCCCGCTTTGCGGCGGCGGCCGTTACGATCATCTGTTATCGGATTTCGGCAGCACTTGTCCCGCAACCGGTTTTGCGCTTGGTATCGAGCGTATCCTGCTGGCGCTGGAGCGTCAGGGACTGGCCAAGCCGGATCAGTCCAAGGATGTCTATCTGGGCTATGCGGCGGGGAAGGCCGCCGACGCAATTCAGCAGGCTCAGGAGCTGCGTCAGTCCGGCAAGGTGGTTGAATTGGCACTGTCGGCTCAGACGGAATCGGCGGCGCATGAGTCGCAGCAGCTTAAGGGTTATAAGGAGCTGGTATATCTCGCATGATTCAGCGTATTCGTCAATTTTACCGTGCGATAATAGCAGAGCTGACGCCTGCAGATCGGATGTATATCGATGAGCATCTTGAGCCGGCGGTCAGGCAGCTCTACTATGCAATGCATCCGGCTGATCAGGTTCATGCGCTTAATGTAGCCCGGACGGCAGTCGGGCTGGCGAAGGCTCAGGGCTTATCCGTGCCGAATCAGGCATTTCTGATCCGTTGTGCCCTGCTGCATGATGTGGGCCGGCGAAAAGGAGATATGGATGTCTGGGGCAAGGTGCTGGCGGTTCTGGTTCATCATTTCCTGCCGGCCAGGCTTAATCGCTGGCAGAAAATGACGCGTCATTCCTGGCTGGATTACCCTGGCCATGCCCTATATGTGTATGTGCATCATCCGGCAATCGGAGCCGCCCGGCTGAAGGCGATTGGCTGCTGCCGCGAGGCTGACGTCATAAGGCAGCATCATGAGCGGCCGAAACCGGAAGATTCGCAGGTGCTTATCCTGCTGCGTATTGCTGATGAACAGAATTGACCAGAAAATACGAGTTTTACAGTTGACGTTTACAGTATTACATGTTAATATAGTTTCATGTTACCACTTTAAATAACTAAAGAACTTAAATATAGGAGGCCTTTATGCAGTCAAGAAATATGGATTATCTGACCATCGCCCTGCCGAAGGGGAAGCTGTTCTCCCTTTCGGCGAATCTGCTGGCAAAGATCGGTTATACCGCCGAGGGGCTTTCTGATAAATCCCGCAAACTTGTTATCACGAACGAAGAAAAGAAAATCAAGTTTATCATCACAAAGACAGCGGATGTCCCGACTTATGTGGAGTATGGGGCGGCAGATATCGGGGTCATTGGCAAGGATGTGCTGCTCGAGTCCGGCAAGGATGTCTACGAGCTGCTGGATCTTGGCTTTGGCAAGTGCCATCTGATGATGGCGGTATTCAAGGCGGAGAAACGGGCTAAGCTGGCCGATTATGCGCATACAAGGGTGGCAACGAAGTTTCCGCATATCGCGGAGCAGTTCTTTAATAAGCACGGCATGCAGATGGAGTATATCAAGCTGAACGGGTCGATCGAACTTGGTCCGATCGTCGGCTTGTCGGAGAGTATCGTCGATATCGTCGAGACCGGCACGACGCTTAAAGAAAACGATCTGGAGGAGATTGCCTATATCATGGACGCCAGTGCGCGGCTGATTGCCAACCGGGTCAGTTTTAAGATGAAGTTTGACCGCATCAATACAATGGTAAGTGATCTGCGTACAATACTGGAAAGCGGGGCTGCAAAATGAGAATCGTCAAAGCAAGTGAAGTTGGAGAGCAGGCAGTGGAGCAGTTGTTGACCAAGGCTGCATTCGACGAGGTAGAGCTCAATCCTAAGATCCGTGAGGCCAACAAGAAACTGTTTGGTGAGGACCTGAGCGCAGCTGAGCTGGTCCGCCGCATTGTCCGCGATGTTCGCAACGATGGTGATAAAGCCATCGTTCATTATACGAAGCTTATTGACCGGGTGGAGTTTGAACCACAGGATTTCCTCGTCAGCGAGGCGGAGTTCAAGGCCGCTGAGGCTGAGGCTGATCCGGCCGTTGTAGAGTCTCTGAATAAGGCGGCGGATAATGTACGCCGCTATCATCAGGAGCAGAAACCGAACTCCTGGATGACCTATCGTGAGCAGGGATCGATTCTCGGACAGTCGATCATTCCGCTCGACCGGGTAGGCATCTACGTCCCGGGCGGGACAGCGGCATATCCATCATCGGTCATCATGAATGCGGTACCAGCTTCAGTGGCTGGGGTCCGTGAGATCATCATGATGGTCCCGCCGAAGAATGGCAAGATTAATCCGTATGTGCTTATTGCTGCCCGCGCTGCCGGGGTAAAGAAGATTTACAAGATCGGGGGCGCCCAGGCAGTTGCTGCAATGGCGTTCGGCACTGAGACAATTCCCCGCGTTGATAAGATCACTGGACCGGGAAATATCTTTGTCACACTGGCCAAAAAAGAAGTCTATGGTCATGTCGACATCGATATGCTGGCGGGACCAAGTGAGATCCTGATCGTAGCCGATAAGACTGCTGATCCTGTCTATACGGCAGCCGATATGCTGAGTCAGGCTGAGCATGATCCGCTGGCCTCGAGCATCGTGATCACAGATGATGCCGAGCTGGCGCAGAAGGTTGCAGCTGAAGCTGAGAAGCAGCTGGCCAGACTGCCACGTCGTGAGATTGCCCAGGCTTCAATCGATCGTAATGGTCTGATCGTTATTGCTGAAGATATCATGCAGGCTATGCACTTCGCCAATGTTTCGGCACCAGAGCACATGGAGATCCTGACGGAGCAGCCATTCCAGCTGCTGCCGTATGTGCGTCATGCCGGAGCGGTGTTCCTGGGGGCTTATTCACCTGAGCCGCTGGGGGATTATTTTGCCGGACCAAATCATGTTCTGCCGACTGGTGGTACAGCCCGCTACTACAGCGTACTGAATGTCGAGACATTTATGAAGCGGACGAGCATCATATCCTATACCCAGCCCGCACTCGAAGCCGTCAGCGACGATATTATCCGTCTGGCCGAGACTGAGGGCCTGCAGGCTCATGCTAATGCAATCCGTTTGAGGAGGAATTGATTGTCTATGTTGAAATACCGTACTGGTTTAAAAGATATGCCATCCTACGATGTGGTGGAGCGTGACTGGACCATCAAGGTCAACGCCAACGAATGCAATATGAACCTGCCGCCGATGGTCGAAGACCGTCTGATGGGGCGTCTCTCGCGGGTTGCATTTAACCGTTACCCGAATGAGGAATACGATGCTCTGCGTGAGCAGATTGCTCAGAACCAGAGCCTGCAGAAAGAGAATGTATTGATAGGCAGTGGTTCGAGTGAAATCATCGAAAAGCTGTTTTATTGCTTCGGTGGTACGAAGGCGAAGCGGATTGTTTATCCGGAGCCGTCGTTCTCGATGTATCGTATTTACGCTCAGGCGGCTCAGGCACTTGGCGTTCCGGTGGCGCTGGAGTCCGACTACACGCTCGATCTCGAGAAGTTCGTGAGCACCGTAAATGAGAATAAGGCCGGACTGGCGGTTCTCTGCAACCCGAACAATCCGACCGGTAATGGTTTTTCGATCAGTGATATCGAGTATATTGCCGATCATATCCATAGCAACTGTGCTTTCCTCATCGATGAAGCTTACATCGAATTTTATGGACGTACGTCGGTCAGTCTGTTGAAAGATCATCCGAATCTCATTATTGCGCGGACATTTTCCAAAGCGTATGGTCTCGCGTCTGCCCGCGTTGGCTACATGCTGGCTGGTGAGGCAATCGTTGATATGATCGATAAATCCTATATGCCGTATCACATGAATGTCCTGTCACTGGCTGCGGCGGATATTGTCTATCAGATGCGCCATGAATATGTGCCGCGCATTCAGATGATGATTGCTGAGCGCAAGCGCATGAGCACGCTGCTGGATAAGCTGGCTGGATTTACGGTGTATCCATCGGAAACCAATTTTATTCTGGTACATTATGCGAAAGCGAAAGAGCTGAATGAATATCTGGAGAGCAGGGGGATTGGTGTGCGCAGCTTCGGTGATGCACCGGGACTTAAGGATTGCCTGCGCATTTCGATGGGACTGCGTGAAGAAAATGACCGCTGGTATGCAGAAATGAAGGCATTTGTGGAGGAACGTGTATGAGCAGCACCCGTACGGCCGCTGTTGAACGCAAGACAGCCGAGACCTCGATCAAATTGGTTCTGAATCTCGATGGCAGCGGCAAAGGCATTATTGACTCGGGAATTGGTTTTTTCGACCACATGCTCAATCTCATGACGGTGCATGGGTTGATGGATCTGACTTTGGCCTGTGATGGTGATCTGGAAGTGGATGGGCATCATTCGGTCGAGGACATTGGCATCGCTCTGGGACAGGCTTTCCGGCAGGCAATCGGCGACAAAGCTGGTATCTGCCGTTATGGAACGTTTTATCTGCCGATGGACGAGACGCTGGCACTGGTTTCGCTGGACATCAGCGGCCGCCCGTTCCTGGTCTATGATGGCGGCGGAATGGCACCAATGATTGGTGGCTTTGATACTGAGCTGACTGAGGAGTTTCTGCGGGCGTTTGCCTTTAATGCCGGCATTACGCTGCATGTGAAAGTACTTTATGGCACGAATTCTCATCATAAGGTCGAAGCAATTTTCAAGGCATTAGGACATGCCCTGCGTATTGCGGTGGAAAATGATCCACGTGTGGATGGCATTCCATCGACCAAGGGGACTCTATAGGGCTAAACCCTGTTTCAGATTCCAAGTTCAGAGGAGGAAGCATATGATTGCAGTAATAGATTATGGGGTCGGCAATCTGTTCAGCGTAGAGAAAGCTTTGGCTGCACTAGGGGCAGAAGTCCGGGTTACCAGTGATGCCGCTGAGATTGCTGCGGCTGATAAGATTGTCCTGCCAGGCGTTGGTGCCTTCGGTGACTGCATGAAGAATCTCACCGCCAGTGGACTGATCCCTGTGATACGGGATTGTGTGGCGCAGGGACTTCCGCTGTTGGGAATCTGTGTCGGCTTACAGATTCTGTTCGACGGCAGTGAGGAATCACCTGGCGTGGCAGGTCTCGGACTCCTCAAGGGTATGGTCCGGAAGATTCAGGCACCGCAGCTTAAAGTGCCGCATATGGGCTGGAACAGCCTGGAGGTCACGGAGCCGCGGCAGCAGGTCGATCTGTTCAAGAATCTGCCTGCCCGGTCCTATGTGTATTTCGTCCATAGTTATCATGCGGTACCGGCTGACCACGCAATTATCACCAGCGCGGCGGTTTATGGTGAGCTTTTGACGGCTTCCGTGGCAGCCGGCAATATTCAAGCCACCCAGTTTCATCCAGAAAAGTCCGGCGATGTTGGACTGACCATCTTGAATAATTTTATTGAAGGATAAGGAGTGGTCACATGCTTATTTTTCCTGCAATTGATATCCGTGGCGGTAAATGTGTTCGTCTATTGAAAGGAGACTTTGCACAGGAGACTGTTTTTTCCGATGATCCTGCTGCTATGGCACGGAAATGGCAGCAGCAGGGGGCTCAGTTTTTGCATCTGGTTGATCTGGATGGCGCGCTGGCTGGCAAATCTCAAAATCTGGCAACAGTGAGAGCTATCCTGGCAGTGGTTACAATTCCCGTTGAACTGGGCGGCGGCATCCGGACGATGGCGAATATTGATGAAGTTCTGGCCCTTGGCGTACGCCGGGTCATTTTGGGATCAGTGGCTGTCCACGACCCGGACCTGGTTAAGGCGGCCTGTGCCAAATATGGCAACCGGGTCGTAGTCGGTATCGATGCCAAAGATGGCATTGTAGCTGTGGATGGCTGGGGTGTATCGGGAAATGTACAGGTCGGGAGTCTGGCTAAGGCGATGGCCGAGGCTGGTGTGCGTACAATCATCTATACGGATATCGCCCGCGATGGCACGCTGGAAGGGGTTAATGTTGAGGCTACGGCCAGACTGGCCCGCGAGAGCGGCATTCGGATTGTGGCTTCAGGCGGCGTGAAATCAGTGGAGGACATTCGGGCCCTCAAACCCTATGAGAAAAATGGCATTGAAGGTGTAATTGTCGGCAAGTCCATCTATATGGGAACATTAGATTTACAAGAGGCTATTGAAATTGCCGGCGAGGAGGGATAAAATGTATACAAAGAGAATTATTCCTTGTCTCGACGTAAAAGATGGTCGTGTTGTCAAAGGCACTAATTTCGTTGGCCTGCGCGATGCCGGCGACCCGGTTGAGCTCGCGGCGCGTTATGACTCAGAGCGTGCGGATGAGCTGGTATTTCTTGATATTACTGCGTCTCATGAACAGCGCAATACGATGGTACAGGTGGCTCAGAATTGTGCATCGCAGGTATTCATTCCGTTTACGGTTGGCGGAGGCATCCGAACGGTCGAGGACATGCGCCGCATGCTGAAGGCCGGTGCTGATAAGACGTCGGTCAATACGGCAGCCATCCAGAATCCGGACCTGATCCGCGAGGGGGCCGAAAAGTTCGGCCGTCAGTGTATTGTTCTGGCAGTAGATGCCCGGCGCAGCGGTGAGGATCGCTGGGAGGTCTATGTGAACGGGGGGCGTACACCGACTGGCCTTGACTGCATCGAATGGGTCAGAAAAGCGGTTGACCTGGGTGCTGGAGAGATTCTGCTGACCAGTATGGATGCCGATGGTACAAAAGACGGTTATGACATCCCGTTGACCCGGGCCGTGTCTGAAGCGGTTAATGTACCGGTCATCGCATCAGGCGGTGCAGGTGAGCTCGAGCATTTCTATGATGTACTGACTCTCGGCAAAGCCGATGCGGTACTGGCTGCCTCTGTGTTCCACTATGGCAAGTTTACGGTAAGACAAGTGAAGGATTATCTAAAATCTCGTGGCGTGGAGGTAAGATTCTAATGGACAAGAACATTGACATTTCTATGGTAAAATTCGACGAGAAGGGTCTGGTTCCCGCAGTAGTACAGGAAGAGAATGGGCAAGTGCTTATGCTGGCCTATATGAACGAGGAATCTTTGCAGAAGACCCTCGCAACTGGCTATACCTGGTTCTACAGCCGCAGCCGTCAGAAGCTATGGAACAAAGGCGAAGAGTCCGGCAATAAGCAGAAGGTGAAGGAGATATCCTATGACTGCGATGGTGATACCCTGCTGCTCCGCGTACATCAGACCGGTGTAGCCTGTCATACCGGCACCTATACCTGTTTCAGCGGCCGCAAGCTTTTGCAAACCGAAGAAAAGAGTGTAGCTGTTGTTGCACCCGAGCCGCAGAACTCGCTGACTACGGTCCTCAATGAGCTCTACAATGTCATTCAGGACCGCCAGCTGAATCCGGTTGAGGGCTCGTATACCAATTATCTTTTCGAGAAAGGACAGGACAAGATTCTCAAGAAGGTTGGCGAGGAAGCCGTTGAGACGGTTATTGCATCGAAGAACAACAGCAAAGAAGACGTCCTTTATGAGATGGGGGATCTTTGGTACCACTGCCTTGTTCTGCTGGCCTATCACAAGCTGAGCCCGGATCAGCTGCTGGGTGAACTTATGAGCCGCCGCAAAGGCAATGCGTATCATCAGTTCACCGGTAAATCCGGCAACCGTCCGGATCTATAAGGAGGGGAGGCCCGTGAGCGATAAGGAACAATCAATCGAAGAACAATTCATGGCGGATACCACGCTCGAACAGAATCCGACGACTCCTTTTTCTGAGGGGACGCCGCCACCCGTACCGGAGAAGCCGGTAGCAGCGGGGACAAAGATTATTGCGCTGTCGGACCCGGAGCTCCTGCCAGACCAGACCGTGAATTTCCTCGAGCTCATCGAGCTGCGGGCGACGGTCCGTCAGTACAGTGATATGCCGTTGACATTCAAGGAGCTGTCCTATCTGCTCTGGTGTACGCAGGGGGTCAAGATGGGGCTGCCGAACTGCGGCAGTACCCGTAATGTCCCGTCGGCCGGCGCGCGGCACGCGTTTGAAACCTATCTGTATATCCAGCATGTGCATGGGCTTCATCCGGGTCTGTACCGCTATCTGGCCTTTGAGCATGCGTTACTGCCACTGACTTCGGATGAGGCGGCAGGAGAACAATTCCGTTCAGCGTTCCGTGCCAAGAACATGACCGCCAATAATGCGGTTACTTTTGTCTGGGCGGCTGTCCTCGAGCGTATGACCAACCGCTTTGGTACTCGGGGCTACCGGTATTTGTTTCTTGATGCTGGTCATGTCTGCCAAAACTTGTATCTGGCGGCGCAGACCATCAAGACAGGCGTATGTGCCATTGGCGCGTTCTCAGACGACAAACTGAATCAGGCGCTTGGTCTTGACGGCAAGCAGGAATTTGCTGTTTATGCCGCTTCCGTTGGCCGGATCTGATTTTTTGGCAAGTATTCTAATAAAAGCTCCCATCTTTAACCATTGCGGTCAGAGATGGGAGCTTTCTATCTGCAGTAATCATATGTGGAAGAAGTTCATGCAGCGCATGGTGAGTTTTTTGGCATCTTCATTCTTGTTTTTGATCAAATACTCCAATGTATAGACATAAAAGAAGGAAGAGATCGGTACGAAACGGCGGCCTTTGCGGAAATTACCCCAGATAATTAATTTCTGGTAAAGTGCTTCAATATCGTCTGGACTGATCTGATATTTTTTCATAATCCGGCGCAATTTAAAGTCACTGAGGCAATAACGATAGATTTCGCCGATAAGCTCTTTATTTTGCCGATCATCGATATATTTCGTGATCAGGCGGTTTGTTTCCGACGAGCGCCGCAGCGAATGACGCATCTCGAATAGGAATAATACTGCGAGCAGGAACAGGATAATCAGGTAAATTTTTGACATTGGAAACACCTCATATTGGTATATTTTATACTGTTCCTAGTGTAACATAAAACAGGGAAAAGGAGCAATTGGTAGATATAAACAACCAAATTTGACAAAAGGAAGTAAATCTGCTATGCTTCTATTCATTGTACCGGATAGGGATTAACGGTACAGGAGATATGTTGTAGTGTTACGAAGTTCAATAAGGAACTGGATCTGAGGAGAGTTTTAACATGAAGAATCTTGAGTGGTGTGAATTGGCGGAACGCCTCTATGCGTTTAAAGCTGTTGCAGATAAACTGGGCTTTTATATCCCAGAAACTGCTGCTATGGAACAAAGCCTGACGGAGTGCCGGCCGTTTGCCGATGATCATACGGTAACGGAGCAGGTGCGTAATGCACGCGAAGGTAAGCTGCCTAACCTTGATTTCAATAAGCTGCTGGGGGCCAAGACGCCGGTATTTGATGAAAACGACGAACTGGCACATGCCTGAACCGGATACGATCTTAAAAGCCACGGCTGCATTCCCTTTATAGGGCGGCAGCCGTGGCTTTTCTTATTCCTGACAGCAGTGAAACAGATTTGCTTATTATAATGTTAATGCAGGGAGTGTTCCGCGTATGGGTGAGCTTTATTTTGGAGATAACCAGGAAGCAGCAGGAGACAGCTCAGTACCAGCCCAATGAACAACGGATTTACAGGCGGGTACAGGATTGCTGCTGCGATAGCGGTCAGGGTAGATACCACCATAGAGGTAATTGCCCAATGGCCTGAAACCGCATGTGGGCGGAAGATAGCCAGTGTCAATGGCAGGAAGATGCCACCGCCGCGCAGCGCCATCGACAAATAAGTCCAAAACAGCACCTGCGAGTCCTCATTCAGGATTGCAATAATCGATGACAGGAAAATAACTCCGAGGACGACCGCTCGGGTCAGCTGCAATTGGCTCTGCGGCTTTGTTACGTGGAAGGCCTTTGTCAGGATATCCCGTGATAACATCGTGCCGATGCCCAGCGATAAGCCGGCAATGGAACCAATGAGTGACAAAACAATGCCACCCATGGCAACAGCACCAATCAATGTTGGCTGATATTCGAGCAGATAAGTCGGCAGGACGAGAATCGGCGAGACCTCTGGATGAGCGGCATGCATATACATGCCAATCATTGCACAGGGCAAGCCAACTGGAATCGTAATAAGAGCCGCCATAAAAGCACCAATTGATGCCGTACGTGGATTTGAGGCTGAGAAGATTGCCTGAATATAGCTTTGGGTGCACAGCATACCGACAATCAGCGAAAACAGATTCGTCAGGGCATTGGATACACCATTGCCAAACAGGCTGAACCAGGGATGGTCTGGCAGTGCAGCCGTTAGTTCTGGCTGCGTGTGGATGGCATAGATTGCTGAACTGCCAGCAATGAAGAGGCTGACCCAGATGATGATCATTTTTAGTATGCCGCCGACGCCGGCACTTTTCATTCCGCCAAAGAAGCTGTACGAAGCAACCAGAAGCAACAGAATACCGGCTGCTGCCCAATCAGAAATTCCTAAAACGACCATCAGGATCTGGATTCCTGGCAGGCAGCTGGCAACGGTGCTGAATAGAATGCCGGTTGATGATACCACGCTGGTAAAAGTCCCTGAGGCTTTGCCATAGTTTAGTACCAGATATTGGGAAATCGTCTCTAAAGAGGTACGGCGCAATGGACGGGCGTAAAAAAGGCCCATGAGAATCAGACTGAGTCCGGTTCCGATTGTGAACCACCAGGCAGACAAGCCGATCGTTGAGGCCAGTTGCGCCGTACCAACCGTAGCACCGCCACCGACGCAGGTCCCCGCAATGCTGCCCGCAACCAGGGGCACACCGGCGGCGCGCCCCCCGAGGCTGTAGCCTTCTGCTGATTTCACCGAGTGCGCGGCATAGATACCGCCACCAATTACCAGCGCAATGGTAATCACAATAATAAGGAACTGAGTAAGAGATAAGTCCATTATGAAAGCACACCTCCGTTGACATAGAATACAATAACAAGTAAAATTATAGCAGAAATGTATATATACATAAAATATTTATTTCCTTAGATAAATATTCGATATACGAATATAATACAGGGGGATCGAAATGGAATTACGACAGTTGCGCTATTTTTTGGCGGTCGTTGAAGAAGGCCTGATTGTCAAGGCGGCAGCACGGCTCAACATCACACAGCCACCGCTTAGTCAGCAGTTGAAAGCGCTGGAAGAAGAACTCGGAACAAAACTGCTGATTCGCAATAGGAAACATGTACAGCTCACGGAAAGTGGACGTATCCTGGAACGGTGGGCGAGGCAGATGCTGGAAATTGAGCAGCGGGCGGAAGCTGAAATTCAGGAGAACACTGCGGGCTTTCGTGGCCGTCTCTCGATCGGCGTAGTGGCATCCTATGGCAGTGCACTGCTGCCGCAGCATTTGTCCCGGTATCAGCAGCGCTATCCGCAGGTGATGTTCCGGCTGCATCAGGGCAGTACGCAGCAGATTATCGATCTCATGCAGGCGGGGCTGATTGAGATTGGTTTTGTGCGCGAACCATTTCCTCGGGACGATTTTGAGTGCTTCTTTTTGCCGGAAGAAACGATGCTCGTTGCAGCAGCTAAGGGGCGGTTTCCTGCCACCGCAGATGCTGTTGAATTTACCTCGCTGGCCGGGCAGCCGCTGCTGGTTCATGAACGTCACCTGCCATTGGTAACACAGAACTGTCATCAAAATGGCTTTGAGCCGCAGATTTTCTGTCTTAGTGATGACATCTATCCTTTACTTTCCTGGGCGGCTGAGGGATTGGGGATTGCATTGGTGCCGGGTTCGGCCGCCCATCTGACCACAGATGCACGTCTGCAGTTTTACTCGACGAACCCGACTGCGATCACAACTACGGGGGCTATTATCCACGATAAGAAGAAGCCGCTGTCGGCAGCTGCACAGCATCTGCTGGCATTGTTTCAGGTCTGATAATACCGACGGCAAATGAAAACCGCCCTGTTCTGTGCAGCCAGGACCAGTTGCACAGACTAAGGCGGTTTTTATTATTTGTTCCGATGAGGAATTAGTATGGCCAGTGAGCGGTATACCATCAGGAACAGACTGATTTCCAGTGGGTAGCAGAGGAGATTCTTGAACAATCGGCTTATGAATATCGCTCCGGCCGCTTTTTGATAGAACAGCATCAGCCACAAAGTATTCAGTCCCAGATGAATCAGAACGGTGACCAGCAGAAAGGGGAGCCAGGCCGTTTTCCAGGAGATTTCCCGCTGATAGAAGAAATATCCATAAATCCAGCCAGTCAGGAAAGATGACAGGGTAAAGCCGGGAAAGAAGATACTTGTCCCGAGAGCTGCTGTCCCAATGATATCCGCCAGTGCAGCTACAATTCCAGCCTTCCAGGGGCCGAACATTGCGCCGAATAAGGCAACTGGCAGGAACCCAAAGGTGATATGGACGAATGTAGTCCGGATCGAGAATATATAGGATAAAAGCACGGTGAGCGCTGTGAATACCCCTGTATATACAATGGTTTTTGTTGTTATTTTTTGCACAAAAAAGACCTCCTCAATAAATGCACTAAACGCCTCAGCACGTTGCTGCATTATTGAGAGGTCCTGTTTCTCGCCTATGCAACAGCGGGATGCAGTGGCTGTACCGCAAGCTTTCGCTTTTCGTCCGGATGACAACTCCCCGTCCATCCGGCACTTAACGCACAACGACTTACTCTGTTTACAAGTTTTCACCTGTACGGCTTCATTATACCATAAATTTACCAATTTTCCATAGCGGCCGGATAAAAATCAAGGCTGCTGCCGCCGATAGATCGATACAATTCCTTTGGCAATATAAGGGAAAACCAGCATGATAAACAACAAGCGGACGAGCTGATATGCGGTCATGGTTGAGATATTAGCGCCGACAACCAACGCTGTGATTCCCATTTCAGTCAAACCGCCCGGAGCTGTACTCAGGAACGTGGTAGCAAAAGACTCTCCCGTCAGCATGGCAAGGGCGGTTCCGGTTCCCATAGATACCAACAGAACCAGTAAAATGCCACTAAAAAGGATTGGCCCCATACCATGATAGCTTGTAATTTTCTGCAGATCGATGCTCGAACCAATATAGGAACCAACACAAAGCTGCGCGATATTCAGAATATGTATAGGAACTTCAGGGGCTTGGGTCCCTGATAAAATAATGTAGGCGGCTGTAGTAAGTATTGGTCCCAATAAGGTTGCTGTCGGCAAATGGATAAAGCGGCCGACAATTGCGCCTGTAATGGCGACGGCCGCAAAAATGATAATCTGGTCTATTGAAACAGCGGCCATCATTGCTGCTCCGGCTGCATCGCTGCTGCCTGCCGTTGAATTCGACAATACATGGATGGTGAGAAATGGAATCGTGAATACCACGGACAGCATCCGCATAGTCTGCATAATGGTCACCGCGGTAAGATCCACATCTTTGATTTCAGCTGCCAGTATGACCATCTGCGAGAGACCACCAGGCACACAGCCAAGTAAGCAGCTGGTAAAATTTATCCCGGTTTTTCGATACATCAGCCAACCGGTGAATATTCCCGCGCTTACGGTAATTACCGTAGCCGCCAGCATCAAAGGAAGCTGGGAAATAATTGCCTGCAGGGTTTCAGTTGTAAACGGTCGACCCATTGCATAGCCGAGCAGGATCAGGGCAACGTTCCGAATTTTTAGTGACCAGTGAAGCGGGTGCTTCTGTATCATTCCGGCAATAGATACGGCGGCAATCGGCCCCAATGTCCAGGGGAGAGGGGCGTGGATAATGGTCATGATAATACCACCAATAATGGCGATTATCACGGTTTTTAAATAAGACATATTGATTTTACTCCGTAATAAATAGATCGAACACAATACGCTTATTCTATCATGAGTATTGCGCAGATTTCAATGCAGATAATGCAGAATTTTATCGATCTATTTCGGCTCTGCCCGAGCAATTACATTCATATAATTGCATGTTTATCATAAAGAATCATATGATCAAACAGATGCTGGCGCTGTTTAGGGGCGCTTTTTGCAAAAAAATACTAAAAACAGAGGAATAAACGACTTTTCATCTTTAGTAAAACAAGGTATAATAAATAACCGTCAGACGATTTGCTTGTGTCGTTTGACTATTATGTTGCATAACTATTACAATTTTATAGACAGCCTAATTCGTATGAACCGGAGGAACCAATCTCTTGGGGTTAATCCTGCTTTGCAGGAGGAATGTTTACTCTTAACATTCTACCCGTCAGCTAACTTCGGCGGCTAAAATAAGGGGGGACAGGATCACCCATAGGTCTTTTTTTATTGCCTAAAATTCAATTTTCGCAAGAGGTGTTTTTATCATGTTGATACAAAATATACGTCGGCTGTTGGTGGGTAAACCGCTGCTGACCAGTGAACTTGGTCACGAGAAGCTGCCAAAATGGAAGGCTCTGTCGATTTTTTCATCGGATGCCTTGTCCTCCGTGGCTTATGGACCAGAGCAGATCACCATCACGCTGGTTGGTGCTTCGAGTGCAATGGCCTATGGTTATATGGGCCCAGTTGCCATATCTGTTTTTTTACTGTTGTGCATTGTCGCATTATCCTATGTGCAGGTCGCAAAGGCTAATCCTGGTGGTGGTGGTGCTTATGCTGTATCCAAAAAATATTTGGGCACCAATCCTTCGCTGGTTGTTGGCGGAGCAGTTTTTGCTGATTATGTACTGACAGCCGCGGTTAGCGTGACCGCGGGAACCGATGCAATTATTTCAGCTTTTCCTTTTTTGGCAGGGCATAATATTTTAATCGATCTGGCCGTATTGTTCATCGTATTAATGCTGGTGAATTTGCGAGGCGTGAGAGAGTCTTCTGATGCCTTTGTTCTGCCAACCTATGCTTTTCTGCTGGGGGTAGCTGCCCTTATTATTTTTGGGATATACAAGGCCGTCTTTCTGGTGCCTGAACTTCTTCCTGCTGAATCATTAGCGACCAAGCCTTTGGATTGGGCGATGATTTTCCTCATTCTACGCGGTTTTGCCAACGGTTGTAGTTCGATGACTGGTATAGAAGCTATTGCCGACAGCGTGCCGATGTTCCGGGAGCCTTCTTCCCGCAATGCAATTCGTACGACTTACCTGATGGCCACCATCCTGGGGGCCATGTTCTTGGGCATCAGTTTTCTGATTATGCATTACCATATTATGCCAAGGCTTGATGTAACTGCTTTGTCGCAGCTGGCCGAAAATATTTTTGGGCGCGGGATAGCCTATTATTACATTCAGATTACGACAATGCTTGTATTGTATCTGGCAGCGAATACCGCCTACAACGGGCTGCCGGTACTTATGTCTATTATTGCCCGCGATGGTTTTTTGCCGCGTTACCTTGCTACGCGCGGCGAACGTCTTACCTATTCGAATGGTATTTTTTTGCTGACCATAGCGTCGGCCGCTTTAATCATTATTTTCAATGGGCAGATTGAACATTTGATTTCGTTGTATGCCATTGGCGTATTTATTTCCTTTACTATAGCGCAGTTCAGCATGGTATTGCATTGGAAACAGGAACGCGGGTCTTACTGGCTTATGCGCGCAGTACTCAATGGTCTCGGTGCGCTGTGTACGGGAATCGTCGTCATTGTCATTACGATGACTAAGTTTATATATGGTGCCTGGATTATTCTGCTTTTCATCCCGCTAATGGTCCGCCTGTTTAAGAAAATACGGCATCATTATGATTCTGTTGCCGAACAGCTTCATTTTCCGGAGGAAGCCTATCATATTCCCTTGGAACTTTCCTCGGAGAAAGCCCGCCATCTGGTCATTGTTCCGGTAGCCACTCCGACCCGGGTGGTCTATGAAACTATAAAATATGCCAAGGTAATCAGCAATAATATTATGGCGGTCAACATTGTCAGCGATGAAGAAGCTGGCGTCCGGGTTCGGGAAAAGTGGGAAGAATGGAACCCGGGTGTTCCACTGGTTACCATTCAATCGCCTTATCGTCTGCTTATGCGGCCCTTATTGAAATTCATCAAGCAGCAGGCGCAAAAAAAACGTCCAGAAGATTATATTACGGTTCTGATTCCTGAATTTGAAACGCAGAAATGGTGGCATCGTTTTTTGCATAATCAGTCTGGTTGGATTTTACATGCCACGCTGATACTTTCGGGCAAGAATGTCATTGTGACCACCGTGCCATTTCAGCTTAAAAAGTAAGATAGAAAATCATATCATATAAAAAGAAGTGAGTAAGTTAGCAATAATAACTTACTCACTTCTTTTTATTTTTACTAAAGGACAGCTGGAACTTGTGGTACGAGGGAGTAGGGCATACCTGCTTTTTAGTGACACTTATTCCGTTTTATAGATAATTGTAACCTTTATGATACGCAAAATGTGGACAAATTGCCACTATGTCTTTTACAAAAAGACATAGTGGCTGCTGATTCTTTTTATTAAAATTTTAATATACTATTGTATTTTTACAGGATATCATTTAAACTATCCTAGTGGGTATATTCGTAATGGGTTGAAAGGGGCTCTATTTATGGAAGAAAATAAATTGCAGCGTGGCTTGAAGGCTCGACATATCGAGCTGATCGCTCTTGGTGGAACAATTGGTGTTGGTTTGTTCATGGGATCTGCCAGCACCATCAAATGGGCCGGGCCATCTGTTTTGTTGGCGTATGCGCTGGCTGGAATAGTTATGTTCTTTGTAATGCGTATTATGGGAGAAATGCTTTATATTGAACCAGTTTCAGGTTCCTTTGCTAATTATGCAAATAAATATCTCGGCCCATGGGCTGGATATTTGACTGCCTGGGCTTACTGGTTCATGTGGATTACAGTTGGCATGTCTGAGGTTACAGCAATCGGTATTTATGTGAATTATTGGCTGCCAGGTATTCCTTCCTGGATTCCAGCCCTGATTGGCGTTGGTGTAATTGCTTTAGCCAATTTAGCCTCTGTAAAATATTATGGTGAGTTTGAATTTTGGTTTGCTCTTATCAAGGTAATGACCATTGTTGTCATGCTTGTTATCGGATTTGCACTTATTTTTACCGGAATTGGCAACAATGGGATTCCGATTGGCCTTGACAACCTTACTGCACATGGCGGCTTTTTTGCTGGCGGCTGGCAAGGTTTCCTATTTGCGCTATGTCTGGTTACTGCCTCTTATCAGGGCGTAGAACTGATTGGTATTACGGCCGGTGAAGCTCAGAATCCGAAGAAAACCTTGCGCAAGGCCACAAAAAATATTATATGGCGTATTCTTATTTTCTATATCGGCGCAATTTTTGTTATCACGACGTTATTCCCGTGGGATCAGATTTCTACCTTAGGCAGTCCGTTTGTACTTACCTTTTCAAAAATTGGTATCACAGCCGCTGCTGGCATTATTAATTTTGTTGTCCTGACGGCAGCTATTTCCGGCTGCAATAGTGGAATCTATAGCTGCAGCCGCATGCTGTATACGCTTTCGAGCAACGGACAAGCTCCTAAATTCCTGTCACATTTGTCCAAAGGCGGCGTTCCTTCAAATGCATTAAAACTCACTTTGCTGTGCTTGCTGATTGGTGTGTTTTTTAACTACATGTATCCAGATTCTAAACTGTTTGTCTATATCTATAGCGCCAGTATCTTGCCGGGCATGTTCCCGTGGTTTGTTCTATGCTTCAGCCAATTCCGGTTCCGTAAAGCGCATAAGGAAGAAATGGCCAGCCATCCATTTAAATCCATCCTGTATCCATACAGCAACTATTTTGTATTGATCTTCCTAGTGCTTGTACTGATTGGAATGTGTTTCAACGATAGTACCAGATTATCACTCATGGTTGGCGGTGTATTTTGTATTGCAGTTATGGTTGCTTATTATGCACTTGGGATTCACAAACGTGTGGAATCTGTTGCCAATGAGGAATCAGAATTAGAAACAGAGTAAGAAATGAACGATAAGTAAAGATTGAAGCGTTCATTAAAGTGCCGGCTGCCCTCATCATTTCAAAAGAAATTTTATAGTTTTATGTAAATCAGCCCCATGGTAAAAATGAACCGCTCCCCGTCAAGTAGACAAAGAAATAAAATAAGATTTTTTGCAGTCAGAGGCTTGCCCTCTGGCTATTTTTTCATGCAGCCAAAAACGCATTATACTTTTCCAGCGGTGTGAGAATGCCAAGATTACGCTGCACGCGGCGACTGTTGTAATATGAGATATAGCTATGAATCATAGAACTCAGTTCCTGTTCTG
>JAGPMW010000049.1 GCA_018052705.1 Selenomonas sp. | reverse complement strand
CATGCCCGTATCCTTGAAGAACTCGAGGAGAAATGGGAAGACATGAATAAATAAGCTTTCCCCCTTGGAGTGCATCCTATGTGTTCTGAGTGTAATCAATACCTCCATGAAGTGCCTGATGAAGATCCTGTGATCCTCATCAGGCACTTCTGCATATAAAAATATTTTTGTTTGTTCGGCAGGAGAAATGATGGGCAGCGCGAATATATAGAGTAAACGTTCGATGATTATTAGTTTAGGAGGAATCAAAACATGAGCAAGTATACTGGTACACAAACCGAAAAGAATCTGTCAGCAGCTTTTGCCGGCGAGAGTCAGGCCCGTAACAAGTACACGTATTTCGCTTCCCGTGCGAAAAAAGACGGATTCGAGCAGATTGCGGCGTTGTTCCTGAAAACGGCAGACAACGAGAAAGAGCATGCCAAGCTGTGGTTCAAGGAACTTGAAGGCATTAATGATACGTCCTCCAACCTGAAAGATGCCGCCGATGGTGAAAACTACGAGTGGACGGATATGTATGCAGGGTTTGCTAAGACGGCAGAAGAAGAAGGCTTCAAGGAGCTGGCGGCGAAGTTCCGTATGGTCGCTGAGATCGAGAAACATCATGAGGAACGTTATCGTGCCCTGCTGAAAAATGTAGAATCCAAGGAAGTCTTTGCCAAGAGCGAAGTCAAGGTATGGGAGTGCCGCAACTGCGGTCATATCATTGTGGGGACGAAAGCGCCGGAAATCTGCCCGGTCTGCGCACATCCACAGAGCTATTTCGAGGTTCATGCCGAGAACTATTGATCCTGTTGGGATAAAGGTGAGCCGGAGCATCATTGCTCCGGCTCATTGCGTTTGTATAGGAGGTTGGCGGATTATGGAACGGCTGGTCATGCATGTTGATATGGATGCGTTCTTTGCCTCAGTGGAGCAGCTGGATCATGAAGAATATCGGGGCAAGCCGCTGATTGTGGGCGGCCTGGGCGGTCGCGGCGTCGTATCGACCTGTTCTTATGAGGCCCGGCGATTCGGTGTTCATTCGGCAATGCCAATGGGCAGAGCGCAGCAGCTATGTCCGCAGGGGATCTTCATTGCGGGGAACTATCCGCGCTATGCTGCCGTATCGACGCAGATCTTTGCGATTTTTGCACGTTATTCACCGGTGATCGAACCGCTGTCAATCGATGAGGCGTTCCTCGATCTTACCGGGATGGAGCGGCTCATGGAGTCACCACGTCAGTATGCGCAGGCGTTGAAAACGGAGATTCGTGAGCAGACAGGCATCGTGGCATCGGTTGGTATTGCTCCCAGCAAGTTCCTGGCAAAATTGGCCTCAGATATTGAAAAGCCGGATGGACTGGTCATCGTAACAAAAGAAAATATGTCAGCGATACTTGAGCCGTTGCCGGTCGGGCGGATCTGGGGAGTCGGCAGGAAGATGGGCGGTGAGCTGGCGGCGATGCATATCCGCACGATCGGTGATTTGCGGCGAATGGATCATACACGTCTGGCAGCAAGGCTCGGGGATCGCATGGCCGGGCATCTGTTGGCGCTGGCACATGGCATTGATGAGCGGCCAGTAGCTCCGCGCGAACAGGCAAAATCTATTGGCAAGGAAGTCACATTTTCTGAAAATCTGCAATCTGCATCTGAGGCGGAACGGGTTTTACTGGCATTAGCTGAAAAAGTCGGCTGGCGGCTTAGAAAAGCAGACCTTAAGGCGCGGACCATTCAGCTCAAATTGCGACGGGCAGATTTTAAGACGTATACTCGCAGCCGGACACTGCCAGAGGCTACCTGCTATGATGAAGTGATTTATCATACGGCACAGGCATTGTTTCGCGAATTAAAGCTTTATCGTGGTATCCGCCTGCTTGGTGTGGCGGCTTCCGGCTTCGATGATTTTACAGCCGTGTCCCTTTTTGGTGAGGAAGAAAAGAAGGAAAACCTGTATGAGGCTATTGATAAAATTAAGCAGCGCTTTGGCGAAAAGGGAATAACCAAGGCAAATCTCATAAAATAATTAATTGGGATTATATTTTTGATGAATTGACAAGAGGAGGCTGCTGCACATAGCGTGCAACAGCCTCCTCTTGTGGATAGTTAGTTAAAACATACTTTATGTGGATTGAGAATGTGATTCGGATCGAATGCATCTTTGATATGCTGCATAAGACGGATTGTTGGTGCATCGAGGGATTCTTTGAGGTAGGGGCGTTTGGCAAGTCCGATGCCATGTTCGCCAGATACCTGTCCGTCCATACTTTTCGCCATGGTGTACATCTTTTCCATGCCGGTTTCCAGAATGCGATGCCAGTCTGCATCAGACAGATCATCTTTCAGCAGATAGACATGCAGATTGCCGTCACCGGCATGACCAAAGCATTTGATGCGCATGCCGAGCTCCTTCTGGAGACCGTGGATATATTCGACGAATTCATTGACATGGCTGCGTGGTACGACAACATCGACCTCATCCATGGCACTGGTCGAGCTTTTTATGGCTTCCAGGAAAGCACCACGTGCTTTCCAAATGGAATCACTGCGTTCGTCGGTATCAGCAATAAGCAGATCGACAGCGCCCTGATCGAGACAGATCTGGGCTACACCGTCATAATAGGAAGCAATCTCTTCCATCGTATTGCCGTCAAATTTCAGCAGCAGGTAGGCATTGGCCTGATTATCCGGGAATTTGCGGCCCAGATATTCTTCGGCATCCATGATGACTTCGCGTTCCATGAACTCGATTGCTGTCGGGATGGCCTTGGACTTGACGATCAGGGGGACCGTGCCAATAGCCTGAGCCAGCGTCGGGAAGGGGACCAGCAGGCTGACATTTTTCTGTGGCAGGGGGAGCAGCTTCAGGATGATCTTTGTTACGACGGCCAGTGTGCCTTCGGAGCCAATGACCATATCTTTAAGGTCGTAGCCGGAGCTGTTCTTGACGACTTTGCCGCCGACTTCAAGAATCGTGCCATCGGCCATCACCAGTTCAAGTCCGCGGACAAAATCACGGGTGACTCCGTATTTCACAGCGCGCATGCCGCCGGCGTTGGTGCTGACATTGCCGCCGATGGTGGCCGATTTTTCACCCGGATCTGGTGGATAGAAAAAGCCGCGTTCTTCCACATAGGCGCTGATTTCCATGAGCAGAACGCCTGGTTCGAGGGTCAGGGTCAGGTTTTTTTCATCGAGTTCAAGAAAATGGTTCATGAGTGTGGTATCAAGCATGATGCCATGCTCGACAGCAACGGAAGCGCCGACCAGTCCGGTGCCTGCGCCTCGCGGCGTGACGGCGATATGTTTCTCATTGGCATAGGCCATGAGACGAGAGACTTCGTCGGTCGACGTGACACGGACAACCATGTCCGGATAAGACTGTTCACTGCTGAGTTCGTCATGACTGTATTCTTCATTGATTTCCTGGTTCCAGAGGATGTGATCCCGGGGAATGAAGCAGGCAACAGCCTGCAGATCCGCTTCGTCTAATTTTTTATATGCTGTCATGCTGAGACCTTCTCTCCATTTTTGATTTTCTCGATGAGTTTCGGCAGTACGTCATAGAGGTCGCCGGTAAGGGCGTAGTTGGCCGACTTAAATATCTGTGCATTCGCATCCTGATTGATCGCGAATATGTTTTCTGCGTGATTCATTCCAGCAGTAAACTGTATGGCCCCGGATACGCCGCAGGTAATGATGAGTTTCGGCCGTACCGTACGGCCGGAAAGCCCGATCTGATGTTTAGCATCCATCCAGCCAGCTTCTACCAGCGGGCGGGTACAGGCCATTTCTCCGCCCAGACAATCAGCCAGTTCCTGAACCAGCGCAAGATCGGCTTTCTTTTTCAGGCCACGACCGGCAACAACGAGAATGTCAGCATTTTCGATGCTGCTTTCCCTTGGCTTTTGGGTGACATCGAGTACCTCGGTCCGGCTGTGGCGAATTGAGGCCGGCGGCATAAGCGGAATAATCTCGCCAGTTGCGGCTGTACTTTTCTGTGGTGCATTCATGATCTTATAGCGGACTGTTGCCAGCTGCGGCCGGGTATTCGGGGTCAGGATTTCCGCCATGATATTGCCGCCGAAGGCAGGGCGGATCTGGACCAGATCGCTATTCTCATGAATGTCGAGGATCGTGCAGTCAGCAGTCAGTCCGGTTTTGAAGCGCGCCGCAACACGCGGAGCCAGCTGACGTCCGACAGGGGTAGCACCTACCAGGATGGAGGAAGGATGGACTTGTTTGATGAATGTCTCGAAGACGCTCGTATAGCGTTCAATATCAAAGGATTTGAGGTCAGGATCATCGCAGACGAAGATTTTATCTGCTCCATAATGGCGCAGTTCCTGTGCTTGGGGGGTAATCTCGCTGCCCATAAATAAAGCGTAGACAGGCTGATCGACTTTAGCGGCCAGCTCACGCGCTTTGCCCAGCAGCTCATAGGTTACCGGGTGAATCTTACCATTTACATGATCGACATAAACGGTAATCCCCTGCCATAGACTTTTATCAATGGCGGCGGGTTTTTCATCTTCGAGGTATTCCATGACGCCGGCTGGGCCTTTGCGTATGCAGAGACGGCAGAGGCGGCAGGCGGCAGAGATTTCGACCGCCCCGTTATTTTCTTCTATGGCACCAAATGGACAAATCGCAAGGAGTGCCGGGATATCGGTGATTTTTTCTTGATGAACAATAAGCTTACCCATACAATTGCCTCCAATTTATCTTGTTTTCAGGAAATGAATTTCTTTTGCTGCAGCTTGTGGAAGAGCTGGTCGGCAAGTTCATCGGAACTACCCGTCCAGTGTTCCTGTACTTTGTCGGAGACCGGTGGGAAGATGCGCTGAACCTGAGTGGCTGAGCCAGTGAGGCCGTAGTGGTGTTCATCCTGATCTTCCATGTCGGCAAAAGAAAACATGGAGATCGGGCGGTCAGTGGTCGCCTTTTTTCTCAAATAGGAAGGAAGTCGTGGCTGCATGATATCTTTTTGGACCGTCAGCAGACAGGGAAAGGATACACGGAGACGCTCGATATCTTCAGACATTTCCATGTCAATCAGAATGTGGTCGTCCTTTACGTCCTCGATATGCCGTACATTGCAGACACTGGGCATATTGAGCGCCTCGGCCAGTTCTGGCCCGACTTGGGCGGTGTCACCGTCGGTCGTCTGCAACCCGCAGAGGATGAGATCGAATGTGCCAAATTTGCGTATGCCCTGCGAAATGGTATAGCTCGTGGCAAGAACATCGGCACCGCCAAATTTCCGATCGGAAATAATAGCACCAGCATCTGCGCCCATGGCAAATGCTTCCTGAATGACTGCTTTTGCTTGTGGCGGTCCCATCGTAATGACGCTTAAGTGCCCTCCGTAGGTTTCCTTGAGCCATAGACCGGTTTCTAATGCGTAAAGGTCATATGGATTCATCTTACTGTCGGCACCGTTCCGCTTTAAGACACCGGTTTCTGGATCAACTTCTACTTTGTTTGAACCTGGAACTTGTTTGATACATACAAGGATTTCCATGATCATCCCTCCTGGTAATAGGATACTTATCGGTAAAATTCATCATACCTTTTCTCGTTTTTTAGTTTATCAAAATTTCCTTATTTTGTAAATATAGTGAAAAAAATAACTACCATTGTTGATTATTTTTGATTATTTATTATTGATTTAGCGATGGCGTGAGACTTTGCAAGAAAGTGTATTCACAGATAGGAATGGCCTGGTTGTGAGAAATGTTATAGGCAAATTTGACCTTTTCGTGTAGAATAAGACAAGAATATTGAATTTCATAGAGAAAACTCCGAGCAAAAATATCTAAGGCGATGCTATGATATTGCGCCGGGGCTCCGGGGGAAACGCCGGAACCTTCCGTAGTTGAAAAGGGGTAGCAAAGATGATAGGTGAAGACTATCCTTTTTCGGTTACAGACTGCGGAGGATAGTCTTTTTGTTATGCAGTTTGTGTTGCGATATGGGGGCGATGGCTGATGAAGGAAATGAAGACGGTTGATGCAGTAGGGCAGATTCTCTGCCATGATATCACGCAGATCATCCGTGGGGTGACGAAGAATGCTGTTTTCCGCAAAGGACATGTGATCAGGGAAGAGGATATCCCGGTATTGTTGTCAGTGGGAAAGGACAACATCTATGTCTGGGAGAATGATGAGTCGATGCTGCATGAGAATGATGCGGCTGAGGTTCTGCGTCAGTTATGCCAGAATAAGTACATGGAAGCGACGGAACCAAAAGAGGGAAAGATTGAGCTCAAGGCTGCGGTCGACGGGGTGTTTCAGGTTGATGAGGACCGTTTTGACGAGGTCAACGGGCTTGATGATGTGACTATTGCAACGTTGCCTCAGAACATGCCGGTCAGAGCAGGTACGAAACTGGCTGGCATGAGGGTGATCCCGCTGGTCATCAAGAAGGATAAGATGGAACAAGTCCGGCGGCTGGCTGGCGATGAGCCGCTTATGCGGCTGAATCCGTACCAGCAGGACTGGAGGGTCGGTGTAGTTACGACCGGTACAGAGGTATTTGAAGGTCGTATCGAGGATACGTTCACGCCGGTTATCGAGGGAAAACTGCGCGAATATGGGTTGACCATCAATGAACACCGGTTGTCTGATGACATCACGGAGCATACGAAGCAGAACATCCAGGAACTGCTGGCACTTGGCATGGATATGATCCTTTGCACGGGTGGCATGAGTGTCGATCCGGATGACCGGACACCGGCTGCTATCCGCGATGCAGGGGCAAAAATTGAGACCTATGGTGCGCCGGTGCTGCCGGGGGCGATGTTCCTGTTAGGCTATTTCGAACGGGAGGGGCGGAGCATTCCGGTCATGGGGCTTCCGGGCTGTGTCATGTATAGCGCACGTACAATTTTTGATATGGTCCTGCCAAGAATTCTTACGGGCGAGAAAGTTCGGCGGCGCGATATTCGTCATTTCGGTATTGGTGGTCTCTGTATGAATTGCAAGGTCTGTCATTATCCCGTTTGTGGGTTTCAACATTGAGGAGGGCGCAGGATGCAGGATATTTCTTTGGAGCAGGCAGTTAGTGTGCTGCTCGCTCATACGGATGAGGTCAGGGAATCAGAATCGGTGGAGATCATTGATGCTTTGGGACGCACACTGGCGCAAGATTGTATGGCAGCGTTTGACAACCCGCCATTTGACCGGTCACCGCTTGATGGTTATACGTTTGCGGCGGCTGGAACCGTTGGAGCATCGGCTGCGAATCCTGCTGTATTCCGGGTCATTGGCGAAGAATGTGCCGGGGATTATTACGAGCAGGAAGTACCGGCCGGCTGTGCCATTCGCATTATGACGGGCGGAGCCATACCGGCCGGCTGTGACTGCGTGGTGCGGCAGGAGAGTGCCACCGTCCGGGATGGTGTACTGCAGGTGCCGTTTCCCCTGAAAACGCACGAGAACTATTGCTTTGCGGGGGAAGATGTGCGCAAGGGAACCTTGCTGGCTGGCAAAGGTACAAGGCTGACGGCTGCGCATCTGGGCGTGCTGGCTGGTCTGGGGTATGGTGAGGTCCGGGTCATCCGCAGGGTGCGGGTGGCAATAGCCAGTACCGGTGATGAGCTGCTGCTGCCAGGCCTGCCATTGCAGCCGGGGAAGATCTACAACAGTAATCTTTATATTCTGGCCGGCCGGCTCAGGGAAATGGGATTTGAGCCCGAGATCCTTGGCATCCTGCCTGATGATGTGGAGGCCTGTGCCAGGATCATCCAGAGCTGGCAGGATAGGGTGGATCTGTTTCTGACCACTGGCGGGGTGTCAGTTGGCAAGAAAGATATTATGCACGGTCTGGTCAGAGCAATCGGTGAGCGACTGTTCTGGCGGGTCTGCATGAAACCGGGTGGTCCGGCTATTGCCTATACGTTTGGTCATACGCTCGGGATTGCGCTGTCGGGAAATCCGTTCGCATCTTATGCGACATTTGAGCTCATGGCCCGGCCAGTGCTGGCAAAGCTCAGTGACAATGCGGCGGGCGAACTGGTCCGGGCGCAGGCAGTATTGACCGACCGGTTTCCGAAAGCCAGCCATGGACGCCGGTTCATCCGCGCTTATCATGAGAATGGTAAAGTCAGGCTGCCGGAGCAGCATGCATCGGGCAGTCTGGCCTCGGTCGTTGGCTGCAATGCCTTTATCGATATTCCTGCCGGCACAGGGCCGCTGGAGCCGGGCACTGAGGTCGATATTGTACTGCTATAAGGGATTGAGATGGTTTTATGATTGACCAGTTTAACCGAAAAATCGAATATGTGCGTATCTCGCTGACAGACCGCTGCAATCTGCGCTGCCGCTACTGTATGCCGGAAAATGGCGTGGAGAAGCTGCGGCATAAGGATATCCTGACTTTTGCGGAGATCCTGCGCGTTGTGCGCGCTATGGCCGCACTCGGCGTGCGCAAGGTTCGGCTGACAGGTGGTGAGCCGCTGGTGCGTCGAGGGATTGTGGAACTCGTGCAGGCCATCCATGAAGTGCCGGGGATTGAGTCCGTAGTCATGACAACAAATGGTGTCCTGCTCGGGGACCTGGCGGAACCGCTTATTGCGGCGGGGCTGGATGGGGTCAATATCAGTCTGGATACACTGCGCCCTGAGGTCTTTGCGGATATTACCAGACGGCCGATGCTCGAGAAGGTTTGTGAGGGGATACGGGTGCTGCAGGCGCAGGGGCTGAAGGATATCAAGTTCAATTGCGTACCGATACAAGGCGTCAATGAGGCAGAAATCGCGGCGTTGGCTGGACTCGCCCAGGACCAGGCGGTCAAGGTGCGCTTTATTGAGCTGATGCCGATTGGCTGCGCCTATGAAGTCGGCTATCGTGGCGTGGCGATGTCGGTAGTCCGGAGTCAGCTTGAGCAGGCGTATGGACCGCTCAGACAGGTCGGCGGTCCGGCCGCTGTGCCCAGTGGTCCAGCCGCCTATTACCGGCTGCCGGGCTTTGCGGGACAGGTTGGCTTCATTGATGCGATGGAGCATAAATTCTGCGCGTCCTGCAATCGCGTCCGACTCACGGCAGAAGGATTTCTCAAGCTCTGTCTGAATGCGAAGACCGGGCTTGATCTGCGGGCCTTGCTGCGCCGTGGCATTACCGAAGAGAATCTGCAGCTGGCTGTGCGTCAGACAATTTACCATAAACCAGCGGAACATCGCTTTGAGGATAAGCATAATGAAGCCCGGGATGCCCGGGCGATGTATCAGGTAGGAGGTTGAAGGAATGGGCAAGATTCATGCGTTGTGTATCAGTGAGAAAAAAGGGACGCTTAAGCAGACCGCAGATAAGGTGTTGTTTCAAACGGAATGGGGAATTACTGGAGATGCACATGCTGGCAGCTGGCATCGTCAGGTCAGCTTTCTAGGTTTGAAGGAAATCGAGGATTTCCGTAAGCTTGGTATTGACGTGCCGTTCGGTGCTTTTGGTGAGAATGTTGTGGCTGAGGGGTTCCGCTTTAAAGACCTGCCCTTAGGGACGCGCCTGCATGCGGGTGAGACATGGTTCGAGATTACGCAGATTGGCAAGGAATGTCATAAGGGCTGCGCTATTCGGGATCAGGTCGGCGATTGTATCATGCCCCGCGAAGGTATATTTGGGCGGGTATTGCATGGCGGCTGGGTCCGTACAGGGGATGAGCTTGAGCTTGTGGCGCCGGGAAAAAAGATGCCGCTTGACGCAGCGGTCATCACGGCCAGTGACAAGGGCAGCCGCGGTGAGCGGGTAGACAATAGTGGTGCGAAGGTACAGGCAATGCTTGAAGCAGCCGGTTATACGGTGGTGGAGAAAGTCATTCTGCCGGATGAGCAGTCTGGTATCGAGCAGAAGATGAAAGACTATGCGGATCGGGGCGTAGGACTTGTCGTGACGACAGGCGGCACCGGATTTTCCATGCGTGACGTGACCCCGGAGGCTACTCTGGCTGTATGTGAGCGGCTGGCACCCGGAATTCCTGAGGCGATGCGGGCATTGTCACTGAAAGTCACGGACCGTGCGATGCTGAGCCGGGCTCAGGCTGGTATCCATAAACGCACATTGATTGTCAATCTGCCCGGCAGCGTCAAGGCTGTAGAGGAATGCCTGAGCTTTGTCCTGCCAACGCTGCAGCATGGCATCGAAATCATGCGCGGGGATGCTAGTGAGTGTGGGATTCATTATGCACATAAGGACTGAGTGAGATGGATGTTTCGGAGATCAGCCTGCTGGTGATTGCCGGCGGGCAAAGCTCCCGCATGGGAGAGGATAAGCGCTGGCTGGCTCTCGATGGCGTAAATATGCTGGAATGGCTGCTGCGCAAGGCACAGCGTCAGCCCTTCAAAAAGCGTTATATTTGTGTCGAGAAAGTTACCGGGCAGATGCAGGAACTGGCCCGGCGTTATGAGCTGGACTTGCTGGTGGATGAGACAGCGGGGGCTGGGCCGATCGAAGGGCTGCGGCAGGGACTGCAGGTGATGCCGACGGCCTATGCGCTGGCGGTTTCCTGTGATATGCCACTATTTACGTTTTCATCAGCCGCTCCGCTGCTGATGGCTGCAAACGGAGAACTGGCCATCGTGGCGGAGGCTGCGGGACGGCGTCAGCCGCTGGCCTCGCTTTATCATCGGGAACTGTCGGCGGCGTTGGCTTCGGCGCTGGGGCGCGGCCGGCGGAAAATCGGCGCAGTGTTGGCCGAGGTGCCGCATAGGATAGTCAATCTGACGCCGGCCGAGGCATTCTTTAACGTGAATACGCCGGCTGATCTGCGGCTGGTTCGGGGACGGTTTGCCAACAGCCGCCGTCCGCTGCCGCTGGTTACGGTATCGGCACCTGTATCAAATACTGGCAAGACGACATTTATTGAGCGGCTGATTCCGAAGCTGCGGGCCGCTGGCATCAATCCCGGCGTCGTCAAGGGAGACTGTCACGGTTTTGCTGTGGATACTGTCGGCAAGGACAGCTGGCGGTTCCAGCAGGCTGGGGCAGCGAGCGTGGCTGTGGTCTCGCCTGACGGCTATTTCATCCAGCGGCAGACCGCGCAGCGGGCATCTTTGCTTGATGTGGCCAATCAGCTGGAAGGCGTGGATCTGGTCCTGATCGAGAGCCGCAATCATGGGACGATTCCCAAGCTGTCGCTTTGGCGCGGTCTGGGGGAGCCTGTCATTGACGAAGATACAGCGGCGCTGTTCAGCAGCAGGCCAGAGCCAGATTGGGCAGTCCACCAGTATGGAATCGATGCGATTGCCGAGGCCGTGGCATTGATCCGCTTTCTGTGCGGTTTGTGATGGTTGTTGCTGTAATGGCGAATTTATATATTGATAAACATACAGCCTTGGCTGTCGTGCTGTGATAGTCAAGCGTGGTTAAGCAGAGAAGCATCATGGCAAATGGGTTGCTGAACTTATAGCCGAAGGTAAAGTGACCCGGGATGAAATCAGGGAGGCTAGTAAAAACTGAGCGTGACATAATATTATACAGGTTGAATGAGGAGATGCATACGCTGCAATACGTGTGCATCTCCTTTTTTATCAGCCATAGGGCAGCTTTGCTTAAAATCCTGCAGTACGAACAAAGAATTCTGTCTTTTTCAGCACTGGGGATTGCAGCATAATGAGAGCTGTAAGCTCATAAGAACTGGATTAAGATTGAAGAAAGTAAGGGACAATATATGATAAAAGGCATGACATGGAAAGCAATCCTGTTAGCGGCTGGCTGCCTGATACTGGCGATGAGTGGCTGTGATGGATTAGCCGCACCAGCAAGCCCTCGTGGTATCAAAGTACCAGTTAT
>JAGPMW010000008.1 GCA_018052705.1 Selenomonas sp. | reverse complement strand
CCAGATAGTGGTCAGGAAAGCCGGTATGAACCGACAGGATGGCCGTCGGCAGCGGGCAGACCTGAATCTTCATTGCCGAAAGCAGCGGCAGCTCCACCGTCACCGAGCAGCGTCCGAAGCCCGTAATATCATTGATCAGGGCGATGCGCTTCTGACGTCTCATTAAAATCTCCCTTCCATCCTCTGCAGTGCTGTCATGATTCAGCGATTATCTACCTTGTCCATACCAGCCATATCGTGCTCCTCAAAACGGTGCCAGGCCAGCTGCTCAAATTTTGTTCCTGGGCGCCCATAATTCGCATATGGGTCGATCGAGATGCCGCCACGTGGCAGGAACTTGCCCCAGACCTCAATATATTTCGGGTCCATCAGGCGAATAAGATCCTTCATGATGACATTGACCACATCCTCATGGAAATCCCCGTGATTACGGAAACTGACCAGATAGAGTTTCAAGGACTTGCTCTCCACCATTTTTTCGGCTGGCACATAGCTGATATAGATCGTCGCATAATCCGGCTGTCCCGTGATTGGGCAAAGTGCCGTAAACTCCGGACAGTTGAACTTCACCCAGTAATCATTCTGCGGATGCCGGTTCTCAAAGGTTTCCAGGATTTCCGGACAGTAATCATAGTGATACCGGACTTCCTTCTTGCCTAATAATGTAATTTCTTCCTGTGCTTTTTCTCGTGACATCAATGTTTCTCCATCTGTAGAAATTTCTCTTCAAAATTTTCGACGCTCTCCGGATGCCCGAACAGGTACCCCTGAATCGAGTCCGCCTTGCATTCACGCGTCAACAGCTCATATTCCGCTTCTTCCTCTACCCCTTCGATGCAGCACTTGATGCCGATGCTGTGGCAAAGCGCCACGACATACTGCACGAGCTTGCGGTCGAAGTCGTTCTCCAGTATCTTCTTGACGAATTCCCGGTCAATCTTTACGATATCACAGGACAGATACTTGAGTGAAGCCAGCGAGGAATAACCGGTACCAAAGTCATCCATGGCAATCGCAATTCCCTGTTTCCGGAAAGAATCGAACTGTTTGTTGACAAAACTCCAGTCCGCAACGATCTTGCTCTCCGTCAGCTCAAGGATTACAGATTCCGGCGGCATATCGTGCCTCAGCAGACACTCCGTGACGAAGTTCTTGAATGACAGATCCTTAACCTGCTCATAGCTCATATTGACGCTGACCTTAAACTCCGGCACGATATGGCGCCACCGCTTGCATACCTTCACCGCCTCTTCAAAGATCCACTTGCCCACCGGAATAATGAGCTTGGTTTCCTCCAGAATCGGGATGAACTCCATCGGCGCCACCATACGGCCCTTCGGATTCTTCCAGCGCAGCAGCGCCTCAGCACCAATCAGCTTCTGATCCACCGCACTGATCTGCGGCTGATAATATAAGCTGAATCCAAGGCAGCCATTCTCTACACTGTCCCAGAGGCTGTCCCGCATCGATATAGACCGTACCCAGCGGTTATACTGGTCCTTGCTGAACAGTATGTTGCGATTCTTCCCTTCGCGCTTCGCAATATCCATCGCCGCTTCTGCATGCTTGTGGAGCACCAGATAGTCCTTGCCTGCCGTGGGGTAGAAGACCGTACCACACGAGGCCGTACAGAAATACTGATGCCCGTTAATATCCTGCGGCCGCGAGAGCGTACTCTGCACACTCGCAAAGATGTCGGCCACGTCCTGCTCTGACGCCCCCGGATAGATGACCGCAAACTGATCGCCATCCAGTTTGAACAGCGTCAGTGGCGTTGGCAGCACATTGGCAATCAGCTCGCCGACGCGCTTCAGCACGATATCGCCGACCACGCGGTTGTATGTCTCGTTGACGATCTTGAAATTATCCAAGCCCAAGGCCAGTATCGCACCACCTTCCCCGGTTGCACGATATTGTCCCAAAGCCAGTTTTACAGCATGCTCAAACTGATACTTATTCAACAATCCGGTGACCTCATCAGCCTGATTGCGCTGAGCCATGCGGGACATCATTCTGGCAAATATGCTCGGATTGCCCTCGCGGTCCATACCAACCCGCCCCCGGCAGCGAATCCATGCATACTCTCCCTGCCGCGTCTTCACACGATACTCCATATTATGCTCGAATATACTTTTAGTCTTCATCAGCCCCCGGATTGCAGCCAGATACACACTGCGTTCTTCAGGATGGACCAGTGGAGCCCAATAAGTGTCGAAATCATGCATGACTTCTGCCGGCAGGTCAAAGTCCTGCACAAGGTTCGGCGATACAATAACCAGATCTTCCTGCATGTCTGCGAAAAACAGATAATTATCCGTCGTCTGTTTCAATAAATCAAAGAAAAACTTGAACCGACGCAAACAAGGGCTCAAAGGGATACGTTCATTCTTTTTCATAGCTGTCATCCTAATCGCCAATTTATACATTTAGGGGACACTTCCCCCATCGTGTATTTATCATATACCTAAACACGACCAACAATCAAGTCCCTGCCCAATTAATCGCATAGAAAACGGGACCTGCTCCGAAGAGCAGGTCCCGTCATTCTTACAGAATTACTTATTGAAGATATTACGCAGTGCCTGTTTGTTGACATCGCGGTTAACCTGAGCGAGATACGTCGTCAGTTTGATATTCTTCGGGCAGGCCTCGACACAGTTCTGGCTGTTGCCACAGCTGGTGATGCCGCCTTTCTCCATCAGCGCGTTCAGACGCTTTGGTGCATCGAACTTTCCGAGCGGATGAAGATTGAAGAGATATGCCTGTACGGTTGGAGCCGGTCCGATGAAGTCGGACTGCGGTCCAACATTCGGGCAGGCCTCAAGACAGCAGCCGCAGGTCATGCAGTGCGAAATCTCATAAGCCGTCTCAGCGGTGTACGGATTCTGGATAGGAGCGTCTTTGACCTCCCAGGTACCATCAACCTCAACCCAGCCATGAATACGCTTCAGGCTCTCAAACATAACCGAACGGTCAATCAGCAGGTCGCGGATTACCGGGAACGTGCGTGCCGGCTGTAAATGGATCGGCTGCTTGAGATTGTCGATCAGCGAGCAGCAGGCCTGACGAGCCTTGCCGTTAATGACCATCATGCAGGCGCCGCAGACTTTCTCCAGACAGTTGCACTCCCAGACAACCGGAGCAACTTTCTTGCCGTCAACGGTTACTGGATTCTTCTGGATTTCCATCAGGGCTGCAACAACATTGAGGCCCGGACGATAGTCTACATCAAACTCCTGTGTGTACGGCTTCTCCGTCGGGCCGTCCTGGCGTTCGATAACAAATCTGACTTTTTTCTGTTCTGCCATTCTATTTGTCCTCCCTCTTACTCTTTCTTAGCTACAGCGTAGTTACGCAGACGCGGCTTGATGAGAGAGTGCTCGAACTCGCGATAAGAAACCTCCGGCTCATCATGCTCAGCATCAAAAGTAACGATAGTCGTACGCATGAACTGTTCGTCATTACGTGGCATGAATACGAGATCACCCTTCTCATCCGTTACGCGCTCGCCCTTGTCATTGAGGACAATCTTGGCATGAGCGCCGCGGCTCTCATCACGCAGCAGAGCAGATTTCGTGATTGCCATTGCATAGATAATCATGTTGCGGAGCTGACGGACAAACATTGCCTCCTGGTTCGCCCAGGTGCCATGATCCGTAACACCGATATTGTCCCAACGCTTGAGGATCTCATGGAGTTCCTTCATGCACTGAGTCAGACCATTGTTATCGCGCTCAACGGATACATATTTGTACATGACATCGCCCAGCTCATGATGCAGCTTATGTGCATTCTCCGGGCCATTCATGTTGCGGATCTTGTCGAATTCGGCTACGCACTCTTTGCGGGCCGCTTCCAGCTCTGCTTCCGTAAGTGCTGCACCAATCTTGCCACCACGGGCCAGCTTGAGCGACTCCGGACCAGATATCGTGCCGGAATAGGCTGCCGACAGCAGCGAGTTTGCGCCCAGACGGTTTGCACCATGATACTGGTAGTCGCACTCGCCCGATGCCATAAGACCCGGGATATTCGTGTGATGCTCACGATCAACCCAGATGCCACCCATGGAATAATGGATGGACGGGAAGATCTCCATCGGAACCTTACGCGGATCCTGACCTACGAAATCATCATACATCTCGAGGATACCGCCGAGCTTACGCTCGAGATAGTCTGCCGGGATGTGGGACAGATCGAGGTATACACGGTTCGGGCTGTGCATGCCGAGGCCCATATGGACAACGACTTTATAGATAGCACGGGAAGCAACGTCACGCGGTACGAGGTTGCCGTATGCCGGGTACATATCCTCGAGGAAGTACCAGCGCTCCTTCTCATGGGTCTCCGGATTCTCACGGTAAACCCATACGCGGCCGCCCTCGCCACGGCAGGCCTCAGACATCAGGCGGTTCTTATCCGGTCCCGGAATAGCCGTCGGATGGATCTGCAGGAACTCCGGATTACCGATCTCTGCGCCCTGCTGATATACAGCCGAAACAGCAGAACCGTTGCAGATCGTGGACGCCGTGCAGCGGCCATACACCTGGCCCGGGCCGCCTGTTGCCAGAATGACAACATCAGCCGGGAAGGAAACGATCTCGTTGGAGTTCATGTTCTGAGCAACGATACCACGGCAGACGCCGTCTTTGTTCTTGATGATCTTGATGAATTCCCAGAACTCATACTTCTTCACGCCGCCCTTGACTTCCCAACGGCGAACCTGCTCGTCGAGAGCATACAGCAGCTGCTGGCCCGTCGTAGAGCCGGCAAAGCAGGTACGCTTATTTTTCTGACCACCGAAGTTACGCAGATCGAGGACGCCCTCAGCCGTACGCGTAAACGGTACACCCATGCGGTCGAACATCTTGATGAGCTTCGGAGCAGCCTCAACCATGCCTTTTACAGCCTGCTGATCAGCCAGGAAGTCACCACCATATACGGTGTCATCGAAATGCTCATAGATGCTGTCGTGCTCGCCCTTCGTATCCATGCAGGCGTTGATGCCGCCCTGTGCGCACAGCGAATGGGAACGTTTGACCGGACAGTAAGAGAACAGGTCAACCTTACCGCCGTCTTCGCAGATCTTCAGCGCAGCCATGAGGCCGGAAAGACCGCCGCCTACGACAATAATCTTATTTTCTGGTTTATTAGCCATTGAAATTCTCCTTTACTTAGCTATACTTACATTACGAAGTAGCTGCCCATGAATACCAGGGTAATCAGGCAGAGAACTGCGCAGAGGCACATGCTCAGGCAATTGATTACCGTCTGGATGCGCGGGCCTTTGGCAATGCCCCAGGTCATACAGAAGGTCGTGATACCATTGCTGAAATGGAAGATAGCAGCAAACATGCCAAGGATGTACAGCACGGCATAGAACGGATGCCCCGTGAAATAGCTCTGCAGGAGCTCATAGGAAATCGGCGTGCCCGTAACACCCTTCGTGAACAGACGCAGATAGCCGACATGCCATACGAGGAACACGACCAGGAACCAGGCCGTCCAGCGCTGCAGTGCAAACTGCCAGTTGCGGATATAGCCGAAGCGGCCCGGGTTGTTGTTGGCCTGCAGGGCAATGTAGATGCCATAGATAGCATGGAACAGGAGCGGGAGTGCGATACCGCAAACCTCCAGCATGAGGAATACTGGTTTCGGGATCAGCTCCATCATAGCCAGTGAACCATTAAGTGCCGGAGCGCCGCCGAGGGCCATGGAATTGGTAAAGATATGCTCGAAGAGCACCATACCAAGAACCAAGAGGCCGACTAATGAATGCAGACGACGCAGATAAAAAGTTGTGTGAAACATTCTATACCTCCTAAAATAATTCCTTTGAGAAAAACAGTGGCCGGGGTGTGAGAGATGCCTCGGCCGCTGCTATGTCCCATTTCTTTATCAGTAGCCTTTCAGCGTACGATACTTAGCCTGATTCGTCTCGTAAAGGTTGTTGCCTTCACAGTCAATGACGACGATAGCAGGGAAGTCTTCAACCGTCAGACGGGCTACAGCCTCAGGGCCAAGCTCCGGATAAGCGAGGACTTCATAATTCTTGACCGATTTTGCAATGAGGGCAGCAGCACCGCCGACAGCAGCAAAATACGTGACACCATTTTTCTTCATGGAATCAACAACTGCCTGAGAACGGGAGCCCTTGCCGATCATGCCCTTAATGCCCTGCTCGAGCATCGTCGGCGTATAGGCATCCATACGGCCAGACGTCGTCGGGCCACAGGAACCGATCGGATCGCCTGGTTTTGCCGGCGTCGGTCCAAGATAATATACCATCTGGTTCGTCCAGTCAACCGGCAGTTCCTCGCCGCGGGCCAGGGCTTCCGTCATCACTTTATGCGCCGCATCACGGGCAGCGATGATGGTACCAGAGATAAGAACTGCATCTCCAGCATGCAGTTTATGGGACATTTCCTCCGTGAACGGAGTCTGAATCTTAATCTGTTCTGCCATTCTATTTTCCTCCTGTCCTCAAATCAAAGTACACGCTGTTTATGACGCATTGCATGGCAGCAGATCGTGACTGCTACCGGCAGGCCGGCGATATGCGTCGGGCCCCACTCAATGTTGACAGCGAGTGCAGACGTCGTACCGCCAAGCTGCGGTCCAATCCCCGTCTGATTGATGAGGTCGAGGAGCTCGCCCTCGAGTTTTGCATACTCTGGCATCGGATTGCGTTCATCCACCGAGCGGGTCAGTGCCTTCTTGGACATCAGCGCTGCCCGGTCCATCGTTCCGCCAATGCCGATACCAACGACCATCGGCGGGCACGGATTCATGCTGGCATGCAGGATGATCTCCATGACAGCTTTCTTCACGCCCTCGACGCCATCGGCCGGAACCAGCATCTTAACGCCGGACTTATTCTCCGAGCCAAAGCCCTTCGGTGCAACCGTAATCTTAAGCTTGTCACCCGGCACAATCTGGGTGTAGATGATGCCTGGCGTATTGTTCTTCGTATTTACGCGATTGAACAGCGGCTCAGATACCACCGACTTGCGCAGATAGCCATCGGTATAGCCTTTGGCAATACCTTCATTGATTGCATCCTCAAGCAGGCCGCCAGTGATATGGAGATCCTGACCAACTTCGAGGAACACGATTGTCATACCAGTATCCTGACAATACGGACGATCTTCCGCCTTGGCAATTTCTGCATTCTTGATGATCTGATCGAGTACATTCTGGCCAACCGGAGATTTCTCCGTCTCGCGGCCTCTCTTCAGTGCCTGATAGACATCATCCGGAAGATAATAGGCCGCTTCTTTGCACATTTGTGCTACGGTTTCCGTGATTTGTTTTGCGTCGAGTTCTCGCAAAGTGATCCCTCCCATAAATACGAATTATCACACATCTGTAGGCTCATCATAGCACATTTTTTTATGTACTTCAAGCATTTCAAAAGTGCCGTGAACCCGCGTAAATAGTGAATTCCGTTCACTTTTATGCGGCTCCGATTCGCCCTGCTTGTGATTATAATCACAACACTAGACTATATTAGCTATTCATCCGATAAATCCTGCTTGTTTTTCGCTTTTTTATAAAAAATTATTATTTTTTATTATATAATATTTATGGTATGATTATTGTTATTTATACTCTTAACAACTTTACAATTGGTGTTTCTTTTGGCAATAATTCAGCCACCATAAACGAACCTCTGCTTTTATCACGTGGACGGGCAATACTGCCGGGATTCAGCACCGTGACTGCCCCGATTACCAGCTCCGCTATATGGGTATGACCATAAATAATAAGATCCGCTTTGACCTCGCCTGCAGCCTGCTCGAGACTATGAGTCGTATACTGAACGCCAAACCGGTGGCCATGCGTCAACAGAATCCGATGCCCCGCGGCTTCCGTAATCCGGGTGTCCGGCACCGTCACATCCGGCCAGTCATTGTTTCCTGCCACTTTTTCTACCGGAAGCCCCGTTGTTATCGCCAGATATTCAGCATCCGGAAGGATATCCCCAGCAAAAAACCAGCGTTCTACGCCCTGCGCTGCCGGATGTGCCAGCATCGTATCAATTGCCCGAGTATCGCCGTGACTGTCACTTACGATTCCAATCTTCATTTCAGATAAGCCTCCAGCTTAGCAGTCATCTGGCGCAATGCCCGGCCACGATGACTAATCCGGTCTTTCTCCTCCAGACTCAGCTCAGCCATAGTCCGGCCAGAGAATTCCGTCGTATAAAAATAGGGATCATAACCGAAGCCGCCCCGCCCTTTCGGCCACTTCCGTATTGTTCCGTTACAATGCCCATGTGTCGTAATGACCGTTCCATCGGTATCGAGAAATGTCAACGCACAGCGATAACTGGCCGGAGATTCCTCCACATCAGCAATGCAGAGCTCCTCAAGCATCTTCTGGTTATTCGTTGCATCCTCCGCGTGATAGCCGGCATAACGGGCAGAGTAAACCCCCGGTGCTCCGCCAAGAGCCGTAATCTCCAGTCCTGAGTCATCCGCCAGGCAGGCGCAGCCCGTATGCTCCATGTAGAACTTGGCCTTGATCCGTGCATTTTCCTCGAATGTCTCGCCATCCTCTACCGCATCTGGCAGTTCACCAAATGCGGCCAGTGAAATGACTTCGACCGGCAGGCCCTGAAACGCCTCCATCATCTCACGGATCTTTCCCTGATTCTTCGTTGCAATCACAATTTTCTTCATCGATGTTTATCTCCATTCTGCTTTTTACATTAAAAGAGACGCCATTCCTTGTATTATCCCTCGCGGCCGACCAGCCAGACCAGCTGTCCACCGAGAATATCCTTCTGATAGGAGATGAGCTCCTGACAGCCTTTCTCCCCCAGTGCCAGAAGCTGGCTGAGTTCCTCATGTGAGAACGGACGGCCTTCGCCAGTCCCCTGCACTTCGACGAACTTGCCTGCTCCGGTCATGACCACATTCATATCCACGATAGCCTGAGAATCTTCCTCATAGCAAAGATCCATAATCGGTTCACTTTCGTGGCTGATCCCGACGCTGATTGCAGACAAGAAATCCTTGACCGGGAATACCTTCCCCTTCGCATAGAACGTCGAACAGGCTTCGACCAGCGCCACAAATGCCCCGGTAATCGAGGCCGTGCGCGTACCGCCATCTGCCTGAATTACATCGCAGTCAATCATGATTGTCCGCTCCCCGAGCGCCTTCATATCCACTACTGCCCGCAAACTGCGGCCAATCAGGCGCTCAATCTCCTGCGTGCGTCCAGTCTGTTTGCCCCGGACCGCCTCTCGCTGCGTACGGCTGCCAGTCGCACTTGGCAGCAGCGAATATTCCGCCGTAATCCAGCCCTCACCCGAGCCTTTCATAAAGAACGGCACCCGCTCCTCAATCGATGCGGCACAAATAACCTTCGTATTCCCCATCTCGATAAGAACCGAGCCAGCCGGATACTTCTGAAAATGACGATGAATCGTATACGCCCGCAGCTCATCAGCCTGCCGGCGATCTGTTCTTTGCATGATAAAGCTCCTCCTACAGAAAAAGCCTTCCTCAAAGAGGGAGGCTTCACTCGAACCAACGATTATTTGCTTTCCTGATACTGCCGATAGTTCTTGATAATGCAGATCGGGGTCTTCTGCGAAGCATTGCCGAACGGATTATCAATGAGCAGCTGTGCTGCCATCTGCCCATTGACCTTGTCCGTTACGCCGACCACACGCGAACGCTTGAGATCATTGACATCAGCAATCATTGCGCCAAAGCAGCCCAGACGTTCCTGAATCTTCTTGACGACCTGATTCGGTTCGCCCGGTCCGTAAACAATGCATTTATCAAATGGCGGCATCGTTCCCGTCACATCATCAATCATTGCCGTTTCCTTGCCGCCCCATTTATAGAATAAACCATTCTGACCGACAAGCTTGCCAACGAATCCGGCAAACAGGGCAAACGCTACGCGCCACTTGCCCTCGACATCCATCAGCGACTGCATGCCGTGTGGCGATGCCAGTGAACCATAATCCGGAATAAACCGGCAGCAGAACTGCGCGACACGGGTGATCTTCAGATCCTCCGGACGGACAAAGCGGCCCTGCGTGATCGCCACAACACTCTCCGCGCAGCAAAGCAGATCATTCTCGCCAATCTTATCTTTCGTATAACGCTCAATGCTGTCTACGATATCATCTTTTTCTGTCAGGATGCGCGTTGGCACCGGGATGAGTTCTAATTCTTCTGCCATTGTTTCGCTGCCTCCTTAGTCCTGTACCAGCTGGACATCCGCCAGCTTCGCAATCTCTTCCGCCGTCAATACCAGACGGACCTTACGATAATGCCACGGCGTACGGCCCGTCTCCATCCAGATGAAATCCAGTGGCAGATCAACCATATGCGAAAGTGCCGTCTTGAGAGTTTCGCCCTTGCGCGGCGTCAGCCTTACCTTGGCGAAAAGATTCAGCTTGTCCTCGCCATTGCGATCGCCCTTCTTCTGAATCAATACCGCCTCGAAGTAATCATCTTCACGCGGCTCGCCTTCGCGCTCCGCCTTGCCGCGAACCTCAATACCATCATACTGCTCGTATGGCAGCTGCGAACGGCAGATTGCGTCCATGATCGTCGCACACTGTTTTCCTTCATTATAGAATGTCAGCTTCTTTGACAGCACAATACTGCCATCGTCCTGAGAATCTGCCACGACTGGTGCACTCATATCGACCCGGATATCCTCGATACCAGCAGCAGCCAGATACAGTCTGGCCAGTACAACGGCCAGCACGATCAGCCCAACAATCACATACAAAACGGTCACAATGATTTCCTCCCTAGCACATCTATCAGCCCTGTCAGGCTTTTTCGTTATCCATTGCAGCTTTCAGCAGCGTATAATACTTATCCGGCAGACGCGTAATCTTTCCGGTATCCTGGCGCGTAAATACATTCTGCGAATGTCCCATCACCATCAGTTCACCATCGGACTTGCGCAGAATACGGTAGTCAAAAGCCATCTTTGCTTTTGTCAGTGCCGTTGCCGTCGTCTCAATCTGCACCACATCGTCAAATTTCCCCGGAGAAACATACTTCGCCCGCACTTCCGTAATCGGAAACACGAATCCATCCTCCATCAGCTCATTCAGCGTAATGCCGATTGCACGCAGATACTCCACCCGCCCAATCTCAAACCAACGGATATAATTGGAATGGTGCACCACAGCCATAGCATCCGTATCATAGAAATTCACATGATGCTCCGTAACGACTGGCATGTAATCCCTCCTGTCGGAAAAGTTTTCTTTCACTAATGTAAACACACAATGTATAGCCTAGAACAAATACCGGCTAAAGTCAAGGTCTAAATCGCATACATCTGATCCAGCCGGAGCATGAACTGACTGACCCGCTCCAGCTCAGCCGCACCCGTAACCGCATGTCCCGAGTAGAAGTACTCCACCGACTGCGGCAGCTGCTCGAGTCCATGGCGTTCCTGCAGGCGGCGGACCAGTTCCCGGACCGTCCCTTCATTCCCATCCACGAAGCGGATATGATCCGGTACAATCTCGCGCATCGTATCCTTAAAATAATTAAAATGCGTGCAGCCGAGCACGATTGCCGAATAATCGGCAAAATCATAGGCTGCAAACTGCTCGCGCAGATATTCCGTCACCGCTGGCGAGCGAAACTCCTGCCGCTCTGCAAACAGCACCAGCTCCGGCAGAGCCAGCCGGTCAATCAGATTGTCCTTATCCACCTTCTCGATCAGCAGCTCCATCTTGCGGCCGCTGACCGTAATCGGCGTTGCTGTCACCAGTACGCGATGCTCTGCGTCCAGGTCCAGTGCCTTCTTAACTGCCGGTTCCATTCCTATAATAGGAACACTATAACGGCGACGCATTTCCGCCACTGCCACCGACGTCGCCGTATTGCAGGCTGTCACGATTGCCTTGACATCCTGTGTCATCAGGAAATCAAACGCAGTCCGCACATACTCCATAACCTGCTCTTTGGGCTTCGTACCATACGGCACATTATCCTCATCCGCATAGAAAACAAACTGCTCCTGCGGCAATACCTTCATCGCATGATGCATGACGGATAAACCGCCTATACCTGAATCAAAAAACGCAATCTTCATTGCTGTCATCCCCCAGTAGATTGGCTAAAACGTTCCCTGTCCTATAAAAAGCAGGACAGGGATGCGATAGTAACAAGAATAAAGGTGCTGCCAACGAACAGGCATCACCTCATTTCAGGGGCAACACTGGCCACCTGCCGTATATTACAACACTAAAGAGTATTATAGCATCATCGACACCGGTTTTCCACTGGAAAAGCCGACAGTTATTTCTTTATTTTCTTGACTAAATCGGCTCTTTCCTGCTATAATTATTACTGTCAGTAACGGAGAGGTGTCCGAGTGGTTTAAGGAGCTGGTCTTGAAAACCAGTGATATCGCAAGGTACCGTGGGTTCGAATCCCACCCTCTCCGCCATAATGGAGTGGTACTCAAGCGGCTTAAGAGGACGGTTTGCTAAATCGTTAGGCTGGGTAACCGGTGCGAGAGTTCGAATCTCTCCCACTCCGCCACGAAAAATAAAGCAGAGGCTTCGGAAGAAATTCCGAAGCCTCTTTCGATATTACTGATGAAGTGAATTTATCGGCAAGTGCCGCCAATAATTTGATTTTAGCAGACTATCCCTGAACGTTACAACGTTAGTATCTCCAAACAACAACCTACCAAAAAAGACCGACGTATGAGCAACGCGGTCTTTTTTCGTGTGTATTATATGGTTAGGAGGGATAAACTGAAATGGTTTATTGAATTCTTTTATAATATAACATCATTGATAATGATTGTCAATATCTTTATTTTTGTTATCATCCTTGTAATTGAGAATATATTGCAATATAATACTCTTATATGATAACATTTTTCAATACGCCCGTTTTCCTAACAGACAGGCAACACATCATAGGAGGAATTTTTATGAACAAATTAGCCATCGTTTACTGGTCAGGCACAGGCAACACGGAGCAAATGGCAACGGCTATTCTGGAAGGAATGAAGCAGAGCGGCGCCGACGCGCAATGCTTTGAAGTAGAACAATTCACGGCAGCTGACATCAAGGATTTCGACGGTTTTGCCTTTGGCTGTCCCGCTATGGGCGACGAGGTATTAGAAGAATCCTCATTTGAGCCCTTTTTTGCAGAAGCAGAAAAACATATCAAAAATGTGCCAGTTGTACTTTTCGGCTCCTATGGCTGGGGCGGTGGAGCCTGGATGAAACTCTGGGCTGACCGCACGCGCAAAGCCGGCGCCAAACTCTTTAATGATGGCCTTGCCATAGAGAACAGTCCCAAAAAGGATGATTTATCAGCATGCAGCCAGTTAGGTGCTGCTTTTGCTAAAAGTCTGCTCTGAGCAATAAATAAGGACAGCCCGGGTTCCACGCCAAAAGAACCTGGGCTGTCCTTATTTATTGCTGAATCCCTTTGTTGCATCAAATCGCCTGCAGTAACTCCTGAATGGGAACGCCGCACTGCAGTTTGGAACAAAATCTCTCGGTACATTGAGTATAACATTGAAACAGCTCGCGTGCTATCTTCTCGTTCGCATAAACTTTCCAATAACCACAAAAGAGAAAATCCTTGCCCTGATGTTCAATAAAGCCACGGACATCATCCGGTGGATACCCCAGAAATAAGCCAATCTCATGTGGAAATCCGTTATTTTGCGACATTCTCATCCGCAGGCAACTTAACTTTTCATGCAGCGTACTTTCTAACGGATAGCCTGATTTCTTTAAGATATCTTTTGCACCAGATGCTTCCAGCAATCGACTCAAGGCTGCAGGCCGATAAAAAAAGTCAACTCGATACCGCGGATTGTCTACCATAGACATGATAGAAATCCCTTTGCAGTGAAAACAGGGCTCATATTCTTCCAAAAGCAGATCAACATTGGCGAATCTATTCTTGGGAAAAGAAATCAGACTGCCTGATTTCAGCCCCGCAAACGTTGGTGCACAACACATTCCCATTAATTGTTCAAATTCTTCCCTATTCATCCTCGACCTCCGTAGTTAATTGATAAATATTATCATTCACTAACTAGATGATACCATTTATCAATTAAATTGTCGAGTACTTTCCGGCTATATTTTGACGATAACAATTAACAGAATGGACCTAGTGCTTCATCGGGACTATTTAACTAACGGCAGACCATCCTTTCTACGCTATCCCACCATGTAAAGCAAAGCAGAGACTGCGAAAAAATCTCAGTCTCTGCTTTATTTTCAAACCATCTTTCAACCGTCGTTCCCATCAATCCAACTGGCATTACCTACTGTATTCAAGGTGTTGCCTGCACCGTTAATTTTCAGCATATGCTAAAACCTGCTCACATGATCTGAAAAAAGCACGCGTTGAATAGTCAGCAGTTTATTATTCTTTCCGTTGCCCCGCATCCTTCACGATCTGCAGGGTCCAGCGGGCGGCATTGTAGAGGTCTTTTTCTTCGATATATTCTTCCCTGGTATGGCAGTTTGTCATACCGACACCAAGGACGACAGTCGGCACACCGTAGGTATTGAAATGATTGGCATCAGAACCGCCGCCGGACTCTTCAAGCTCGACGGGAAAGCCCAGTGCCTCGGCGGCTTGTCGCGCCAGCTCAATGGCCGGCGAATCCATAGACAGCGAGTACGGACCATAGTCCGGACTTACTTCTATGGCTGCCTGACACCCGAGCGCCGGCGCCCCCTGCTGAAAATGCTCCGTGATCCGGCTGGTAATCCGATCGAGTTTCTCCTTATCGCGGCTGCGGGATTCATAGAATATCTCACAGGTCTCAGCGACGATATTTGTTGCGCTGCCACCGATAATCCGCCCGATATTGCAGGTGGTCTCATCATCAATGCGCCCCTGTGGTGCGGTGGCGATGAGTTTCCCTGCCGCCTGTATCGCATTGATGCCGTTTTCCGGTTCAACGCCGGCATGAGCGGCTTTGCCCTGCAGACGGATGCAGATCTGATTCTTCCCCGGCGCTTTGAAGCTCATCGTCCCCGGATGTCCATGCGTATCGAGTGTATAGCCATAGTCGGCATGAAGCAGACTGCTCGCCAGGTGCTGGGAGCCGTGAACACCGTTTTCCTCGGCTATCGTGAATACGACCTGCAGCGGCCCATGTGGAATGGACTGCTCATGAAGCTGGCGCAGGGTTTCAAGAATCGCGGCAACGCCGGCCTTGTCATCAGAACCAAGAATAATCGTGCCATCTGAACGGATAATGCCGTCCTCAAGGATTGGCTCGATGCCCCGGCATGGCTCTACACAATCCATATGAGCGGTGAGCATGATGACCGGCGCATCCGGCACAGTGCCCGGAAAATCTGCCACCAGATTGCCGCAGTTCCCGCCCAGTGCCTCGCCAGCCTTATCCTCATGGACAGTGCCCCCAAGACTAATCAGGCGCTGTGTCAAAAGATCCCCGATTTCCCGCTCCCCATGGGTTGGGCAGGGAATCCGGACCAGTTCCAGGAATTCCTGCAAAACGCGTTTCTTATCAATCATTGTCATAAAAAACTTCCTTTCAACTATTACAGAAGCAAATGCAGGACCAAGACAAAAGCCCTCCACGCAGGAGGGCTTTTCAGCATTGTTTATTCCTTAGTCGCAGGAACCAGGTCGACAGCCGTCAGACGGCCTTCTTTGGCACGCTCAGCAAACTCGGCCGTCGCAGTGAAAAGAACATCACTGGAACTGTTGAGGGCCGTTTCACAGGAGTCCTGCAGGACGCCGATGATGAAGCCGACACCAACCACCTGCATGGCAATATCATTGCTGATGCCAAACGAGGCACAGGCGACAGGAACTAGCAGCAGCGAGCCGCCAGCAACGCCCGATGTGCCACAGGCGCCGACTGTAGAAATGATACAGAGCAGCAGAGCGGTCGGCAGGTCGACAGCAATCCCCATCGTATAGGCACAGGCCAGCGACAGAACTGCGATGGTGATAGCTGCACCGCTCATGTTGATGGTCGCACCAAGCGGAATTGAGATTGAATAGGTGTCTTCATTGAGACCAAGACGCTCACAGAGCGAGAGATTCACGGGGATATTCGCCGCCGAACTGCGCGTGAAGAAGGCATACAGACCGCTCTCGCACAGGGTAGCCCAGACGAGCGGATACGGGTTTCGATGAATCTGCAAGTAAACGATCAGCGGGTTCATGATAAGTGCTACCGCAAAGAAGGCCCCGAGCAGGACAGCCAGCAAATGCACATAACCCATAAGGGCGCCGAGACCGCTCGCACCGATGGCATTGGCGACAAGTCCCATGATCCCGAACGGTGCAAAGCGAATAACCCACTGCACAATGTTCGTTACCATATCCGCCAGATCATTAATGACTGCCTTTGTCTTCTCAGAGGCACCACGCAGGGCGATGCCGCAGAGCACACTCCAGGCAAGGATGCCGATATAGTTGGCGCTGACCAGAGCATTGAGCGGATTATCGACCACACTCAGAATCAGATTGTGCAGTACCTCCAGGATGCCGCTCGGCGGAGCGAGTTTCGCATCAGCAAGCTGCAGCTGTAGTGTCGTTGGAAAGGCGAACGAACAGGCGACAGCGATGACTGACGCCAAGAAGGTCGCTATAAGATACAGTTTTACGATTGGTTCCATGGATGCACCGGCATCCTCTTTCTTTTGGGCCATGGCGTTCATGACCAGCACGAACACCAGAATCGGCGCCACCCCTTTGAGGGCACGGACAAAGAGATCTCCCAAAATTGATACGGCCGGTACGCTCTCGGGGAGCACTATGGCCAAAATAATACCAACAATCAGACCTACCGCAATCAGCTTTATGAGTGCCGTTTCCTGATATTTTCTCTCGATGGCTTTAAACATGAAACCCCTCCTTGGTCATCTAACAAAAATATAACAATTATTCCGGTTCCTATAATATACTTTTGTTAGTATACGCTAAGCATTACACATTTGCAAGTTACTTTAATGAAAACGTGTTTTCAGCGTGCACTTTTTACTAAAAAACAAAACAGCGCGTACAATGTCAATAGACACATCCGCGCTGTACGTATATAAAAGATTTTAGTTTGCACAAAGCTCAATCAGATAACGTCCTACCGCATCCTGCCAACGTGGCAGACGCTGGAAGCCGGCCTCATCCAGGCAATCTTTGCTCAGACGGGAGTTCTTCGGACGAATCGCTTTCGTTGGATAAGCACTCGATAATACCGGCGTGACCTTCGTCGGCCGCCCCGCCTGACGGAATACCTCTGCCGCCAGTTCGGCCCAGGAACAGACTCCCTCGTTGGTCGCATGATAAACACCATAGCGGCTGCTCGCCGCCATATCAGCCAATAACACCGCGAGGTCACGTGTATAGGTTGGCGACCCGACCTGATCGTCCACCACCGTAAGTTCATCATGTGTCTCGCTGAGTTTCAGCATCGTCCGGATGAAATTTCTGCCGTTAACCCCGAATACCCAGGAGATCCGGACAATGAAATATTTTTCCAGCAGAGCCTGCACTGCCAGCTCTCCCTGTAATTTGGTACGGCCATACACATTATGTGGATCTTTCTCAGCGGCCGGCTCGTAAAATTGGTCGCCTTCGCCCCGGAATACGTAATCCGTACTGATATAGATCATTTTGGCATCAATATCCCGGCAGATTTCGGCCAGATTCCGTGTTCCCCCACTGTTTACGGCCTCACAGCGTTCCGCTTCGTCTTCCGCCTGATCCACCGCGGTATAGGCTGCGCAATGGATGACCACTTCCGGCCTCCATGTCGTAATATAGTCTCGTGCCGCTTCGTAATCGGTCAGCGAAAATACCTTACTGGATACACCACGCACCTCAACCCCACGGCGTTCCAGTTCCTTCACGCAGTCGTATCCCAGCTGCCCTGTAACGCCAGTCACCAAAACTTTCATTCGTATGCTCATCCTTTCTGTTATCCATTCCACTCTATTTTATTCGTCATCCTCTGCCAAGTTCCTGCACAGCCGGCTATGTTTTTATCCCCGGTTATTGCAAAAAAGCACAGCAGCCGTTATACGGCGCTGTGCCCCTGCTTTATTCGTTGTTCTGCCTGATCTTCTGGTGTACCAGCGGGATTCGCAGTATCATCTTCGTACCCTGCCCCAGTTCACTCTCCATCGAGATCTCGATGCCATGCTGTTCCGCGATCCAGCTCGCAATGGAAAGCCCCAGCCCGGTGCCACTGACCCCGCCCTGCGCTTTTGTCCTTGATGAGTCGACACGATAGAAGCGGTCGAACACCTTCTGCTGATCTTCCCTGGCTATACCGATGCCATCATCGGCCAGTTCCATCTGCATGAACTTCCCGTCCGGCGTCCGGCGGGAACGGGCCGTGATATGCCCGCCAACAGGTGTGTATTTGGTACTGTTTTCCAGGAAGATCCGCATCATCTGACGCATGGTCACCTGATCGGCAAAGATAACGCCGTCCTCATTTTCGAGCAGCTCAACCGAATGCGTCCTGGTCACCAGCTTCATCTTGCGCATAACGTCTCCTACTAATTCAGACAGTTCCATATTCTCTTTATGGAGGACCTGACGCTGCTGGTCTGCCCGGGCCAGGAAAAGCAGCTTCTCTATCAACTGCTGCATGTCCTCCGCTTCCGAGCGGATTGAGGAGATGCCCTCATCCAGGACCTCCTCATCGGAACGCCCCCAGCGCGAGAGCAGGTCCGAATAGCCGAGGATAACCGTGACGGGTGTCCGCAGCTCATGGGACGCATCCGAAACAAACCGCTGCTGCTGCCTGAATCCTGTCTCCAGACGTTCCAGCATATGATTGAATGTATCCGCCAGTTCCGAGAGCTCATCGCGGACCGGCGGCACCACAATCCGGCGATCCATCTTCTCAATCTCAATCTTCCGGGCTGTTGCTGTCATATCGCGGATAGGCTGCAGAATACGTTTGCTGACAAAATAGCCAGCAGCCAATGCCAGCACGAATCCCAGTATCGTCATCAGGAACAGGATCTTCTGCAGTGTTTCCAAAAAATGCTTTTCAGCGGTTATGGTCTTAAAAAAGTGCATCTGATAGAGCTGCCCACGATACTCTACATCCATCTTGGCATGATACAGCGTCATATTTTTGACCTGGGCCACCTGCATGGACTTGTTGGCCCAGAACGGTGGATTCGCCAGCGTTGCTTTCTCAATCTTCTGGGTTGACGGATAATGGGAGTCATTTTCATAAACTACCTGCCCCGTCAGATCGGTGATCCGCAGCACGACCCCCGGCATCACCGGATCATCCCCCAATACCTCAGGACCAAGCGGCATCCCCTGATCCATCCGCTGCAGGACATGATTCATACTGATTTCCAGTTCGACCTCGGCCTGATGATAGAAGGAAAAATATACGCCCAGCCCTGTCAGTACACTCGTCAGGATAAGGACCAGCAGCAGGACGGCTGCATAGAAACACGTTATTTTCGTTGAAATCCGCGCATAGCGCAATCGGTTAAGCATCATCAGCGGATGATGCAGCCAGGCCTTACTCCTTGACCGCATATCCTACGCCTCGAACCGTATAGATATATTTCGCATTGAAATGATCATCGATTTTTGCACGCAGGTAACGAATATATACGTCAACCACATTCGTATCGCCCGTATAGTCATACCCCCACACTTCCTGCAGGATCTGGTCACGAGTCAGGACATTCCGCTTATTGCGGAGCAGATACTCCAGTAAAGCATATTCTTTCTTTGTCAGCTGGACCTCTTCCCCCTGCACGGTTACCTCATAACGGGTCGGATACATGATGAGATCCTTGACCTGCAGCTTTTCGCCATCTATATCCTCATTGTCGGCCCGATGTTTGCGGAGTACATTGCGGACGCGGGCCAGCAGTTCCTGAATGGCAAATGGCTTCGTCATATAGTCATCAGCACCGATATCCAGACCGTTGACCTTATCCTCGACATCATCACGCGCAGTCAGCATAATGATCGGGATATTTGAGATCTCACGCACCTTGCGGCAGATGGTCATGCCGTCCATCTCCGGCAGCATGATGTCAAGTAAAACGAGGTCGTAGTCCTCCTGCGCGATGCGTTCAAAAGCACGCAGGCCGTTTTCCTCCGTGGCTGTCTCATACCCTTCATGCTCGAGCTCAATCTGCAGAAAGCGGGCAATACGCCGTTCATCTTCTACAATAAAAATGCGTGTTTTCCCCATTTCAATTCCCTCCATCTAATGCTATATCCAAGCGTCCGCTGCAATAACGTCCAAAACCTTACTATTATAATATAACAAACGGCAAGACATGAAAAGCCTTGCCGTTTAATTCTAATTCAAAAATAATCATTTGGGACATTCCGCTCAGCGCTTTGCCATAGCTTTAGCGAGGAACTTTTCCGACTGCACGGCAAAACGCTCATGCTGCCCGCTGCCGATTTCCTCGCGGTCATCAAAAGCCCGTACAGAAAACGTGACTTTTCTCCCGTCCACAGCGATAACCTCGGCCTCAGCCCGCACCACAGCTCCTACCGGTGTTGGCGCCTTATGCTGAACCTGCAAGGATATTCCTACAGTAGTCCAGTCTTCGGGCAGCAGCGGTTCGAGCAATTCGGCCGCGGCCCGCTCCATCAGGCAGGTCATTGCCGGCGTCGCATAGACAGGCAGCGTCCCGCTGCCCATTGCCCGGGCAGTATTTCCCGCCGTCACAGATTCGGATACAATATGTTTCAGGCCAACCGTTATCTTGTCAAAATCCATCTCAGTCAGCACTCCTTTCATTGAGGAATATCTCGCGGAACAGACGAATCAGATGCTCGCTTGAAGAGGACAGCGTACGGTTCTTCAACCAGGCAATCACGGTATGCGTACTCATCTCCGGTTCCACCAGCTTCTTATAGATGAGGTTGCCATCCGTCAGAAGTGTCTTGGAGGATACCGGCAGCAAGGACATTCCCATCCCCATTTTCGTCAATAGGAGATCCTGCACAATGCTGTCACTGACACAGACGACATTGGGTTCAAAGCCCTGCTTGCGGCAGTTCGCTACAAACACAGACTGCCAGCGCAAAGGAATAATGACCGGAACATCCTTCAGTTCTTCCAGCAGGACCTTGTCTGGAGCCGTGCCAATCTCATGTTCCCGGTTCATGATGAGCACCAGCGGTTCATTCGGCAGCACAATGGACTCATAGACTTTCGAATCCACCTGTGTCCGGGTAATGCCGACCTCAATAACGCGATTGTCCAGCAGTTCAAGAATGCGTGCGCCTTCGGCCTCCCAGATCTGATAGGTCACATTGGGATAGCGGGAATGGAACTCTGAGATCAGTTCGGGCAGCAGCATCGCTCCCGATGTCGTAATGGTCCCCAGCCGGATCGAGCCGGCTACGCCGGAGCCAATCTCTGTAATCTCACGGACGGTCCCATCAACCATGCCAAGAATGTGCTCTACCCGGGAATACATCACCCGTCCCGCGTCCGTCAGACGGATGCGGCGACTGCCACGCTCAAAGAGCTGTACGCCGAGCGCCGTCTCCAGACGCTTCATCTGACGGGAAAGTGCCGGCTGGGCAATGTCCAGCCGCTGGGCCGCATGGCTGATGTTTCCTTCCTCAACAATGGCATAAAAGGCCCGCATATCCTTGATTTCCATTTCCTACCTCTTTCTATAGCATTTTTTACATGTCTTATATAAGTCGTACGACTATTATACTTTTTTTGCCCAAAATAGGCAACGTTTTTTCCCTTAATTTTATAGTTTTAGCTGATCCCCCTTTGAGCATTACTGTAAAGTTGTAATTTTTATCCTATATTTCTGTTAATTCACACTTGTGATTTATCGCCTTCGTGTTATAATATATGGAGGTCTATATAGTTGACAATTATTCATTGTGCAAAGTACAATGAGTTTTATTTTTTTACAAAGGAGTTTTGCAATGACCAGAATAAAAGATGCGTTAGATGCAGTTGCCGCTGCCATCATCGCTCAGAAAGAGTATCTGACAAACCTTGATGCCAAAACCGGTGATGGCGATCACGGTCTGAATATGGCCCGCGGTTTCCGCGCCGCTCAGGAAGCCGTCGAAGACATGGAGGATACGACCAGGCCAGGACCGGTTCTCCAGACCATCGGCAAGGCACTGATCCAGAATGTCGGCGGTGCTGCCGGGCCACTCTACGGCACCGGCTTTGTCAAGGCAGGCGAAGCCTGTGACGATGACACGAAGATGAATGTCGCCAGCATGGAGAAACTGCTGCGCATTGCCATCGAGGCAATTCAGGCGCGCGGCCGTGCGGATAAGGGCGATAAAACCATGCTGGATGTACTCATCCCGATCCATGAATGTTTCCTGCCGGATAATACCGCCGAAAAGACCCTGTTTGAGGTATTGCAGGAAGCCTCAAAGGCTGCTGGCGATGGCGTTAATTTCACGAAGACCATTGCCGCCCGCAAGGGCCGCGCCAGTCTGGTCGGCGAGCGCAGCATCGGCATTGAAGATCCGGGAGCCGTCAGCTCTATGATCATGTACCGTGCGCTCTACCAGTTCCTGAAACGCTGAAAACACGAAAACATCGCCTTCCCGCTCCGGGGAGGCTTTTCTATTTCTGCAGATTGTAGTATACTCACATAGAAGAAATTTTTTGTTTGCCTTGCATCTGCCTGCTATAAATAGGAGGAATAACAATTGACTGATAAAAAAATCCGTACCCGATTCGCACCAAGCCCGACGGGATACATGCACATCGGCAACCTGCGTACCGCACTCTACGGCTATCTCTATGCCAAGTCACAGAATGGTGACTTCATCCTGCGGATTGAGGATACCGATCGCACCCGTTACGTTGCTGATGCGGTTGATTTCATCAATCATACCCTGGATATGGCCCACATCATTCCAGATGAAAGTCCGGCGCTTGGTGGCAGCTACGGCCCCTATGTACAAAGCGAGCGCATGGATCTTTACAAGAAATACGCCGAGGAACTGGTACAGAGCGGTCATGCCTATTATTGTTTCTGTGACCCGGACGAAGATCACTCAGCCGGCAAATTCGGCGGCTATGACCGTACCTGCCGCGACCTGCCGCAGGAAACAATCGATGCTCATATCAAAAATGGCGATCCCTACGTCATCCGTCAAAAGATGCCGCTCGACGGGAATACAACCTACTTTGATGTACTGCATGGCAATATCACGATCCCGAACAGCGAGCTTGAAGATCAGGTCCTGCTGAAACGTGATGGCATGCCAACTTACAACTTTGCCAACGTCATTGATGACCATCTCATGGAGATCACCCACATCATGCGTGGGGCCGAGTTCATCACCTCAACACCGAAATATATCCTGCTTTATCAGTCGTATGGCTGGGATGTCCCGACCTTCATTCATCTGGCACCAGTCATGGGCAAGAATGAAGACGGCTCGGTCTCAAAGCTCTCGAAACGTCATGGTGCAACATCTTTTGACGATCTCGTCAAGCTCGGCTATCTGCCGGAAGCTATCACGAATTATGTGGCCCTGCTCGGCTGGAATCCAAAAACGACTAATCAGGAAATCTTCTCGATGGACGAGCTCATCAAATACTTCAGCCTCGATGGCCTGTCCAAATCGCCAGCAGTCTTTGACTATGACAAGCTGGGCTGGATCAACGGCGAATATTTCAAAAATATGACCGATGCCGACTTTGCCAGTCAGTCTCATGCCTATGCCGGCGACCTGCCGGAGTGCCTGGAAAAGAACTGGGAAATGCTGGCAGCACTGCTCAAGACCCGTGTGCAGTACTTCAGTGAGGTTCCAGCTGAGATTGCCTTCCTCGTCGACCTGCCAGCTTTTGATGCTGACCTCTACAACAACAAGCGCAACAAAGTAACGCCGGAAAAATCAGCCGAAATCATGCCGCAGCTGATTGGACTCCTGGAGCCGATTGCGGAGACTGAATGGAACAACGACGCTCTCTACGCCAAACTGGAAGCCTTCATTGAGGAATCCGGATTGAAAAAAGGCCTGGTCATGTGGGTGCTGCGCATCGGTGTAGCTGGCCAGAAGGTCACGCCAGGCGGTGCTACGGAACTGCTTTCCATCCTGGGAAAAGAAAATTCTTTAGCCCGACTGAAAAAAAGTCTTGCATATTTAGAAACGCTGTAATATAATAATACAAGTCAGTTATGTGGCTCCTTCGTCAAGCGGTTAAGACACCGCCCTCTCACGGCGGGTTCATGAGTTCGAATCTCATAGGAGTCACCAAATTCGGCGCCTTCGTCAAGTGGTTAAGACACCGCCCTCTCACGGCGGGTTCATGGGTTCGAATCCCATAGGCGTCACCATCGGCTCCTTCGTCAAGTGGTTAAGACACCGCCCTCTCACGGCGGGTTCATGAGTTCGAATCTCATAGGAGTCACCAAGATAATTCAAGCCAGGATTTCGATCCTGGCTTTTTTGTATGTAAGGAGCGTTTCTATGCTATTCTTATCCATGCTGCTGCTCGGTGCACTTATCGGCTTTGTCGGTGCAGGCGGTGCCGGCGTCACCATCACCCTGCTGACCGTTGGCTTCGGCGTTCCGATCCATACGGCGCTGGCCGTTGCCTTGGCCTCGATGGTCTTTACGATGCTCTCCGGTGCTGTCAGCCATTTCCGCGAACATGAAATCATCCTCCGGACAGGAGCTGTCATCGGCCTCGGCGGAATCATCGGCGCTTTCGTCGGCGCTAACACCTCCAATCTGATGCCGGCAGAAAGACTTAGCTTCATGACGGCACTCATGATTTCCCTGAGCGCCATCATCCTCTATACCAAGCTCTACCATGCCGAATGGCTGGCCCGGCACACGCCGATGCGTCAAAGTCTGCTGACAGGACGTAAGCTCTGGAGCTATGGCATCCTCTGCGGCATAATCAACGGCTTCCTGTCTGGTGCTTTCGGCATCGGGGCAGCTGCGTTTATCCAGATTTCCCTCATGGTCATCTTCGGCGTACCTCTGCTGAAATCCATCGGCACCTGCATGATGATCATCCTGCCAATTTCCGTTGCTGGCGGCCTGGGATATCTCTTCAATGGCCGTCTGGACATCCCGATTTTTCTGCAGACACTTACAGGGCTCATGATTGGAGCCTGGTTCGGCGCGAAGGGCACCCATCTGGCACCGCTGCCCATTCTCAAAGCCTGCATTGTCGGTATGCCGGCAATCGGCGGCATCATCATGTTCCTGTGCCGCTGATACGGATATAAAAAATACGCTTCGCTTTTCAAAGCGAAGCGTATTTTTATGCTTCCTGCTGCAACAGCCGGTAAAGAGCACCGATCATCCCGGCATCATTGCCCAGCTGGGCAAAAGTCAGCTGCGTATTGATGCGCATCGCCGGAACCACGAGCTCCTCGAGACGCTGCAGGATTCGCGGCCGCAGATAGTCCTGCTGCGCCATGATACCGCCGCCCAGCACAATGACCGCCGGGTTTAGCAGACAACAGACTGTGGCCAGCCCTTCACTGAGATTATCCACCATATGCTCGATGGCAAGAACGGCATCGGCATCACCGCCAAGCGCCCACTGAAACACAGTCTCGCCACTGAGCTCAGCCGGACTCATATTGTGCGAGGCAGCCGCCTCCAACAGCATAGCCCGGGCTGAAGCCAGCTCCTCAAAGATCCGGTGATCGCCATGAACACGCATAAATCCAGCCTCGCCGGCACTGAAACTCGCACCATGCCAGATCCGGCCATCAAGGATGAAGCAGCCGCCGACCCCTGTGCCAACCGTCATGACAAAGGCCGATCCAGCTCCTTGAGCAGCCCCCTGCCAATACTCACCCAGTGCTGCCGCGTTCACATCATTCTCCACCACACACGGCACGCCGCAGGCTTCCCGCAGCAGCTGACCGAACTTTATGCCACTATACCCGGGGAAACTTTCCTCACCAGCAAAGATGATCTCACCATCCGCATCTGGCCGCACGATCCCGGCGGTAGCAACCGCTATACCCGCAATATCATAGCGCTGCTGATATGCCTGCACAATCGCTGCGGCCTTGTGGACAATTCCCATGCCGCCGTCTTCGCGCGCGAGCGTCGGCCGGCTGCGTTTCTCCAGAAAATGCCCCTCGGCATCCGCCAGACCATATTTTATGGCTGTCCCGCCAATATCTAACGTTACGTAATACTTCATTTCCTACCCCCCTGCTTCCCATGCCGGCGAGAACCCGCATCAGAAGAGACAAAACGCCCCAGCGTCTGGATGCGGCCGCCCATGCAGGACCGGCAATGAGCCGGCGTATCCGCCACACATATCTTGCCCGGATAAAGCGCATACTTGCGCCGATAGTCCCCCTCGGTCACATTAGGCATGACCACATTGGCCCCTGAACGCAGGATAATTTCCCGGCCCCCCGGCCTCAAAGTTTCCATTGCGGTGGTTGCCGGGATATTGGCCTCCGGCAGTAACAGCCGCAAAAGCGAAACCAGCCGTCGGGTCAGGTTCCAGTCGCCAGGTGCAGCCTGTCCCAGCGGCGTATCGGCATTGGGGATCAACGGCCCAACGCCCAGCATATCTGCATCAATGGACTGATACCAGAGAATATCGCGGGCAATCATCGTCAGCGTCTGCCCCGGCAGCCCCACCAGCGTGCCAGTACCTACCTCATACCCCAACGCCCGCAGATCCTGCGTACAACGCATCCTCTGCGCAAGCTGCATTCCCGGGTCCATCGCCTCATAAAGTTCCCGATTGGTGGTCTCGATGCGCAGCAGATACCGATCAGCCCCCGCCTCACGAAACGCCTTGTATTCTTCATAGCTGCGCTCGCCGACGGACAGAGTGATAACAAGACCGAGGCCCTTGATCTGACGAACGATATCAGACAACACCGCGGCCGTAAAATACATATCCTCGCCGGACTGCAGAACTACCGTACGATAGCCATAGCCCCGCGCCTTACGTGCCAGCTCGACAATCTCCGCCGGCGACAGCCGGTAGCGCTCAATCGCCTCATTCTCCTGGCGAAGACCGCAATAACAACAGTTCCGGCGACAGATATTAGAAAACTCGATGAGTCCGCGCAAATGGACTCCATCTCCGACATAAGCGTGGCGGACCCGGTCAGCCGCAGCCGCCAGCGCCTCTTCGCCGGCCCGATCAGCCAGCAACTCCACAATCTCTTCGCAGGCCAAGGCATGCGTTCGTTCGGCCCTGACAATCAGCTCCGCTGTCCTTGTCATCTAATCGCCCTCTCCTCCGTCAGTTGCGTCTGGTGCCTGCGGTCGTCCTGAGCGCCCGCCCGGCCTTATCCCCAGCCGGGTTCTTCATAGCAGCCAGCTTAGCTCTAGCGGCATCCGTCAATTGAGCTTTATTGGACGACTGGGTCCGTTCCACGATTTCATCAATATGACTGTTTGCATAGTTCAGGATCGCCCGATAAAAGACGCCATCCACATCTTTATCGGACAGGTCCGAAATCTTCGTCACCGCAGTGGGATTCGTCGTCGCCAGAACCCCCCACTCCGAATCGAGATCTTCATGCCTTGTTACCTGAACCGTCTGATCTTTAAGATTGAATGACAGATATTCTGCATCGCCCACCAAATCGTCATAGCCATCAGTCGACAGCATCTTCCAGCGGCGCTTTGAAATAACATCCTGCTTCTGGACCTGATCGTAAGTCTTCAAAATTGGCACCAACAGGACATCAACATTCATATTCCCCTGTGCATCAGCAGCAAAATACATTTGCTGTTTATTGAAATAGTAATTCTGACGGGATGTTGACTGTACCCACTGATAAACAGTCTCCGGAATTGCCTCATCTGCGTCTGCCTGTGGTGCGGTCACAAAAATCATTGCTGCGGCCATAAGAGCTGCGCCCCATTGCATCTTCATAAGTAAAATCCCCCTGTTACTTGAGTATTACTACCGGTAGTATAAATACTTTCATACTTTATCAGATTTAACTGAAAACACACTGAACAAGCAGGACGGCTCAGTTTTCCTGCTCCTTATAAAGCTCATCCAGTTCATAAGGCGTTTCCTGATAGACATAGTAGTTCAGCCAGTTGGCAAACAGCAGATGCGCCACGCTGCGCCACCGGACAATCGGCTCACGGGACGGATCATCATCCGGATAGTAGTTCAATGGTATACTCGGATTCATGCCCGCCTTAACATCGCGGTCATATTCCTGCTTCAAGGTATTCGGATCATATTCTGCATGGCCCGTGATAAAGAACTGCCGTTTCTCAAGATTCGCCATGATATACGGTCCTGCGGCCCCTTCAGCCTCAGCCAGAATAGTCAGTTCCGGGGCTTTCAGGATATCTTCGCGGTGCTCCTCGGTATGCCGGGAATGCGGCACATAGAACTCATCGTCAAATCCCCGCAGCAGCTTTTCATGCTCCACACAAAGATGATGCTTGTATACGCCAAATATTTTCTCCGGAACCTGATACTTCGGCACGCCATAATGGTAGTAGAGTCCCGCCTGCGCCCCCCAGCAGATATGGAATACCGAGTAGACATGTGTCTTGCTCCACTCCATGATCTCGACCACCTCATCCCAGTACGCCACTTCCTCGAAAGGCATATTCTCCACTGGCGCGCCCGTAACGATCATCCCATCGTATTTCTTATGCCGGACCTCGTCAAAAGTCCCATAGAATTGCGCCAGATAATCCATAGATGTATGGCTGGGTGTGTAGCTTTCCGTGTAGATAAAATCCACTTCAACCTGCAGGGAGCTGTTGCCCAGCAGACGCAGCAGCTGCGTCTCGGTTATATATTTGATTGGCATCAGGTTCAGGATCAGGATCTTCAGCGGACGAATATCCTGACTATAGGCCCGGTCAGCATCCATGACGAAGATATTCTCGCCTTCGAGTATATGTGCCGCCGGTAATTGATTAGGTATCTTAATTGGCATTGAACCACATCCTTCATTATTGTTCTCATCGTCAGTTGCAATGAATATACGTGTTTACATTATAACACAAATCGGCCTGTCCTTTATACGCGAAATGGACAGGCCGATAAAAACATCATGACACGATTCGATTATTCCAGGGCATACCGGTTGACCCAGGCAGCATTCCGATCTACATATTCCCGCAGCGCCGTAATGGTCTTATACTCATTCGAGGTCTTGCTGACCATGCGGTACTGCCCGTCAAGACTGTCGTCCAGTGACTGCCAGCCAGACTGAGCGGTCCAGTATTTGCCGCTGACAACTTTCTCCGTCGCCTGGGGCAGATTGACTGCCATCTTGAGGAATTTGATCTCAACTACCTTGCCGTTGGCATCTTTCGTCTCCTGCCACTCCCAGAAGATCAGATTGTCGCCCCGCATGCGCATTGTCGTTGTATCCGCGGTCGTATGGGTGCGCGCGCCCTCCGGTGTCGTCACATCAAAAATAGTGGTCCAGCGATTCTCAGCTTTGGCCCGCTCCGTTTCTGTCGACTGGTGAAAGGCCTGATCGACGGCAGCCGTATAGAATGCCTCATCAAACTGCTGGGAATTGATTTCTTTTTCCTTGGGCGCCGGATCTGCCTTGGACCAGATCACCGTTCCCTGCGCATCATAGAAATGCTCTTCCTGATACTGCACCGTACGATATTGTGGCTTAATCAGCAGTTGTGCCGTACTGTAGGACAATTTGCCAGGATCGTTGAACTTATTGGCCAGTCCATAGGCATTCAGTGTCTCCTGCGCCCCACTATAGCTGTACGCGGTCTTGGTCCAGACCTGAATCTCTGTCGGCACCGGCCCATGAGCCGTCAGCACCGAGTTGGTCACCACAACCGACTCCGGATCGAAATATTTGCTATAATTGTCATCCGAACTCAGCCAGTACCAGCCCGGCTGCTGGGCTGCAGCCGCCAGAACGGTCTGCCCGGCTAGCAGCCAGAACATCAGCACACCAAGGCCCAGCCAATGAATGATTTGCTTCTTCATTACAATTCACCTCGTATCGTAATTCCTTGATTTCTTCAATTATGTCCATTGTATCGTATTTCCCAGCTGACGGCAAATCATTCCGGCAGAGCTACATCATCAAGGATTCCGAGCAAAGCCGCAATCGTAATCCCATAGTTGGACATCGGAATTCCCTGCGTCCGGCAGGCTTCCACCCGGCTCAGGACATATTTGCGATTGAACATGCAGGCACCGCAATGGATGACAAAATCAATCCCCGACAGATCCTCGGGAAAATCCCGGCCAGCTGTCACCGTGATATGGATGCCGTCCCCCAGCCGCTGGCGCAAAAGACGCGGGAGCTTGATCCGTCCGATATCTTCACTAAGCGGCCGATGGGTGCAGGCCTCCGCAATCAGGATATGCGCCTCTGCGGGCAGTTCGCCGATGGATTGCGCCGACTCGGTGAAGTAGCGGATATCGCCCTTATGACCGGCAAACAACACCGAAAATGAGGTCAGCCGGCTTGCCGCGGGCTTAAGCGCATGCACCGTGCGAAATGCCTGCGAATCCGTAATAATCAGAGCCGGCGGCTCACGGAGTCCCGCCAGCGCGCTCTCCATGCAGTCTGTCGTACAGGACATCACCTGACACTTCTTGTCCAGCAGCTCCCGCAAAGTCTGCATCTGCGGCAGAATCAGCCGGCCCTTCGGTGCCTGAATATCCTGTGGCATCACCAGCAGAACCGTATCCCCCGCAGCGCAAAGTGCCCCTGTAATCCCGCGCTGCTCATAGTCCTCCGGCAGCTGACGGATCAGCTCACCGCGCAGGGCATCAAGACCAGTGCCCTGACGGGCACTGACCAGCAGCGGCGTCATCGTCAGCGCCTCGCTGACTGCTCGCGCGAGGGCCTGCCCGCCATCAGCCATATCATCAGTCTGACTGATCACCGCAATTACCGGTGTCTTCGCCTGGCGAAAGCGCTCTACCCAGCCGAGCTCCTCCGTCATATCCTTATTACTAAAGAGCACAACGGCAATATCGGTTTCCTTCGCGGCCAGTTCGGTTTTTTCGACCCGAAGCTTCCCGAGCAGCCCTTCATCATCGAAACCGGCCGTATCGATGAACACTACCGGACCGATTCCGTGCAGCTCCATCGCTTTATACACTGGATCTGTCGTTGTCCCCGGCACAGCGGATACCGTTGCCACCTGCTGTCCCGTCAACGCATTGACCAGCGATGACTTACCACTGTTACGGCGGCCAAAAAGGCCGATATGCAGACGATTCGCCCGCGGCGTATCATTGAGACTCATGATTCATCACTCCTTATCCGTACCTGCTGCCTTCAGTATAGCACAATCCCCTGAAAATATGGTACACTGTTGTTATACGCAAAACCTAGAATTATGAAGGAGTTTTTTCATGAGCGACTATATGAATTTCCAGATTGGCGATAAATTTCCACTGCCGATAAAAACACAGCAGGACGGCGGCATGTTCCAGATCGACGCCAACGGCTGCATGTTCATCCTGCAGCTCTCGCGTACCGATCTCATCGCCATTGAAGCCTTCCGCACGGGCAAGATGGAACTGGCCCTCTATGAGCAGGCTGGACTGCTGTTTTTCCTCTATCAGATTGACGGCATCTTCAAAGAAGGCTGGGGCGACGCTCCATTCTCACTGACTGGCATCCAGCCGGAACTTAAGCCCACTGAAAAAAGTCTTCGTGATGAAACGATCCATCTCTATCTGGTCGACACCACACTGCAGATCCTGCTGGCCCAGCGCGATGTCCCTGTAAACAGCAGTTTCATGGACATACTCAGAAAACACGTCAGGCACCAGCAGGATAAGCCGTTCTCTGAAGATGGCTATATCAAAAAGGTCCAGCAGGTCTGGAGCCAGAAGACCGCTGCCCAGATGCGGCAGGAGGCGGCTGCCGTCCAGGAAGTAAAACTCGACATCACCATCCCCACGCCGCCCAAAACTACACACTGATTCCACGACCAAAAGTCCCGGCAGCTATTTTGATGGCTGCCGGGACTTTTCTGATCGAGTCTGCACAAAAAAAGGCGCCGCCTGCTTAATTCATCAGGGACGCCATTATTCCATATTCTGCTACGCAACGCCTTTTGCCACGATGTCATTCTCACGGTTATCGAGCCACATTGCTACTACCTGACGCTCATCAGATTTGCGGTCTGTCTGAGCCAGATCGACCACGTCATGACCTTCAGCATAAGCCTTAAAACCATTATGTCCCATGAGCTTCGCTGCTTTTGTGAACTGTTTTACTCGTACAGGAATATAAACATCTTCCATCCACTGTGAATAAATCTGTACCTTCATGATGATCACTCCTTGCCCCAAATTATGATTGCAATGACAAATATATAAAAGCCATCCACAGCCTCTTTTTGCCTATCGTCAATCAACGCAGCTGCAATGTCGCCTGCAGTTACTCTTTGTTGCAAGTTATATCGAGTAATCTCATAAAAAACTTAAGCTCGCGTAACAAGAATATTGGAAATTTCCAGCTTTGGCTCAACCAAAACACTTCTCTTGGTACACTTTTATTATAGGCCAGAATTGTTTTTCTGTCAATAGATATCTGTTATTTTATCATATCTATAAATTATAAATATAACATCATTCCAGTGCAATAACTTTGCGCTGCCGATGAGTAAATTGAACGGTTTTCGTATATCCAAAAGACGCTGCATAATCTGCCGCCTCCTGATGATACGCCCCGCAATCTGCCGGCTGATGTGCATCAGAAGTCAGAATGACTGGCAAATCATATTCCGCGGCCAATCGCATGAAATCCGGATATGGTGATATTTCCGCAATCGGATAACGATAAAGCGTTCCCGTATTCACATCGACCACCATATCAGCAGACTTCAGGGCCTTGACCGCCCGCGTCAGATAGGGTGTCACATCGAAATCCGGCAGAATCCGGAACAGACGGATATTGAACGGATGCCCCAGGACATCATAGAGCCCTGCCGCTGCGAGCTTCTCAATCTCTTCCGTATACCACTCATAGATATCCTGCAGCGAATGACGATCCCACTCAGCCTTGATTTCCGCCGAATCATAGGCCCAGCCGCGAATGAAATGCACCGACCCGATGACATAGTCGAAATCGTATTCTGACAAGATATCGCGGACCTTCGCCTGATTCTGGAAATTACATACTTCAATGCCCGTCTTGACTGTATGCGTTTTCTGCAGCTCCGCCATGAAACGGAAATAATCAGCCAGCGTATACTTGAATTTGTTTGCTTTCAGCCATTGCTGCTGAAACCGCCCGATAAAGGAATCATCAAGCACCAGATCCTCGTAATAAAGATCCCTGAACTCGGGAAATGTATGCGAATGTTCGGAGATACCGATCTCGGAAAGACCACGCTGACTGGCTGCGGTGAAGAACCCCTCCACCCAGTTTTTATCATAGGAACCCTTTTCAAAATGCATATGGTAGTCAATCTTCATATCGCACATCCTCTCAAAAAATAAAACTGTAACCTCATTGTAGCACAGCCACCACAAAAGTTACAGTTTTACATACATATTATAGGATATTCAGCAGAGCTTCTGGTCCATCAGCCACTGGATTCCCTTAAGGACCCCATGCTCCTGATTGCTTGCCGTCTCAAAGCGCGCCAGTTCCTTAATCTTCGGATGTGCATTCGCCATTGCGAAACTGTAGTAAACCGAGCTCATCATCTCTGCATCATTCATATAATCACCAAACGCGGCACACTCATTGGGAGCAATATGCAACTTCTTCTGCACCTGCTGGATGGCAATACCTTTATTGATGCCGAAATTCATGACATCCACCCAATAGTCGCTCGACAGCACCACCTGCAGCGGACCGTCATATTTGGCTAATAGCGGATAGATCGTAGCTGCGGCATGACCGGTCGGATCAAATACAGACACCTTGATCAGTTCATCGTCTAAATGCTCAAAATCGCTTGTAATGGCGGAATGAGTATAGTACTTGCTGAGTTCCGCCTGAAGCTCAGGCGTATGCTGCTCCTCCAGGATATAGGCATCCTGTTTGCCACAATACACCTGATAGGTTCCCGGCAAAGACTGCGCGGTTGCCAGAACCTGCAGACCAGTTTCACGCCTCATCGCACTGGAAAATAATTCCTGCCCACGATAGCGTACCATTGTTCCATTCTCCGCCAGGAACAGGAATTCATCCTCATAGCCTTTGAAGCTGTCGAGCAAGGAGAAATACTGCCGCCCCGAGCATGGCGCAAAGATCACCCCGCGCTCCCGGAGCTGCCCGATTACCGTATCGAACCCCTCCGGCACCTGGCCATCATCATCCAACAGTGTACCATCCATATCCGATAAAATCAGCTTAATCACATGATCACCCTTTCAGAACCAGACTGCACCAGCCAGCTGAATCAGAAAAATAACCGGCACTCCGTATTTGAACTTCAGATGCTGCGTCTTGTGCCGGAACACCTGCATGCCCAGCCAGGCACCGGCGCTGCCGCCGAGCAGTGCCAGCAGCAGCAGCGTCCGCTCCCTGATCCGCCACTGCCCATGCCGGGATCTGTATTTATCACTGCCGTAGGCAGCAAAGGCCGCAACATTCATTGCAGCCAGAAAGCCTGGCAAAAACTCTTTCATCTTTCTGCTTACTCACCACGGCGGCCATGGTAGAGGCACCATGGCTCTTCGCTCATGTAGTCGCCATCATGATAGCAGGCAGCACGCGCACGGCAGCCGCCGCAGGCGCCTTTGTAATCGCACGAGCCGCAGCCGCCGCTGTATTCAATCGTGCGCAGCTTTTTGAAAACTTCATTATTCGCCCAGATTTCATCAAAAGGAGTCTCGCGCACATCGCCAAGCTCCATATTGAGATAAGCACAGGGCTGCACCTTGCCGCGCGGGCTGATGATGCAGTAGGAAAGTCCAGCCAGACAGCCGCGATGGAAGCGCGTCTTGACGCCGATCTGATCGGCAATGCGCAGGAACTGGGGCGCACAGGTCGGCTTAAGCTCAATGTCGACCTGCTCCTGCTTGCGCATAATACGCGTGAGTACATCCTCATACTGCTCAGCGCGCAGGGATTCCGCCTCGATAGTGCTGGCCCGGCCGGTCGGGACAAGAAAGAAGAAATGATGAGCCTTGGCACCGATCTCGACGGCAAAGTCAGTCATGGCCTCAAGCTCATGCTGATTCCAGTCCATGACCGTCGTATGAATCTGGAACGGCAGCCCAACGGCCCGGCAGTTCTTCATGCCCTGTACGGCACCATCCCAGCCACCTGGGAAGCTGCGGAACTTGTCATGCTTCGCCTTGTCAAGCGAGTCAAGAGATATGCCGATCCCCTTGGCGCCAGCATCCTTGAGCTTCTGCGCCATCTCAAGCGTAATCAGCGTGCCATTGGTGCCAAACACCGGAATCAGGTGCAGGTCTGATGCGTATTGCACCAGCTCAATGATATCCGGACGGGTCAACGGCTCGCCGCCAGAGAAGATCATGATCTTAAAGCCGGCTTTGGCAATCTCCCGCAGGAGTTTCTTGGCCTCGTCGGTATTGAGCTCCTCCTCTGCCTTGCAGCCGGCATCGCGGTAACAATGAGCACAGTACATGTTGCAGGCATTGGTCGTATTCCAGGATATAATTTTCATTTATTTCCCCTCCGTCAAGCCGATTTCCTCATCCGTCAGATAGCAGGACGGGTCCGACTCCCAAAAATCGCCCGTGCAGGCCTCAGCCCGCGTCCGGAAGTTGCCGTTGCAGTTGTCAAGGAACCTGCATTTTGCACAGCGCCCCTTAAGCAGCGGTTTACGGTCCTTGAGTCCAGCCATGATTGGATTAGAGGTATCCGACCAGATATCGCCGAACTTGCGCTCCCGCACATTGCCAAAGGTGTGATGCTGCGTAAACTGATCTGGATGGACATACCCCAGCGGATCAACCTCACCGAAGGCAATGCCGGAACGATTGCCACCATTCATCGAGATGAACTTCTTGATCTGGGCCGCCGTCTCATCCTCCCCTGCCGCGAGTGCCTTCAGATACATGTAGACACCGTCACAGTGATTGTCAACGGTCAGAATCTCTTTTTCCAGACCGCGCTCCTCGAAGTCCCTGGTCCGGCGGATGATCGTATCCATCGCCTGACGGGATTCGGCTGGCGTAACATCCTGATTGACCATTGCCTCACCACGGCCGGAATAAACCAGATGATAGAAGCAGACCCGGTTGATCTGCTCTTCCTCGATGAAGTCAAAGATCCGGTCCAGTTCCTGTATATTATGGTGATTGATCGTAAAACGCAGGCCAACCCGCTGTCCTACGGCTACGCAGTTCTCAATGCCCTTCATGGCCTTTTCATAGGCGCCCTCAGCCCCGCGAAACTTATCGTTGACATCCTTGAGCCCGTCCAGTGAAATACCGACATAGCCCACACCAATGTCTTTGATCTGCTGAGCAACCTCACGGGTAATCAGCGTTCCATTCGTCGACAGCGTCGGACGGACCCCTGCCTTTTGTGCATACTCAGCAAGCTCGAAAAAATCCGGGCGGATCAGCGGTTCACCGCCCGAAAACAGCAGCACCGGCACATGGAATTCAGCCAGGTCATCAATGAATTTCTTGGCCTCATCCGTTGTCAGCTCATTCTTATATTTCTGCGCGTCAGATTTCATATAGCAATGGATGCATTTAAGATTACAAGTCTTGGTTGAGTTCCAGACCACCACTGGCCCCATCCCCTCACCGGCACCATTGCGCATGCTATGAGCAGTCTTCGTATAACGCAGACTATCTCCGAAATATTCTCTGGCAAATAAAAGTTTTGTTACACTAATCATTGATCCTACTCCTAAATATAATATCGATCCAGCCGGCAAATTTCCGGCTCACTTGTTTTCGTTTTCCGTCTTGATTCCATCCAGCAGCAGCCGCGTCTTCATGGCTACATTCTCCTGAAACGGCACTGGCAGCTTGCTGAACGCTGCGGCCTGATAAATGGTATGGAACATCTCAGCAATAAGCTCCGGTGCCACATCCCGGCGAACCTCGCCAGCCGCCTGCCCCGCACGCAGGATACGCTCGAACACCGGCTTGAATCCCGGCGCCGGCATCTCCGACTTATGCTGCTGTTCCTCCGGCATGCCCGATTTATCTGCCGCCGACAGAAAAAGCGGCAGGACATAGCGGTTCTCATCGAGAAACTTTGCCGTAATCCGGCAGCCAACAGCCAGCTGCTCACGGGCCGGGCGCTTCGCTGCCCGCAGTTCAGCCAACGCATCATCAACTTCTGTTACCATGCGCCCCAACAGGTGCATAAGTATTTCTTCTTTTGATTGAAAATAATTATAGAATGTCCCGATCCCAAGGTCGGCCGCATTCATAATGTCCGCTACGGAAGTCTCACGAAAGCCCTTCTGACTGAACTGTGACACTGCTGCATCCAGGATTGCCCTGCGTGAAAGCAGTTTTTTCCGCTCCCGCCGACCCATCTTTTCTTCCATACCAATCGCCTCCAACCTGCAAGAGCCTCGCAGCCATACGCTGCGCTTCTCCGATTGCTCACTTCTTACTATTATATCGGAAATTCCTCCCGCTGAAAAGCAAAAGATGAACTATATTCATATTTTTATTTAATTAAACGCATCCAATATTTTTTTAAAAAAGTGTTGACACAATCACCAATGGATGCTATTATAATATACGTTGATTGCGCAAGTGATCAGCCAAGAAAATGACTCAGTAGCTCAGCTGGATTAGAGTATCTGACTACGAATCAGAGGGTCGGGGGTTCGAATCCCTCCTGGGTCACCATTTTGAAATTTAGAGTTCATCCGTTGGATGAGCTCTTTTTTGTTGCAAAAATGATGTAAAAAAAATGCCACCGCCAACGGCAGCAGCACTCTTCTCTATAGTAAATCAGTGTCCAGCAGCAACTTCAGTATCCTGCTCGCTTTCATCCGATTTGTTGATCAGACGGTTCAGCACCGGTACAGTCAAAGCCATAACCACAGTCACTGCTAACGTCACCAAACCGATCTGCATGAATACATGTGAGTATACAGCCAGCGTCTGGACTGGATCAACAACACTTTTCGGTACAGTGGTCAATGCAGCGACCCAGCCGCCGAGCACAGCCGAGATAGACGTTGTCAGGAACCATGCCCCCATCAGAAAACCGATCAGGCGCTGCGGAACCAGCTTCGAAATCATCGAGAGGCCCAGGCCGCTGATCAGCAGCTCGCCAATACTCGACAGGAAATAAGACCCCACCAGCCACCAAGCCGATACGATGCCGCCTTCGTTTGCAAAGTCAGCTGACAGACCGACCACCAAGAATGATCCCGCCGTCAGCAGCATGCCCAGCGCAAACTTGGCCGGCATGGAAAGGTCCGTTCCTTTATCGCCAAAATGCGAATACATCCAGGCAAGCAGCGGACTGGCCAGCATAATCCAGAATGGATTGAGCGTCTGGAACACCTCAGCATCCGAGATCGTAATGCCCAACAGCTCATGCTCGACGTTTTTGATTGCGAAGAAGTTCAACGAGGTCGGCATCTGCTGATACAGCGTGAAGAATACGATAGCTTCCACGATGAGGATCATGGCCGCAATCATCTTGCTGCGCTCTGCACCATGCGACTGGAAGATCATCTTGAAAAACACGCCGAATACACACAGACCGATGATCAGCAGCAGCCAGTGGGCAACCGACAGATGCGAAAGCATCCATGCCGAGAACACTGTCATTATGATAACACCAACAATTGTCACGCCGAGTTTTGGCAGCGACAATGGCTTCGCACCAGCCGGCGAGTCAATCCCCTTGACCAGATAGCGGAAACCGATAAAGCTGCCGACTGCCAGCACCAGACCCATGGCGCAGATAGAGAAGCCCAGGGACAAGCCATAGCGGCCGCCAACAATTGGTACAAGCAGCATCGAAAGGAAGGAGCCGATATTCACAGACATGTAATACATCGTGAAAGCACTGTCCAGATGTTTCTCGTCGCCTTCGTATAGTTTGGACAACAATGATGACGGGTTCGCCTTGAAGATACCATTACCACAGGCAATCGCACCAAGAGCGAGGAATACCAGAGTCTTGTCCGCACCGGCAAATGCCATCAGCGCATAGCCGATAGTCAGCACGATTGCCCCGAGCGTGATTGTGCGCTGCGTTCCCAGCACCTTGTCGCCCAGATAGCCGCCGATAGAAACATAACCATAGACCATGGCACTGAAAGCGCCGAAAACAACGAATGATTCTGCATCCTCCATGCCCAGGCTCTTCACGAAGAACGAAGCCAGCACAGCCTGCAGTCCATAGTACCCGAAACGTTCCCAGAACTCCAGGAAAAAGAGCATATTGAACGCTTTCTTACGGTTTACTGGATGTGATTCAACCATAATAAATCTCCTAACTGTTCCTTCAGCAGAATGCATATCCCCTGCTGAGCCTATTTATTGTTCTTTACCAGAGGACATTATAGCACAAATAAAAGCATTATAAAAGCGATACAAACTGTAAAAACTGTTACAACCAGCCTGTGCAGAGTGCCTTTTCTATAAAATAAATACATATAGTCTATATTTTTAATACAAATCACTCAAACCATGCCTGTTCATCTTCTCTATATAACTATTTCTTCTGTAAAATAAAACAAAAATTTTACCATTTTTGTAATCCTGTTTTTCATTATGGACATTTTTCAGCAATGTCCATAATATGTATACACAAAGCCAGCAGAAAAGCCGGCGGCAATGAACACCGGAAATTGACATCTGAACAGAATTTGCTACAATAGCTCATATAACGAATAATACATTCACATAATTAGGAAGGAACTTATCCATGCTGTATATTATCACCAGTCTGGTCACCGAGAACCAGAATAATACCTTCTCCATCATCGGTGCAACCGAAGACAAGAAAAAAGCCGCGGCAATCGCAGCTGAGATCTATAAAGGCTACAACAAGGTCGCATCATTCCAAAACATCGAGATGATCACGGAATGGCTCACAACACGGCTCAGTTACTCGTTCCGCAAGGACAGGGCCCATCGTCTGCAGCTGGCCATTACGGAACTGGACGGCGAATGCCTGTCAGCCGAGAAGCAGGTTGTCTTCTCAGCTGCCGCCGAGGAAGACGAGCTCATGCGGCGCGTCAGCCAGGCTTTGTTCGAGGGCCAGCATACCGCAGAGCGCGGTTCCGAATCCGTTTCCTGCCCGGTAAAAGAATAATCTGGTGCTCCTCCGCTTGCAGAGGAGCTTTTTCACGCTCAAAATCATATACGAAAAAAGCGCCGCTTGCGCGACGCTGTGATTTCAGTGGTGGGCAGGGATGGATTCGAACCATCGTAATCCGAAGATGACAGATTTACAGTCTGTTCCCTTTAACCACTCGGGCACCTACCCACATCATGGTGACCCAGGAGGGATTCGAACCCCCGACCCTCTGATTCGTAGTCAGATACTCTAATCCAGCTGAGCTACTGAGTCATGATGTATATGTAAGATCTAATGTAAATGGTGGGCCCACTTGGACTCGAACCAAGGACCGACCGGTTATGAGCCGGTTGCTCTAACCAACTGAGCTATAGGCCCAGACTCCACAAGAGAATCTTGCAAACAATATGGAGCGGAAAACGAGGCTCGAACTCGCGACCCCCACCTTGGCAAGGTGGTGCTCTACCACTGAGCTATTTCCGCAATATGGAGCGGAAAACGAGGCTCGAACTCGCGACCCCCACCTTGGCAAGGTGGTGCTCTACCACTGAGCTATTTCCGCATTTGCCTTCCAACAACGAAGCAACCAGATGGCTGTCTCTGTCGCTGACTGACAAAATATATTTTAACTATTTCACCCGATATTGTCAAGCGTTTTTTACATTTTCTTTGAATTATTCCTGCAGGCCTATAATTTCCTGCCATCGCCATCCACTCATCCACATATTTATTTAATTTACCCACACATTTATCAACTTATCCACCGGTATGTGGATAATTCTGTGGATAACTGTCCAATTTCTGGCAGAACTAATTTTTTATCGCGTCAGGCCGCTTTAGGCCAGCAGATTGCTCTGGCTCCAACCGGCACTGACACCTGAGCATTATATTCGATGCTTCGACGTGTCGCTTCAGCCACCTGCTCCGGGGTCGAAACCGGACTGCGGCGTATCTCATAGACCTCATGCGAGGCCTGTTTTATGGCAAATGACTGCGGCGTATGAAACTGCAGCTCTACCCGGACGCCCTCAGGACTCATCAGTTGTACATTCACACCCTGATAGAATTTCCCGCCCCAGGCATTCCTGAATTTCGTCAGCGTATAGCCGCGTGCCGTCAGTTGTGCTATTGCTGCAGGCACCTCCTGACTGTAGGCATCATCCGGACAGATGAGCGTATAGCGGAGAACATCGCTGATCTCTGCCGCCGCCTGATCAAGGCTGACCTGTGCCTCATCGGCATCAGCAAGGATCTTGCGCACCAGGCTGTCCTCGCCCTTGATGCGATACTCCAGTCCCTGAAGGCGTGTCGAGCCCTGCTCCAGAGCCTTCATATCAGCGGTCACCAGCGGTTCAGCTCCATCGGCGCGCCCGAGCAATTCCCAAGCCAGCAATTGCGCGCGCTGACGTTTTGTCAGCCGGCTCTCACCACGGGATGACCGCATGTCGGCCATTTCACCGATTACCGTTCCAGTCCCCATGGAATCCTGTGGATCTGAGGCTGGCGCCGCCAGACTGCGGGTCATACTGACCGGAGCCAGCACCATCAGCACCATCAGGATGGCCGCCGTCAAAGACCGCAACGTCCAGCCTGTATTCATCATCTTATGTGAGTAATACCTGGACCGGAACTTGTGGAATCTTTTTTGTGCATGACAGGGAGCCGTCCCCAGTCCATTTTCCTCGATTCGCTGGCCATTCGTTATCTCAGGATTATCTTTTACTGTTTTCATTATAGTTCCCTCCAGACCATTTCGGTTCTATTGGTTCATTACAACCTCTATTTTAACAGCTGAATCTAAAAAGAGACTGATTGACTATGAAAACTTTATGATAACGAAGCAAAACAAGATAAAGAAATAATTAATATTGACGGAACATCGCCTGAATCGCCGCCGGACATTTCGACTCAGCGAGGGCCAGCTGCAACAGAATCCTTGCTTTAGCGGGATTCAGTGCACCAGCTTCCAGAAATCCTGCCCGGATATACGAATCCTCCGCTGACGTGACACAGCCAGCATAACTGCGGCTGCTGCGCACTACCGTCACACCTGTCCGCACAGCCCGGGCCAGTTCGCGCTCGGCTGGTACCGGAATACTGCCATTGCCCATGCCAGCGTAAACAATTCCTTTCACTCCGGCAGCGATAGCCGCTGCCACCAGCCGCCCATCATCACCGGCATAACCATAGAGAACAACCACTGATGGCAGGACCGTCAAATTTTCGCTGAGCGTCAGGCTGTTTGGCAGATGAGTCTGCAAGGGCTGACGCTGAAATTCTACGATACCATCATTAATACAGCCCAGCGAGCCGCCATTGGGCGACTGGAAGGTATGCACCGCGCTCGTATGGCTCTTGGTCACATCATGCGCACCATCGATCTGATTGTTCATGACCACCATGACCCCCATGTCATGCGCCTTATCACTGGCCGCAACCCTTACCGCATCGAGCAGATTCAGCGGACCATCCGCACTGATCGCCGTAGCCGGACGCATCGCTCCAGTCAGCACGATAGGCTTGTCCGTACAGGCCAGCAGGCTCAGCAAATAGGCCGTCTCCTCCATCGTATCCGTCCCGTGCGTAATGACAATCCCATCCGCCTGCTCAAAAGCGAGCAGTTCATTGCAGCGCTTCACGAGTTGCAGCTGGATTGTCTCGGTCATATCTTTGCTGTCGATACCAGCCAGCTGCTCACCAGCAATCTCGGCAATATTGTGAATCTCGGGCACGGCAGCCAGCAATGTCTCGATGCCGATTGTTCCAGCCTCATAGCCTGTTGTCGCCGTCTTATCTGCCGCCTGGCCGGCAATGGTCCCGCCAGTAGCCAGTACATAAATCTTCTTTTTTCTCATCGTTTGTCCCTCCTTAACACGCCACTACATTTTTCATAATCCAGGCCATCAGATGCTCCTGCGCATCACAGCCGACCCGATCGGCAGCTGCTTTTGTCAGCGCATGAGCATTGCCCGAAGCCACGCCGATATCAGCCAAATGCAGCATGGCATTATCGTTCAGATAGTCCCCGGCCGCAATGATTGAGAGCTGCTCATACTTCGGCAGTTTCCGTACTTCTTCCAGCATTGCGCCTTTCGACGCGCCCTTCGCCACAAACTCATAATAATTCACCTCGGAGTAGAAACTGTCGGCCAGCTCCGTTATCCCGAAATCAGCGGCCAGCTGCTCAAGCTGCCGCAGCACTGCCGGCTCCGCATTGACAAAGAACTTCAGCCATGGCGTCTGATCGATATCTGCCAGTTTATCGATGGCGCAATGCTCATATTGGTAGTACTCATGCGCCAGCCGCGGATCATCATAGGCGGCTGGACTAATGATATGGCAGTTGTCAGCAGTATAGACCTCGATGCAGGCCTCCCGGAACCGTTCCAGACAGGTCCGGGCAAAACGGGGCCAGATGGTTTTATCACCACCGGCCGCCGGTGGCAGGGGACGGGTTGCGAGCACCTGCTGCTCCCCCCAGTCATACAACATCGATCCGTTGAAGAATACACAGGGCGCATTGATTGGCAGCCCCTCTACGTAACCGGCAGCCGCTTCAGGTGTTCTGCCGGTCGCAATGCCGAAACAGCCGCCGCCATCAACAAAGGAACGAATAGCAGCCCGGTTCGCCTCCGAGACGACTCCACCGCGCGGAATCAGCGTACCATCCAGATCAGTAATCAGCATATATGTTTCATAGGGTCTATGACTCATGTTTTTTTCTCCTTCCAGCAGCAGTCTGCCTGCCGCCTGCGGCATGATAATGAGACTGTCTTTTGCCTCGCTGCAATAGGTCTTTTCTCTATCATTATACCGGTATTTTAACGCAGAAGAAAGAGGCTGCCCACGGAACAGCCTCTTCCTTTCGGATTTTCAGCTTACTGAACGCCCGTAAATATAGCCTTAAACTTGTCGAGCCAGGCTTTCATATTCTCGTTCACAACGTCCTCGTCATCATGGATAATCCGGATATCTTTCTTCTCAAGCAGGCCGACCGGTGGAGCGACATCATCGCGGACGCTGCGGCGGTGCAGTTTCTGAGCAATGATCGTCTGGGCTTCCCTGCCGGTGATGAAATCAATGAATTTCCTGGCATTTTCCATATGTATGGCATTCTTGATCACATAGATGCCATCCGGTTTCGAAATGACGCCTTCCCGCATATAGACTAACTTGACCGGTGCACCATCGGCGACATACTTCGCACCGCCTTCCTCGAACGTGCAGCCGACAGCATACTCACCATCAGCTACGCCTTTATAGACATCTGCCGAGCTGGCAAGCAGCTTGCCATCCAGATTCCGGCAGAACTTCTCCACATAATCCCACCCCTGGTCTGGATTTCCCTTGCCCATCGCATACAGCATATTGATTAGATGCGCATAGGACGAAGAAGATTTCGCAGGATCTGCCATGGCAATCCTGCCCTTGAGAGCCGGATTCAACAAGTCCGCATAGCCTTCAACCCTGATATTGCCGACCTGATTCGTATTGACCATGATCACGCTCGGGATATCGGTGAAGCGGGTCATCGCGCCTTCCTCATTCTTGAATACAGCCTGTACATGGCTCTCGTTGACCGAGGTATATGGCTCGAACAACGCGGCCTTCGTCTCCATCGTTGAGAGCATACCGCCCCAGAATATATCGCCCCGCGGGTTGCCCTGCTCCGACTCCACGCGCTTGAGCAGCTCACCCGCGCCAGCGGTTACCACCTCGACCTGAATACCGCTTTCCTGCTCAAACGCATCGACGAGCGGGTTGATGAATGACAGCGGGTGCGGACAGTAAACGACGACCTTGTCAGCATCATCGCCGCTGCTGACGCTCGTCTGCTGCATATCACTGCAGCCGGTCAGACCGATAGTAAGTACGACAACTGCCAGCATGGCGACAGCCAGTTCCCTGATTTTCATGCACATTTCCCCCTTTTATGCTTCTCTGTTGTTTTTCCAGAACTATTATTGTTTTAACTATACAAAAGCAATTCTCGCCGAACCAGCCGCAATCCTGCAAAACGATCCGAAAATCCGAACTAAAAATGCCCTGTCCCATGAGCGCGTCAAGGGACAGGGCAAACAGCCGGCATCAATGGTGCGACCACCAGTCCAACAGCATATGTTGTAATGTCAGCAACGGATGATGCAGCAGCATGCGGGGACCACCATAGCGCATGATCCGGAGAACCTGCTCCTGCTGTGGGCGGGCATAGCAATGGATTGGACACACACTGCAGAACGTCTTTACAGCCATACGCGGACAACCCGCAATCCGGGACGCCGCATAGGCAGCAATCGCTTCACAGTCCGGACACAGCTGCCCGCCAGGGCCCACCACATGGTGATGTCCCCGGCAATAGATCCGGACAATCTGGCGGACCGTTGCCTGTTCCCGCTGTCGTTTCTTCTCGATATCCACGATATGCCCCCTTAACCATTTTTTCTATCGACGACCAGCATAACATACCATGACTAATTCAGGCAGGAACTTTTGTTACATTTTCCCATTTGTGGATAACTCGAGCCATCCTCCACAAGTTATCCACCGTTTTCCCCCAAAATGCACAAGCAATCTGTGGATAAAATAAGCGGTCCGGACAATTCCGGACCGCTTATTCGCATTTTTGTTATTCTTTTGCCGTATCTTCAACAGACGCGGTCTGGAATAGCGAGACCACCCAGCCGATCACCGCGCCGGCAATCGCCGGGATCAGCCACCCCAGCATAATGCTGTAGAATGGCACATAGTCCGCCAGCACCGCATTGAGAATTGGTACCTGCACGCCAGCCGCATTGAGGCCGTCGATTACTGCAAAAGCCAGCGTAATATCGCAGGCCCAGCGATAGACACGCTTACGCCCGCCGATGAATCTATCGAGCAGCGACAGTACAACAAACACAATAACCAGGGGATAGATCATGACCAGGAATGGTACTGCCAGTGCGATAATCTGTGTCAGCCCAATATTGGAGGCGGCAAAGCTGAACAGACTGATAATGAGCAGCAGGCGCTCATAGGAAATTTTGTTTTTGAACAGCTTATTGAAATACCAGGCAGCGCCTGAAGCAACACCGCAGCAGGTCGTCAGGCAGGCCAGTCCGATAATGATTGCCAGAATGACATTGCCAGCCGGACCAAAGAATATGCCGACTGCATCGGCCAGCAGCTGTCCGCCATTAACGGAATGTCCGAGCACACTGGCGCTGGTCGCACCCAGATAGGACAATGAGCCATAGACACAGGCCATGAGAAACAGGGCAATGAGTCCGGCCATGATGCAGACCTTGCCGATCGCACGGTTGCCTGTGACCCCGCGCATGCGGACAGAGTTGACCACCAGTGTACCGATGGCAATCGATGCCAGCAGATCCATCGTCTGGTAGCCATCCTGGAATCCCTGCGCAAAAGGTGCATCCACATAGCTGCCCGTCGGCGTCAGGATATCACCAAGCGGCGAGGCAAAAGACTTCACGAACAGGATTGCCAGCACAAACAGCAGCGCTGGTGTCAGCAGTTTGCCGACACGGTCAATCAGCTTGTTCGGATTCAAGGCCAGATAGTAGGATAGTCCAAAGAACATCGCCGTATAGCCGATCTGACCGGCCAGCAGCGTGCTGTCCGTCAGGAACGGCCGGATACCGATTTCGAAGGAAACCGCCCCTGTACGCGGCAGGGCAAACAATGGTCCAATACTAAGATACAGGATAACGAGCAGCATCGTCGCAAACCACGGATAGGTCTTCTCACGGATAAACTCGATGTACTTGCCGCCTTTAAAGGCAATGGCCGCAATTCCCATCAGCGGGAGGCCGACACCTGTCGTCAGAAATCCCAGAATAGCGGGCACCAGATGGTCTCCTGCCGCCTGTCCCAAGGCTGGTGGAAAGATCAGGTTCCCCGCTCCGAAAAAGATGGAGAACATCATAAAGCCAACGGTGATGATCTCACCTTTGCTCATCGTATTCATAGCAATCACTCTCTTCTCTCATTTATACAGTCTTCTGTCCATTTATAGTGTACATCGGAAAGCACAAAAAAATTCATGTTCCCGCCGTTCTGAACATGAACCAAGGCTTCACCGCTTTAAGGATAGAGACATTATAGCATACATGTGCGTTTCCATGCAACACCTTTCTAATTTTTCTATGTAAACACGTAAACTTTAAGACCGCATCATTTTCTGCTATACTATAAACAACCATTCGCGATCCATTACCAGAAGGAGGTCTCTATATTATGGATGAAACAACACCGCAGCCAGCCGGCAACGAGGCTGCTGCTCCAGAACATATAAATCCCGTCATGACTCAGCCCCATGGTCAGCAGCAGCAGATCAAAATGGATCTGGTCCATATGATTCACAGCGCCGAAAGCCCGTTTGATATCCTGCAGCATGTAGCCAAGTGGCTGGAAAGCGAATCCGGCGAACCCGGCTATGCCAAATACGTCGAAGATCAGATCCGCTCCATCTACGGCTTCGCCCTTGAGCATGTAAAACCCTTGAAGAACGAGCTGCAGGAAGTAGAAGAACGCTTGCAGCGAATCGAAAAGTCTTACCAAAACCCGGACTTCACTGAAGAAGAACATATCCGCATTGGTTTTGCGATCAACCAGCACAAGAAAAACATCGAACGGCTGAAACTCATGATTCAAAAAGCCGAAGCCGATCATGGCGACATGAATCTGCACAAGAACTAAAAAGGAAGCCTTCGGCAGCGAAGGCTTCCTTTTTAGTTCTTGTGCACGCGGGAATAGTTAGTCCGATTCCATTCCACCAGCCGTCAGTTCAAAACCTTTCGTGACCATTTCCTCATAAACAGGAACTGGCACTGGCCGCGAATAAAAGAAGCCCTGCACGCATTCGCAGCCGATTCGGCGCAGGAAATCGACCTGGCTCTTCGTCTCCACGCCCTCTGCAATAACAGGAACACGCAGCCACTTGGCCATCCGGACAACCGAAGTCAGGATGTTGCTGCCACGGCCCTGATCATCCTCGTGCGTATCCGCAAGAAACTTTAAATCAATCTTGAGGATATCCACTGGCAGATCCTTGAGCATGTTCAGCGAGGAATAGCCGCTGCCAAAATCATCCATGAGGATTGGAAACCCCTTGGACTGAAGTTCCTTTGTAATCTCTATGATCTGTTGTGGATTCTCCACATAAGCACTCTCTGTAAGCTCCAATTCCAACAAATGCGGAGGAAGTTTGTATTTTTCGATGAGGTCCTCAAAGACCTTGACGATATTCGGGCTATAAAGGTCAATCCGGGATACGTTTACCGAAATTGGCAGCACCGGGCGCCCCTTATCCATATCGGTCCGCAAAATCTGGCAGGTCTTCTCCCAGACGTATTTATCGAGCTGGTAAATAAAACCGTTCTGCTCGAAGATAGGAATAAACCGGGCCGGGGAAATAAAACCAAGCTGCGGATGACGCCAGCGGACCAGCGCCTCAGCCCCCACCATTTTCTCACTCATCAGTTCATATTTAGGCTGCAAATAGACGATAAACTCTCCGCGCCGCAAGGATCCCTGCATATTATTGACGATGACCTGCTCGGTCACAATAGTGTCACGCATATCATCATCATATTCGCCACAGACAATCAGCCCGTTGTGCGCTGCCTTGGACAGTCCCATCGCCGCACGATCCAGCATCGTCGTTACCGACAGGGACCTGTCCCTGATAGTATAGACCCCAAAATAGAAATCAATCCGATAATCAAGGGCAAAGGACTCAGCCAGCATCTGCAGGGAATGAATCAGATGGGAGCGCACCTCTCCCTTTGTCGGATAACAGAGAATGAAATTATCTGCATAGAGACGCCCATAAACACAGGCTTCGAGCCGGATGCTCTTAAGAAAATGCGCCACATAACGGAGCAGCTTATCCCCGGTTTCTTCACCAAACAAATCATTGATGACCTTAAACCTGGCAATATTAAACCTCATAATTTCAAACGTCATATCCGGATGGTCGGCAATCGTCTCTGCTACCCGCCGGCAGAATGTCTTCTTATTATATAGATTGGTCAGCCTGTCATGCTGAAGGTTATGAAGAAATGAGGTATGCGTCTGCTTCAGCGGCGAAAGATTCGTAATCACCGCATTAAACGTCCCCTGACTCGTCTCCTTATTCCGCACATAACGGCCACATTCCATGCACCAGATATAACTGCCATCACGCCGCCGCAGACGGTATTCAGCCTGATAGCTGTCCCCTTTGAACAGCTGTCGTCGAATCTCCTCGCGGCTCACGGTCAGGTCCTGCACGTGCACCAGCGGGCCCAAATCCCCATGCGACACCAGACCAAACGCCTTTCCAGCGCCATACCCCAGCATCCGCCACAGTTCTTCACTGAAATAATCCATGGGCAGCTGCTTCTCATTGCGATACTGGACATAGGCACAGTTCACATAAGATGCGACCAGATCCATAACCTCATCCATCGACTCTGTGCCAGACTCACCGCGGTTGAGCATTTGCGAGCTGACCATCTGATAAGTGAGTTCATGGCGCACATCACGTTGAAAATGCAGACCACAGATTCTCCAGCCATCAGCCGTGTCCCGGAACATCACTAGTACCTGCTGCATGTTGCGCATGCGCTCATTCGTCGAATAGACCACATTGGCCCGGACCGTAACTCCGCTCTCCGATGCTTTTTCCACGCAGCTCATCTTGTTGACCCGGCAGGCCTCCAGTGCCCGATGCATCTTCCTTAGAAATTGCTCGACGGCTTTTGGCCCCGTACTATAACACTCTGATTTTATGCCAAAAGCCACCACATCCTCGGTAAGAAGCTGGCGGATATCTACGATATTTCCAAATTCGTAATAATCACGAATAAGCTTTTTTGTCAAGGCGACTGTACTGCTCTGATCCATCAATATTCGTCCTTTCGTGGAATACGTGCTGTCGCGGCTGTCATAACCTGTCGTTTTGAAACCAATCTCATTTAATTATAGCATAGTTTCTCATCAAATAGTTGCCGATTGCTACATTATAAACTCAAATGCAAAAAACCTTCCGGAACAAATCCGGAAGGTTTTTCTGCGTCAGTCTAAGACGTATACCGTGACATTCCGGCGGCCAAAATTCATGGCTGCACCGTAGCTCTCCATGCAGAGATCGATTCGCTCCCCGCGGATTGCGCCACCAGTATCAGCAGCAATCGCCGTGCCATAGCCTGGAATATACACATGTTTTCCAAGCGGAATCACATTCGGGTCAACAGCAACTACACCATATGTGGCCGGGATTCCCATGGCCGTTGTGCCGGTGCTGCTGCCGTCGGTCGGCAGGTAGGCGGTTGCTTCCATCGTATAGACCCCGGTATAATTCATTACGCCGGCATCGGTCTGTACTTTGGGTTTCATCTGTTCTTCACGTTTAAGCTGCAATGCCTGAAGTTTAGCGGCACTGTCAGTTACTGCTATGTCTAAATTTGCCTGAACTTTCGTATCAAGTCCTGGAGCTGCATCTACATCCTCCAGATTATAGCCCAACTCGATCAGGGCGTCACCTACGGTCTGCTTGCTGGTCATAACTTCCTGTTTCTGACCTTTATACGATACAGTTACCGGGACCGCGCGATAGACTGTAATTTTCGTGTTGTTTTCGCCCATCTTTTCCAGATGGAACTCATCACTGGCGCTAAGTTTCACACCAGCCCGGGCCAGGATATAATCCGGACTCGTATGGGTCGTTTTCGTGGTAATCGTATGTCCATCAACATCGATGGATACCTGATGCATATCAGTTGGAATGCTGCTATTGGTAAACCCCGTCGTCAGCATCATCATTGCCGTGAGCATCACACACAGCAGGATTTTCTTCTCGTTGGTATTAAATGCTAAAAGTTTTGTTAAACTCATTAAAAGCCCCCTTCTGTTTCTCGTGAAGAACTTTAAGAAGTATACCATGAGGTAACATCCTTGTCAAATTCAACAACTTTATTCTCCCACTTTAGGCTGAAAACAAGCTGAAAAATGGGAATAGAAAAGTGGTGGACCACTTATTTCTAAGTATGTCCACCACTTTTGTTAAAAAAACCCCGAAATCCGCGTTTCAGAGGGCATATAATTCTTCTGCATTCCGTGACGTTTGTTCAGCAACTTCTGCCAAGGAAATCCCCTTGATTTCGGCTACTTTCTCCGCTATATAACGGACATAAGCTGGCTCATTCTGCTGGCCGCGAAGCGGCACAGGCGTCATGTAAGGTGCATCTGTCTCCACCAAAATCCGGTCTAATGGAGCTGCACAAACAATATCTGGCAGTTTCGCTGCATTCTTGAACGTCAGCGGACCATCCACACCTATAAACCAATCGATCCGCAGCAGTTCCTGTGCCATTTCCCAGCTCCCGGAAAAGCAGTGCATGACCCCCCGGATACCCCGGCCTTCCTGCCTGAGTATCCGCATGGTATCGCCATGTGCCTCCCGGTCATGGATACATACTGGCAGATGCAGCTGCCGGGCCAAGTCCAGCTGGCGGATAAACAGCCGCTGCTGCAGCTGCCGCTTGTCTGGATCTTTTTCCCAGTAGTAATCCAGACCAATCTCGCCAATAGCCACCACTCCGGGCAGTTCCGTCCAGGCGGCCAGGATATCATCTTCCCTGGCCGTCATCTCGATTGCTTCTTCTGGATGGATACCGACACCGGCAAAAACACCGTCATAGGTTTCTGCCAGTTTTACGGCCTTCTGAGAAGAAGCCAGCGTATCCCCCATATTGATCAGACGCGTCACACCAGCGGCCCGCGCCCGCTCAATGACCTCTTTTTCCTGACCGTCAAATTTCGCATCATTCAGATGGGTATGCGTGTCGACCATCTCAATCATTTGACGACAGCTCCCACTGGCATATCTACCGATAAAAGCTTCATATCCTTGCCCTGAGAAGCTGCCAAAACCATACCATGCGAGATAATTCCCCGGATCTTCGCCGGCTTGAGATTGACGACCATGATGACATTCTTGCCGATGAGATCGGCTGGTTCATAGTTCTGTGCAATACCAGAGACCAGCTCCCGCTGTTCACTGCCCAGATCGACCGTGAGTTTCAGGAGTTTTTCTGTATCAGGCACCTTCTCTGCCGTCAGGACTTTGACTACCCGCAGATGAATCTTGGAGAACTCTTCAAAAGCAATCTCACCATCCAGTGCGGCTGCTTTCTTTTCTTTTTTTTCAGCCTTTGGCTTGGGCTGTCTGGCCGGCTGAGGATTCTCATCCTTCTCAACTTCAATACGCGGGAACAGCTGCTCCGGCTGCCCGACTTTCCGGTTAACGGTTGTACCGCCCCATTCGCGGATATCGGCCAGCTGAACCTCAGCAAATGCCTGCGGCAGGTTGAGCTGCTGCCAGATACGCTCGGCAGTAACCGGCATGAATGGTGCCACCATGACGCTGATATGACGCAGCGACTCGACCAGATTATACATGACATTGGCCAGCTCCTGCTTTTTCGCCGGATCCTTGGCCAACGCCCACGGCGCCGTCTCATCGATATACTTGTTCGCCCGGCTGATGAATGCCCAGACCTTCTTAATGGTCAGCGACAATTCCATCTTTTCCATATTCTCCGTGAAGAACTGCACCGTCTCAGCCGCATCAGCCTTAAGAGACTGATCCGTCGCGCTTTCTCCCTGTGGCGCAAGCACCACGCCCTCCTGGAACTTGCCGATCATATTAAGCGTACGATGCAGCAGATTGCCCAGATCATTAGCCAGGTCGCTGTTGATACGCTGGATCAGCGCATCGCGGGAGAAATTGCCATCCTGTCCCAAATTAATCTCCCGAAGCAGGAAATAACGGATCGCATCGGCACCAAACTCATCAAGCAGACCGATCGGATCGATGACATTGCCCTTGGACTTCGACATCTTGTCGCCATCGACAATGAGCCAGCCATGTCCATAGACCTTCTTTGGCAGCGGCAGATCAAGTGCCATGAGGATACACGGCCAGATGATGCTGTGGAAGCGGACAATCTCCTTGCCGACCAGATGCAGATCAGCCGGCCAGAATTTCTTGAACTTTTCCGGATCATCCAGGAAGCCGATTGGTGTCAGATAGTTGGTGAGCGCATCAAACCAGACGTAGATCACATGCTTCGGGTCAATCGGTACCGGAATCCCCCAGTTGAAGGAGGTACGGGAAATACAGAGATCATCCAGCCCCTGTTTGATGAAGTTGATCATCTCATTGCGACGCGACACGGGCTGAATGAAGTCCGGATGCTCTTCAATATAAGCCAGTACCTTGTCAGCATACTTGCTCAGCTTGAAGAAATAGGCATCCTCAGCGACTTCCTGGACCGGGCGGTGACAGTCCGGGCAGCAGCCATTCTCATCGAGCTGATGCTCCGTCCAGTAGCTCTCGCATGGGGTACAATACAGCCCCTTATAAGAGCCTTTATAGATATCGCCCTTTGCGTAGATCCGGTTGAAGATCTCCTGAACGACTTTCTCGTGACGCTTCTGTGTTGTGCGAATAAAATCGTCATTGCTGATATTCAGCTTCTGCCAGAGATTCTGAAACCCTGCTACGATCTTATCGGTATATTCAATCGGCTGGATACCTGCTTCTTCGGCCTTCTGCTGGATCTTCTGGCCATGTTCGTCCGACCCGGTCAAAAAGAACACATCGTAGCCGGCCAGACGCTTGAAACGGGCAATCGAGTCCGCAATAGTCGTACAGTAAGCATGTCCAATATGCAGTTTCGCACTTGGATAATAGATCGGGGTCGTAATGTAAAATGATTTCTTCTCTGTCATGGAAAATGATCCTCCTTAAATGTGAAGTCCGCTAATGATTCGGACAATTGAGCGGATGAGCTATCTTTTCATTATATAACAAATCTTACATGAAAAAAAGCCATCCCGACAAGGATGACCTATTTTCCGGTTATTCATGTTCCAACAGCGCCTGATAGACGTCACGGCGGCTGATCCCGAGCTTCTTCGCCGTCTCACGCATTGCTGCCTTCTTGTCAAGTCCCTGCGCCATAAGCAGCTGACAGCACTCCGCTGGGTCCAGTGTCAGATCAGACTGCACAGCAGACTCGATCTCAGCACCAGCTCCCTCGAGGAGAATCACATACTCCCCGCGCGGATCATGCTCGCGGTACCATGCGAGCAGTTCCGTAAGCGAACCGCGGCGAAACTCCTCGAATTTCTTCGTCAGCTCACGTCCCAGAACTGCCCGCCGATCCCCCAGGCCGGCTGCCAGCTGCTTCAGTGTGCCCTTCAAATGGTGCGGCGCCTCATAGAAGATCAGCGTCCCCTCATAGGATCGGATTTTCGTCAGAATCTCCTGCTGCTTCTTTGCCGTCCGTGGCAGAAAGCCAACGAACGTAAACAGCGTCGTATCCAGCCCCGAGCAGATGAGTGCCGACAAGCCGGCATTGCAGCCCGGCAGCGGCGATACGCGAATGCCAGCCTCAATAGCCAGCTCCGCCAGATGACTGCCCGGGTCGCAGATCCCCGGCAGACCAGCATCGCTGACACAAATCAGGTCATTCCCTGCCAGCAGATACTCGATAAGCTCCGGGCCCTTGGCAAATTTATTATGCTCATGATAACTTGTGAGCTTCGTATGGATATCGAAATGCGTCAGCAGCTGACGGGTATGGCGTGTATCCTCGGCTGCAATAAGCCCGGCTTCGCCCAGCATCCGCACAGCCCGGTAGGTCATATCCTCCAGATTGCCGATTGGCGTTGCACAAAGATACAACGTGCCTTTAGTTTGTAATTCCATAGATCCGCTTGATTTCCTCCGTATAGCTGCCATCTTCCTCATGTACGATCAGTGGCGGCAGGACCTTCAGCCCGCCGGGTGCTGCTCCCACAACTGCCTCAACCAGCATCATATTCGATGCTTTTCCCGGCTTGGGCTGGACCAGCTGCAGCCGCTTGGCCTCCATCTGATGCTCGTGCAGCGCCACCAGGATCTCACCGAGCCGCTCCGGCAGATGAACCATTGCAAAGCGGCCGCCAAACCGCAGCGCATAACGGGCCGCAGTCACCACATTCTCCAGCGTCGCTGTAAACTCATGCCGCGCCCGCGCAACACCGGACATCTTGTTGACCTGTCCATGTGCGACAGGCCGATAGGGTGGATTGGCCAGCACAACATCAAAGGACTCGGCCGGATAAAGCTCCCGAATACTGCGATAGTCCCCCTCACGTACAAAGATCTTGGCCTCGAGCTCATTGAGGCAGACATTCCGGGCAGCAAGATCAGCCATAACCGGGCTAAGCTCCACAGCATCAACCCGCGCCACCTCATCTGCAATGAGCAGCGGAATTACACCAGTCCCCGTGCCCAGCTCCAGCACCCGCTGACGGCTCTTGAACCTTAAAAAATGGGCGAGAAGCACCGCATCCAGCGAAAAGCAGAACTCCTGCGTATTCTGGATGATGTGCCGCCCGCTCTTCATCAGGTCGTCCAGCCGTTCATTTTCTTTCAGGCTGAACGTTCTCATTCCTTATTTTCCCGGCCGCCTTCCTTATTCTCGCGTGGCGCACGTGGACGACGGGAACGACTGCTGTTATTGCTCCGTCCCTCGCGATTATCCTGTGGCCGGCGGCGGTTGCCATTATTGCTGCGGTCACGGTCATGACTGCGTCCACCACGGCTCTCATTACCGCCCTCGCTCTGATCCTTCGCCTCACGACTATTCTCCCGGTCACCCTGAGGACGGCTGTTACGCTCACGACGTGGGCGCGGACTGCGCTTCTCGCGTGGCTCACGCTCACGGCGCGGGCTTTCCCCTGTCTTATCCACTTTATCGACAGTCCCGGCAGTCTCTGCTGCCGGGATCTTCGTCACGTCTGTCTCGTCTTTCTCAATCACGTCCTCCCAGGAGACAACGACCGTACGGCTGTTGTCCAGCAGGATTGTCGCAGTCCGGCGCTGCTGATTCAGCGAGATAACTTTGCCCTCGCCATCAGCCACGACAACATGGCTGCCCTGAGTCGGTGGGACAATCTTGGCCTGACGCTTGTGGCAGTCCCCACAATAGCAATCATTCTCATACTTCAGACAGCACATCAGCCGTCCGCAGATCCCGGATATTTTCGTCGGATTCAGCGACAAATTCTGCTCTTTGGCCATGCGGATTGACACCGGCTCAAAATCTCCCAGGAAAGTCGCACAGCACAGCGGCCGCCCGCAGCAGCCAATTCCGCCCATGAACTTCGCCTCATCACGCACACCAATCTGACGCAGCTCGATGCGCGTACGGAATACGGAGGCCAGATCCTTGACCAGATCACGGAAATCAATCCGCCCATCCGCCGTGAAGTAGAAAATAATCTTATTCATATCGAAGGTGTACTCCACCTCGACCAGCTTCATGGGCAGGCCGTGCTCCTGAATCTTCTTCTCGCAGATCCCGAACGTCTCCTGCTCCCGCTTCTTGTTGTCCTCGATGCGCTGGATATCCGACGCCGTCGCAATCCGGTGCACAATCTTCAGGGGCGGTGTGATCTCGCTGTCTTCGACCTCACGCGGTCCAAGGACGGTCAGACCGCATTCCATGCCGCGGGCCGTCTCCACAATAACCCGATCGCCCTGTTTGATCTCCAGGTTCCCCGGACCAAAATAATATATCTTTCCCGCTTTCTTGAAGCGGACCCCGATAATATTCTGCAAAATGCTCCTCCTATTGATTCTTCTATATAAACTCATGCCTTGCGGCAATCCAGTATGCGAATAAAAAAGCCTTCCAGCTGCAGCCGCAGATTCACATTCGCCTGCAGGCGCCGCTGCGTCTCGCGGACCTGCGCCAGCATGGCAAAAATCTGCTGCTCCGTAACCCCTGACAGCAGCGCTGCCAGCCGCTGCCGGCAGTCCTGATGATAAAGCAGCGGGCTTGCACCGTCTTCATAAAGCACCAGCATATCCCGCAGCAGCATATTAAGATACAAAAACCACTCCATGATTTTTTCGCGGTCGAGCTCGCTTTTCGTCTTGGCCTGTGCCCAGACATCCTCCATCGTCATCGCGGGCAATTTTTCCAGAAAAGTCAGCGCATCATCGCGCAGCATCAGACCACCATTCTCATAGAGCCTGATTGCCCGTCCGAGACTTCCATCTGCCAGCGCAGCCAGCTCAGCCGCCTCATGATCCGGAATCTGACGCCCGATCAGCGCCTCTTTCATCCCGTCCAGCGGCAGCATCCCGAAAGCCATTGGCATGCAGCGGGAAATAATCGTGTCCAACAGCGAGCTGCGCGCGCTCGTAATCAGAATAAAAGTAACCTGCCCCTCCGGCTCTTCCAGCGTCTTCAAGAGGCTATTGGCCGCGGCCTCATTCATACGCTCGGCCTCATCGATAAGCACGACCCGGCAGTCCGACAGAACTGGATAGCGTGAAGCTATCGTCTGCATCTCACGAATCTGCTCAATACGAATAATCTTCGCGGACTTGCCACGGCTCTCCGGCAGGACCTCATAATAATCGGGATGGCTGTCCAGCCGCATTGCCCGACAGGACTCACAATGGCCGCAAGGCGCTTCTTCTGCTCCGCAGAGGATCGCTGCCGCCAGCATCTGTCCCAGCATCTTTTTGCCAATGCCATCCGGGCCGCTGAATAACAGCGCATGAGGCAGGCGCCCTTCGCGGAGCAGCTGCCTCAGCTGAGCCCGCTGCTCGTCATGCCCAATCAATTGTTTTTCATTCAGTTCCATCACATGTACAGATCGACCAGCATACCGCGGATTGCATCATGACTGGCTACGATATCCAACTGATCCGACTGCCCCAGACGGATCTTTTCCGCCATATCCTCGAGTTTCTTGTCAATTTTCCGCACCGTAGTATATACCTTCTGGCGCCCCATGCGGTCCCAGCCCGACTGCGTATGCAGCTCATACATATGATTGACCGCCTCACCAACGAAATTCTTGATGAGTGTCCGGTACGATTTCAATTCATCATAAGTTGGCGTCTTCGAGAGCCGGGCTCCCTGTTCATCAATCTGCTTGAGCAGTTTATCCATCTGATCCGTCGACAACGAGTCCTGCTGATCCATAAGCTCGGTACTGAAATCGGTATCGGCATCCTGAACCCGGTCATCATCCTTGTCATGAACCATCGTCAAAGATGGCCCATGCGATGTCATGCTATCTACTTTTAAAGGCATATTTTTGTCACCTGCTTTACAACGGCTATTAACACGCATACTTGTCCATTGTTCTCTACTATAAATTATACCGTCTCAAGAATCAATATGCAATAAAAACCGCCAGACAGATGCCTGGCGGTCATTCAGCTTATCGCTGCCTTATTTGCTTTTATGAGGATTATGAATTTCATAGTCTTCTTTGATATCCTGCATCACTTTGTCATGACGTTTCTGTTCTTCAGACAGCCGCTGATCATACCCGTGATCATTGAGCTCACCCTGACGATGCTCATAACGGATAGCACGGACATTCATATAATGTGTCGTCTCCTCTTCATGCATACGATGGCTGTATGGATTCGACGTACCGTCAGCAAAGCTTTCCTGCTGTTCTTTATGATGATGCGCTGCCTCAGATACCGGCATCAGCGCAAGCGTGGCGATGCCAAAACTCATGATTCCGGCAAGAGTCATCACTGTAATATTTTTCCTGTTGAATTTCATTTTTCTGCCCCTTTTCATCAAATAGCCGTCAGACACATTTCCTCTCCCGACCATCTGTAAGTATAACGATTGCGCGTTGGAAAACCATTAACCCCTCGTGCGTATTTCATTATATTTTTCTTAAGGTGCAGTTAAAAAGCCCTGTTATCCCTTATTGATCTTTAAAGCCCTTGCCATAGCCTTTGCTACGCCATCTTCATTATTGCTGGCCGTGATGAAACCAGCCGCAGCGCGGATCTCTGGCATCGCATTGGCCATCGCTGCAGCATGTGTAGGAAAGGCTCGGAACATTGACAGGTCGTTGCTGCCATCACCAACGACCATGACCTCATCCTCCCGGAGTCCAGCCCGGGCCGCAATCTTCGCGAGGATCGCACCTTTAGTTGCTGCCGCCGCATTAATCTCGATATTTGTCCGGAAGCTTGCTGACACGGCTACGCCGTCAATGCGATCCACCTTCTGCCTCAGGGCCTTTATCTGACTGACCTCATCACCAAACGTAATGAACTTCGCCACCTGGATATCCCTGTCCCAGAGTTCCTGCAGATCACTGAGATAATGCATCTTCCGCAGATGATCATTTCTCAGCGTATGAAAGATACTCTTCCATGTACCAATATTAGGACGAAAAGTCCGTGCCCGCTTCATCAGACCACGGAAAGTCTTGAGCCGCGAATCCGCGGTATAGCAGCCATGGTTGGTATAGATCTCTACCGCGAAATTCTTCTCCCCCCGCAGCCGCTCATAGATTTCCTGCGCCTTCTCCGGCGAGAAATAAATACCTTCGAGGCAGTTTCCCTGTGCATCAAAATACTCCGCACCATTCATCGTTACACATTCGCACTCGATACCATAGCGCTGGAGCAAAATACAGATATCCCGGTACATACGTCCTGAGGCAATAGCGAAACGGATTCCCTGCCGCTGCACCTCCCGGATCATACGGCACGTCTCACCGGATATCTCACGATGACTGTTCAGCAGTGTCCCGTCAACATCGGCGGCAATCAACTTTATCATAAAGAACCCCTCTCCAATACACGATCCAGTCTCTGACTCAACTCCCCTCATTGTACTCCAAAAGCCCCCATCGCGCTACAACGGCAAGAAACTGGTTATCCAAAATGAATATTTTTGATACCTCCGGCCGGAACCGTTTAAATTTACGCCAAAAAGGCTGATACACAAACTTTTTATATCTGTGCACCAGCCCTTTTTACCTCAGCCTCACAGCTTAACGCTGCAGCTGATGACCATCATATAGCGCCTGTTTTCCGAGTTCCTCTTCAATACGCAGCAGCTGGTTGTATTTGGCAACCCGTTCTGTGCGATTCGGCGCGCCTGTCTTGATCTGCCCTGCGGCTGTAGCAACGACAAGATCGGCAATAGATGTGTCTTCAGTCTCGCCAGAGCGATGTGATACGATTGCCCGATAGCCTGACTTATGCGCCAGCTGTATTGCTGCCAGTGTCTCCGACAGCGAACCGATCTGGTTCAGCTTGATGAGAATTGCATTACCGCAGCCCAGCTCAATACCTTTCGCCAGTCTCTTCGTATTGGTTACGAAGAGGTCATCTCCGACCAGCTGGATTTTTCCGCCGAGCTGTGCCGTAATCTGCTGCCAGCCTTCCCAGTCTTCCTCATCGAGAGGATCTTCCAACGAAACGATTGGATATTTGTCGATGAGTGCCTGCCAGTGTGCGATCAATTCAGCAGTTGTGAACTCTGTTCCGGCTTTCGGCAGCCGATAGTGCCCTTGCGAGCTGCCTTTCCATTCGCTGGCCGCGGCATCGATTGCCAGTACGAAGTCCTGTCCTGGCCGGTACCCTGCTGCTTCAATGGCCTTGAGAATGTACTGGATCGCCTCTTCATCACTCTGCAGGTTGGGGGCAAAACCACCCTCATCACCCACAGACGTCGCCTGACCGGCTTTCTTGAGCAGTGCCGCAAGCGTATGAAATACTTCGGCTGACCACTGAAGTGCCTGATGGAAACTGTCCGCCCCGACCGGCATGATCATGAATTCCTGTACATCGATATTATTGGCTGCATGTGCGCCGCCATTAAGAATATTCATCATCGGAACAGGCAGGCTATAGGCCGCTGCACCGCCCAGATAGCGATAAAACGGCAGCCCCATGGACGCCGCTGCTGCTTTGGCGCTGGCCAGAGATACAGCCAGAATAGCATTAGCGCCGAGTTTCGATTTATCTTCCGTACCGTCTGCTGCCAGCATAGCCTGATCGATCGAGGACAAATCGGCAGCATCCCTGCCCGTCAAAGTTTCAGCCAGAGTCTCATTGATATTGGCCACGGCCTGCAATACGCCTTTGCCATCGTAACGGTCTCTATCCCCATCGCGCAACTCCAGCGCCTCAAACTGCCCGGTCGAAGCCCCACTGGGCGAAGATGCCCGGCCAATAGTTCCATCGGTCAACTTCACTTCTGCTTCCACAGTAGGATTTCCACGCGAATCCAGAATTTCCCGGCCAGACACGGCAATAATTGTTCTCTCCTTCATTATAGTGACCCCCTGTCATATACAGTGTGGATTTCTTTTATAGCCTTATCTTAACGCATTCCGGACTGCTTGTCGGTAACCCGTATCACGGACTTTTGTTATTTTGTCCTTTTGACTTATTATCACTGTCTATGACTATGGATTACAGCGGGAAATTCAAATGCGAACTCTGTCCCATAAACTTTCACGGTACGAAAGCTTAGCAAAGTCCCTGATCGATGAACGTCTGAATCTGGCGCATAACACCGTTCTCCGCATTGCTTTTCGCTTCAAAGCGGGCAACATCCTTAATCGCCGGATAAGCATTGGCCATCGCATAGCTGTAATAGACCGACTCCAGCATTTCCTTGTCATTCATATAGTCGCCAAAAGCAGCACATTCCTCTGGTGCAAGACACAGACGTTCCTGGAGCTTCCGCACAGCCATTCCCTTATTGGCGCCTTTGTTGGTGATATCGACCCAGTAGGCACTGGCCAGTACAACCTGCATCGTTGCAGCATGCGGTTCCATAAGCGGGTATATCTTCGTATCGGCATCGCCGGCACCAGTGAAGAACGATACCTTGATGGGGTCATCCGCAACGTCTTCAAAACAATCCACCAGTTCTATGGCGCGGAAGTATTTCTGCAATTCTCCCATGTAGCGCTCGGGCTGTTTTTTCTTCAGCAGATAGGCTTTTTCTTTGCCGCAGAATACGTTGTAGACACCATCCGTCTCATTCACGCTGTTCAGAAGATCCATGGCGCACTGCCACTCGATCACATCCGAAAATAGTTCCTGGCCGTGCTGCTTGACCATGGTGCCATTATCGCTGATAAAAAGGAAGGAATCAGCATAACCGGGAAATGTATCGACCAGCGAATGATACTGCCGCCCGCTCGCCGGAGCAAACATAACCCCGCGTTCACTGAGTTTTTTCATCATCGCATCGAATTCTGCTGGCAGCTTTGCCTCCTCATCGAGCAATGTTCCATCCATATCCGAAAGAATCAACTTTATCATAGTGTTCCCTTTCTATAGTAATCGTTTTCCATTCTTCTCTCTCTTGATTGTATCACAAAAGCCGAAACCATGTAAATCTGGTTCCGGCTCTATTGCTGTTGCAGCAGCTGCCCGTAATGCTCTCAATTCCCGCTTTTGCCGCGGAGATAACGGACCGCTGCGAGACCAGCTTCTGCCCCCTGATAGACAGCTTTGGCAACCTGCAGCATCCCGCCGGTGCAGTCACCGGCGGCAAAAAGCCCTGGGACATTGGTTGCCATATGCTCATCAACTTTAATACTGCTGCCTGCAAGCAGTGCACCAATCTTGCGGGCCAGTTCGGTACTACCCGCCACACCGATTGCCAGAAATACGCCGGCAAGCTCAAGCTGCGTACCATCTCCAAAGCAGACACGCTCGACTCGTCCTTCGCCTTCGATGGCCGTGAGCGGTTCAGTCCGTACCTCGATCACAGCCGGCACAGGCTGTGCCGGCTGCATGCCATTCGTCAGCAGGATAACGTGCGCTGCATGGGGCAGGAGCGCCTGCGCTTCATGCAGGGCATATCCGCCAGCACCAATCACAGCAACAGTCTTGCCACGATAAAACGGAGCGTCGCAAATCGCGCAGTAACTGACACCCTTGCCATCAAATTCTGCAATTCCCGGCAGGCTGATACTCTTGCGGGAAGCGCCTGCGGCCAGAATCACACTGTCGGCAGACAGCTGCTGCTCTCTTGCCGCCGCGGTGAATCCAGTAAAGGTCTCATTGAACGACAGCGCCAGAATCTCATCTTCAATCACGTTTACACCTAAACGCCGCGCGCCCTCAATGCCTCGCCGCTCAAGTTCCAGCCCGCTGACAGGCTCGGCCAGACCGTAGTAATTCTCGATCTTCTCTGCCTTAGCAAGAACGCCCGTTCCCGCCCCCTTTGTCACCACAGTAACATCGGCCCCGCTGCGGCGGGCATAAAGTGCAGCCGATATCCCGGCTGGCCCTGCGCCAATAATCAAAACCTTCGCCATACAACCACTCCGTCCTGCCAAACACTGTTATCTTTCGTCTGCGTCTACTATAGCAGACGCTCCCAGTCTATGTCCGTGTGTCGGTCACCATCGTAGTTCGTGGCTATGCTTATTCTTCCGGATCATCATCGATGAACTTGCCGAGCACATAAAATGTAGCGTGTGCCTTCGCAAATATCTTGCCATCAGCCCCTATGAGCTCACTTTCACAAGTCATGGTATGGCGGCCATCATGCAGTACACGCGCGGTTGTAATGATCCGTTCAGTCAGCGGCACCGCATGCATAAAGTCCGTACTTAGATTGATTGTAACGACCTTTTTATTGCAGGCCAGACAAGCCGCCCCCATGGCTGTATCAGCCATAGTCATTAGTACACCGCCATGTGCAATGCCATAAAGATTGGTATGCTCCTCCTCAACCTGCAGCTGCAGCCGCACCCGCCCGGTTGCCATTGGCTGGACCTGAATATGCAGATATTCCACAAATGGGTTATTATGATAGAACCGTATGATCTGCTGCTGCAATTCAGTCAGTCCATCGGTGGCCAATATATCTTTTTTTGTGTTGTTATTCAAATTACTGCCTTCTTTCGCTTATTATCTTTTTATTATACCACGTAACGACAGCAGGTAATGTTCCATGATTGTATTCCTGTATACATAAATCTGCCATATTGACAGGATACCTGCCGCTGTCTATAATTAAAGCATCAACAAACGGAGGCAATGCAGCCCCGCAGAATCAGGTACCGGATTCTGCGGGGCTTTCTGTGCTCTTTGGTTTGATGAATCTGTCAGGTATCCTGTTTTCCAGAGACAAAGGCGTCTCATAGCTTTACCCGCTATGAGGCGCATTCTGTGTTTTTGGCCCCCTGCAATTATTTCTATGACTGTAATCGGAAAGGATTTGATTTCCATGATTGATACGGGCGATACGGCCTGGGTCCTCATCAGTGCGGCTCTGGTCTTCCTTATGACCCCCGGTCTGGGCTTCTTCTACGGCGGCATGGTCCGCAGCAAAAATGTTCTTACTACCATTATGCAGAGTTTCTTTATTGTTGCAATGGTCTCAGTCGAATGGATTCTCCTTGGATATGCGATGACATTCGGCACCGATATCAATGGCTTCATCGGCAGTCTGGACAAGATTGGACTGGCCGGGGTTGGCATGAACGTCCTTGAAAACGGCACGATTCCAGAACTGGCCTTTGTTGCCTTCCAGTGCATGTTTGCGGTTATCACACCAGCGCTCATTACCGGTGCATTCGCTGAGCGCATGAAATTTGGAGCCTTTGCGCTATTCATTCTGCTCTGGGCCATCTTCATCTACAACCCGATGGCCCACTGGGTCTGGGGCGGCGGCTTCTTAGCCGGACTTGGTGCCCTTGACTTCGCTGGTGGTCTGGTTATCCATATCCTCTCTGGTGTATCCGGTCTCACACTCTGTATTCTGCTTGGCAAACGCCGTGGCTATGGCCGTACGGCTATGCTGCCACATAATCTGCCAATGACCGTTCTTGGTGCAGCTCTCCTTTGGTTCGGCTGGTTCGGCTTTAATGCCGGCAGTGCCCTTGGTGCCAATGCGCTGGCTGCTAACGCTTTTGTTACGTCTCAGGCTGCTGCCGCTGCCGCTACACTTTCCTGGGTACTTGCAGAATGGAAAATCAACGGTAAGCCGACGATTCTGGGAGCTGCCTCCGGCTGCATCGCAGGTCTTGTTGCCATCACCCCGGCAGCTGGTTTCGTAGCCCCGATGCCTGCCGTCATCATTGGCCTGGTTGGCGGTATCGTCTGCTACTTCGCTGTTGCCGTACTCAAAGAAAAATTGGGCTATGATGACGCACTTGACGCCTTTGGTGTTCATGGCATCGGTGGTACCTGGGGTGCTATCGCTACCGGCATCTGGGCCACGACCGACGTCAACCCGACGGGCGCCAATGGCTTGTTCTATGGCGATTCTCATCTGTTCACTGCTCAGCTCATCTCAATTGTCGTCGCTTATGCGCTGGCAATTGGCGGCTCCTACATCCTGTTCAAGATCGTCAGTCTCATCACCGATGTTCGCGCCGATGAGGCCGAGGAACTTACGGGTCTCGATATCGTCGAGCATGGCGAGCGCGGCTATTCCCGCTCTGTACTCACTGGCAGCCCAATGATGGGAGCTTTTGAAGACTCAAGCGAGATGCTGGCCAATAGAGTCATGCATGCGGCAGAGAAAGGCTGAGGTGTACTATGAAAATAACCAAAATCGAAATCATTACCCGTTCCAGCAAACTCGATGACCTGATGAAAGCCCTCAATGAAATCGGTGTGCTGGGCATGACCGTCAGCCAGGTGTTCGGCTGCGGTCTGCAGAAGGGGCATCAGGAAGTATATCGTGGCAAGAAATATGATATCAACCTTGTCCCTAAGATAAAAGTAGAAACCATCATCTGTGAAATTCCAGTTGACAAGGTGCTCGATACTGCTCAGCGAGTCCTGCGCACAGGCAACTTCGGCGATGGCAAAATCTTCATTACCGAACTTACTGATGCCGTCCGTATCCGCACAGGGCAGCATGGCCCCGAAGCAATCATGGATATTCCCGGCGAAAAAGCCGAAAAATAACCCAACCAATAACCTGGTATCCTAATATTCCCCCCGAAAACGTGGGTGGCACCCCTGCTATCAGGAGTACCGCCCACGTTTTTGCTGTCACAGATATTCCAACAGCATCTGTCCGACACTATCATAGGCCTTCACGGCAGCAGTCTGCATAAAAGGTTTGGCTGTCGTCATCGTGAATCCACCAAATCGTGCAATCATCGACAGATCATTCTTGTCATCACCGATAGCCAGAATCTCACTGCCGTTCCAGCCGGATGATTCCATCATCTGCATAAGCCCCCAGCCTTTATCGGCCTCACTGCAATTGATGTCGAGATAACTGCGATTGATATTCCCGCCCAGCACGGGGAGCCGCCTGTGAATGTCATCTGACACCAGCTGCGCTTCAACCGGCGTTGACAGTTTCAGGCTGACCTGCACGACCTCCTGCAGCTGAAGCACAGCCTGCAGTTCCATCTCCTCAACCAGCCCCATATTCATCTCTGGATTCGGCCGCACACTGTACGCATGCGTTGCCGTAAAGACCAGCAGTGGCTCATCCTTTGCCGCAATGATTGGCAAGGCCAGTAAATCCGCCAATACAGCCGGTGGAATCGCGTGACAATGAAGCATCCGCCCAGATGCATCAACAGACACGGCTCCATTGTTGCAGACCAGATAGTCCACTTCTAGATCATACGGTGCCAATGCCTGTGAAATCAAAGAATACCCCCGTCCAGTGGCAATGCCGAATTTATGGCCGGCTTCCTGCCACTGATGTACAGCGGCCAGATTCGCAGTTGGCACCGGCTGGCCAATCGGACAAAATGTCCCATCAAAATCAGTTGCGGCTATCTTCATTCAAACCATCCTTTCGCTCCATTGTTCTCAGTCTTAAGTATAACACGAACCGGTCAAAAGCGAATGCCCCATCATTCTGAAGCACTGCATCGAGCCTGCCGACACGGCCGGTAGTCCCTTTTTTTGCTTTTCCCATATTGCTGTGCTATCATGAGACCAGTCCATAAAAATTAGTCAGGAGATGGTAGCATGATAGCAGATAGTCTTGCCCAGTTGCGGGCACAAGGATACAAAATTACCCCACAGCGGCGGGCTGTCCTCAATGCCTTTGAAGATTTCTCCGGCTTCCCTACCGCCCAGCAGCTGTTGGCCAGTGTACGAAAAACGCAGCCGGATGTATCACTCGACACCATTTACCGCAATCTCACGCTGCTTACTAAACTGAATATCATTCATGAGATTTATCGCAGTGCCGGCAATGTCTATGAATTAGCCCAGCCCGGACATCATCATCATCATCTGGTCTGCACCGAATGCGGTAAGACGGAATGCATTGATATCTGCCCCATGAACGACCATTACGAACAGGAAGCCGCCAGAAAAGGCTTCACAATTACCGGACATGTCTTTGAATTCTATGGTCTTTGCCATGACTGCCAGCAAAAGAAACACAGCCACCCATAAAAATTATATCCGATTTCAACGCAGCGGGAAATTCCCACTGCGTTTTTTGCTTGTCATGATACTACACCTGTGCTATTATATTAAATAGTAATTTTACTATTTAGTTTTTTTACTGTCTTTTTTCTATACAGGAGGTCTTTATCTTGAAATGCAATCGAAACTTATTCTGCCTGCTCGTAATCTTTTGCCTGATGCTCACTGGCTGCGCTGGGATCACACCCGCTACGTCGGGAAGCAGCCAGAAAAATACTGCCCAGAAGGATTCTTTCCATGTCGTTACTTCGTTTTATCCTATGTACGTTGCCACCATCAATATCACCCACGGGATTGACGGCGTCAGTGTCACCAATATGACCAAGCCTCAGACCGGCTGTCTGCATGACTACCAGTTGACCACCCAAGATATGAAAACATTGGAATCTGCCGATGCCTTTGTAGTCAATGGTGCCGGAATGGAAAGTTTCCTCGACAAAGTCATCCAAAAACAGAAAAACCTCAAAATCATTGACGCGTCAAAGAATATTGAGCTTCTGAGCGAGAATGGCGAACAGAACCCCCATGTCTGGCTCAGTGTAACGGCGGCAATCCAGCAGGTCAAGAATATTACGGAACAGCTCAAAGCGGCTGACCCACAGCATGCCGATGCCTATCAGGCAAATTCTGATATATATGTCACCAAACTTGAAGCTTTGAAAAAAGAGATGCATGCAGCTCTCGATCAGGTCCCGAACAAGGACATCGTCACCTTCCACGAAGCTTTTCCTTACTTCGCCAAAGAATTCGGACTCAATATCATCAGCGTTATTGAACGTGAACCAGGCACAGAGCCTACCCCAACGGAACTCGAAAATACCATCAGACAGGTCAATGCCCTGCCAGTCAAGATATTGTTCACGGAACCCCAGTACTCACCAAGTTCGGCGCAGACAATTGCCCGAGAGACTGGCGCCAGTATTTATGCGCTTGATCCCATCGTAACTGGCAAAGCCGATGAATCTGCACTCAACGCCTATATTGACATCATGCATCAAAATATGGACACCCTCAGGAAAGCATTACAATAACACCGCACCCCTTCATATAAAAATAGCCGTCAGCAAAAATTCTGACGGCTATTTGTTGATTCGATATTCCATTATCTCTAAATTCCCCTTCGCTGGGTACAAATTCCATACAACACATGTTCATTGTGCCAGCTACTCTTCACTGCAGCTGATGTTCTCTTTCATCAGACAGTCACGCTGAACAGGGTACCTGACGAAAGATCATCGCCGGACGAATAGGCTTGTGTGAATGTATTTGCGGCTGCCGGTATATTCTGCTGCACGCTGGCATCACTAAACCTCATCTCCGATATTTCTCTGGCTCCCTGCCTCTTCATTAGACCCAGCGGCCCGTTCGGCAATATCTTCGTTACATTGCTTGTATCTTCAACACCCTCACGGTCAAAATCGCCTGTCCCCGCTGTTCCCGTAAATTGAGACAGCACTTCGCTGAACGCCCCCGAGACTGCCTTTGCCTTTACAGGCGAAGATGAAGCCGTCGATCGAGCTCTATATGACAAGCTGTTGGTCCTGCTGGCTCCAGCAATGGCGCGAACACTCATCCTGCACACCCCCTTTTCAATATCAGGAACTATCCTGTAGCTACATTATCGGGGACGTACATTAAAACTCTAAGGGAATCACGTAATTATAATGTGAAATTAACCAAATATCAGCCGCTAAAACATGCCTTGAATTCCTCCTTGGGCCTATTCGTCGATCGCATCAGCCTGCGTTGCTTTAAGTTTCATGTCCATCCTTTAATCTCCCTTATTTAAATTAATTCACTACCTAACTAGTATGATTTCCCGCTTCATATTGCCGCCACTATCGTCTAAGTGGTTAGTTTGTTAATTATCAGTATACCAAAGAAAGTTCCCGCTATTGAACTTAAATTTTCTATCCACAGTCTATCAAAAGCCTATCATTATTCTGAATTCAATAAAATTAGTGAAAAATTCTTTACGCTCTCAGTAAAATAGACTATACTAAAATAAGGACAACTTATAATCTAAGTACACAAAACAAAAGGAGATGCTGCTATGAAAACTATTGCTTTAATTGCCCATGATAAGAAAAAAAATGAGATGTTGGAATTCGTCGGTCACCACAAAGACCTGCTGGCTAAATTCCATCTGGTTGCCACCCATACGACAGGTACACTCATCAGTGACACCTTTGGCCTTAATGTCGAAACCATGATGTCCGGTCCCCTCGGCGGTGATCAGCAAATTGGCGCAATGGTCGCAACAGAACAGATCGACTATGTTATTTTCCTGCGGGACCCACTGACCTCTCAGCCGCATGAGCCAGACATCAATGCTCTGCTGCGCCTCTGTGATGTTCATAATATTCCTTTAGCAACCAATCGAAAAAGTGGTCATATTCTCCTCAAATATGCCGGAGAAAAGGAAGATCCAACCCCAAAAGCCTGAGCTAATTCAAATTGCATCACTAAATGCACGCTGCATAGCTGCGGCCTGGCCGGCTCAGGCAACGGACAGCACCGGAAAGGATGAGTACTATGTCAAACTTGCTGACCAAGAATAAATTACGTAACTGCCCCGTCTGTGGCAAACTTTTTACTGACATGGGCCTCGGTATCTGCCCCAGCTGCTACGATAAACGCCGCGAAGAAGAAAACCTGATTCTCGATTACGTACGGTCGCATCCGAAATCAACCATTCAGCAGATCTGTGATGAGATCGACGCAGACTATGATCTGGTTCTCGAGATGGTGCAGCGCGGGCAATTTATTACGACGGGCGGGCATGTAACCTATCCCTGCAGTGCCTGCGGCAAACCAATCATGCACGGTATGTATTGCCCGCGCTGCCTGAGCCGATTAGAGAAAGAGGTCCAGGATGCCAACGAACGTCAGAATTTGAAGCGATATCCGACAGCGCCTGCCCCTGCAGGGAAAACTTTGCCGCATGTAAAAAACACCGAACCAGATTCAACCAGTAAAAAGAAAATACACCTGCACTGGATTCCCGGCGTTGAAAGAGACCTATAAATATAAGACGCATTTCTTTACGGCTAGGAATGCGTCTTATATTTATAGGGTTGCTCGTATTCATGTACAAAGAAAATAACCATCAGCGGCTTTCTCGTCACCTGCTGATGGTTATTTTCCTTGTACTGTTTTATTCACCATGTTCATACTTCCATGGGTATTACCTGCCCATTGGAATCTCCTCCTTGCTTCTGGTTACATGTCGGCTGCCATTGGATGCTGTTTCCTTTGGCTTATCTATAATATACCCTATTGCCTGCTGTTTGTCAATAATATTTCAGAATATTATCTGTATTCAAGATACAATATGCAGAAGTGCTGTTTCAGGCAGCACTTGATCAGTGGATAAACTTTCCCCGCTGCTCACTTCCGGCATATTGAAGATATAACATACCCTCAATAGGCGTCAGATTCCTGGCTGTAGTACTGGTTGACTGCATCGTAAGCAGATTACCATGAATATCATACAATTCTTCATCCATCTGCAACCGGAAATTATAGGATTCATTCTTTATCCGCAGCCCTTGAAAGCGCTCGATGAGCAGATAGTTCATCCCCTGAGACGCTGCCTGATGGCATAAATCATCGATAGTATCTGATGCTGCAGTTGCTGGGGCAAAAGTAATATTCGCATAGCCTGCCGCCAGCGCTTCCTGCAAGGAGGCCTTCATATATGGCAAATCTGATTCAATATGCGAATCAAGGTGGATAGCAAATGGCGCGACATAGATCCCTGCCGTTTTTTTCTTTACATTGCCCGTCAATAATTCTGTATCCTTAGGTTGCGCCACATTTTTCGAATTATAATAATTACGCAAAGCCTGGTCCAGATAGACAGTCATATCATGCGCAAATCGTTCAGAATTTCGATTCTCAGCCCATCTTACCGTCTCACCAAACTGAGCAAATCGACCAGACATAGACTGCAATACACTCTTGACCGGATCGCCATCGATAACAACACGTGTCAAATTCATCCGCGAATGATAATGTCTGGCAAATGATTTATCCCCTACCGCTGGCGCACCAAAAGTAACTACCTGCAGCTGATCTGGCGCCACCCCCATATCCGCCAGTCTGGCAGCCGCTAAAGTTGCTGCCGCACCGCCCAGGCTATGTCCCGTCAGATATAATCGTTCCTTTGGATGCTGCTTCAGCTCATGCGCAATATGTTCGCCGGCAGTCTGCCCTTCAAAAGCTTTCAACGGTTCCTGAAAAAGCGCTGCACTAGTATAATCATTAAAGCCACGATGAACCCTGGGGGTTCCCACAGGTACATCCTGCAATCCCGCAAATTTTTGGAATTCAACTGAATTGCTTCCGCCAAATGGCACACGGGAAAGCCTCAGATCTACTTTAGCATCATTCAGGCGCTCCGTTCCGGGAAAGGCCAGGACATACATTATGTTGCCCGATGGCAATACTCTGTGCACAAGATGGAATCGCCCTTCAGCTGCTGACGATACGGTCTCATAGCTTTCAAAAGTCCAGCCTGCTCCCTCAAGCCAATCACGCGCCGTAAGATCCAATTCATCACTATATGACGCCATGGATACCAATGCCGAAAGAAAATAAAGATCCGCCTGATTCGTAGCTGCTGCCTCAATCAATGGCAACCGAATGGGCAGTATAAAAACGAGCAGCAGCAGGATTCGCCAGTAATACATATAGATCGCCCCCACATCGGTATCAGACAAGAATAAACTACAGATAACTAAAAAAACCCAAACGGAAATACATCCCCGTCTGAGCTGAATTCATAATATATGGTGCGGTTGATGGGACTTGAACCCATACGTCTTGTGAACACTACCCCCTCAAAGTAGCGCGTCTGCCAATTCCGCCACAACCGCATGCATAACTTACAAAAAATGGTGCGGACGAGAGGACTTGAACCTCCACGATATCACTACCACTAGTACCTGAAACTAGCGCGTCTGCCGATTCCGCCACGTCCGCATAATAACTATTTAATTGAAGGATTAACCAATAAAAAACACCATAAATATATATGGTGCGGTTGATGGGACTTGAACCCATACGTCTTGTGAACACTACCCCCTCAAAGTAGCGCGTCTGCCAATTCCGCCACAACCGCATGCATAACTAAAAAAATGGTGCGGACGAGAGGACTTGAACCTCCACGATATCACTACCACTAGTACCTGAAACTAGCGCGTCTGCCGATTCCGCCACGTCCGCATAATAACTATTTAATTGAGAGACAATACAAATGGTGGTGCCGAGGACCGGAATCGAACCGGTACGGTTGTCTCCAACCGACGGATTTTAAGTCCGTTGCGTCTGCCAGTTCCGCCACCCCGGCAGTATCAAAAATAACAAAATGGAGCGGGTGATGGGAATCGAACCCACGTGATCAGCTTGGAAGGCTGGAGCTCTACCATTGAGCTACACCCGCATAGAAAGCAAAATGGAGCTGGCGAGAGGAATTGAACCCCCAACCTGCTGATTACAAGTCAGCTGCTCTACCAATTGAGCTACACCAGCTTGAAAAAATGGTGCCTCAGAGCGGAATCGAACCACTGACACGGGGATTTTCAGTCCCCTGCTCTACCGACTGAGCTACCGAGGCATTTTTTACAAGTAATATATTATAACACTAAATAGTGCAATAATCAAAATGGCGACCCGAAAGGGACTTGAACCCTTGACCTCCGCCGTGACAGGGCGGCATTCTAACCAACTAAACTACCGGGCCATAAAATGGTGGGCGATAACAGGATCGAACTGCTGACATCCTGCTTGTAAGGCAGGCGCTCTCCCAGCTGAGCTAATCGCCCATAAAATGGTGACCCACCACGGAATCGAACCGTGAACCTACTGATTAAGAGTCAGTTGCTCTGCCAGTTGAGCTAGTGAGTCATGATAAAATGGTGACGCGTATGGGATTCGAACCCATGAAGCCGCCGTGAAAGGGCGGTGTCTTAACCGCTTGACCAACGCGCCAATAACAATCAAGTGGATATATATTGGTGGCTCACCCGGGATTCGAACCCGGGACACCCTGATTAAAAGTCAGGTGCTCTACCAACTGAGCTAGTGAACCATATCTGGCTGGGGTAGCTGGATTCGAACCAGCGGATGCGGGAGTCAAAGTCCCGTGCCTTAACCGACTTGGCTATACCCCAATCACCCCAGGGTATTAACATATTGGCTCCTCGAGCAGGATTCGAACCTGCGACAGCCTGATTAACAGTCAGGTGCTCTACCGGCTGAGCTATCGAGGAATCATACTGGTAAAACCAGTTCTGAACTAGCAGCTCCCTATCCTCCCAGCCCGTTTCCAGACAAGTACTTTCGGCGTATGAGTGCTTAACTACTGTGTTCGGTATGGGAACAGGTGGTACCACTCAGCTATCGCTACTAGATTCAAACCAGCAACGCCCTATCCTCCCAGCCCGTTTCCAGACAAGTACTTTCGGCGTATGAGTGCTTAACTACTGTGTTCGGTATGGGAACAGGTGGTACCACTCAGCTATCGTCACTGGATATTATTGA
>JAGPMW010000048.1 GCA_018052705.1 Selenomonas sp. | reverse complement strand
TAAAATGGGCTTGATCCATAGTGATTACTCCTTTGTTGATGATTTGTCTCAAAACCATTTTAACATGGAGAGTCACTATGGATTTTTATTTTTGATTAACTGTTCAATTTCATTTTACAACTGACCGCCCATATAAAAAGGCCTTCCTAAAACGGAAGGCCTTCCTGCAATTTGACAGATTCTTATTTCTGATTCATCGCCTTGCACTCAGCAAGTTTCGGTCCCATAATGCGTTTATAGGACTCAACACCCGGCTGGTTGAACGCATCAACATCAGCCAGCTCGCCCTCATAAGCGATGGACATCGCAAGCATGTAGAGCAGCTCGCCGAGATGATACGGCGTGAGCTTTGGCAGCGTAAAGCAGGCGTTGTAGCGCTTGTTGGAAGCCAATGCATCTGCATTGGACTGACGAGCCACTTCCAGCGCCTGTCCCATCGTTACACCAGAGATATCAGCCAGCTTGGCTGCCTCTGGGAATACATTCGGGATCTCAAGGTCGTTCTGCCAGTTCTCGAGACGGATGAACTGAACGATCTTGTTCAGCTTGCCTTCCTGATGCTGCTGCGTCTGGGAATGCATATCGGTCGTGCCGACAGCCACGCATGGCGTACGGCCATAGCATACTTCCTTGCCTTCCTTGTTATACTGCTTGCCGAGCGACTCTGCGAGCAGCTGAATGTACCACTCAGAAACAGACTTGAGATAGTCACCATACGGCATCATGACCTCAATGTCACGGCCATGTTTCTCCGAAGCAGCAAATTTCAGGGCTGCATTGAGCATCGCCGGGTTCTGCCACATGTCTTCATTCTGGCAGACCTGATCCATATCGCGGGCGCCCTTGAGGAACGACTCGATATCGAAACCGATGCAGGCCGCCAGCGTCAGACCAACCTCACAGAAGATCGAGAAACGTCCGCCAACACCGTCCGGTACAGCATACTGCGGCCAGCCTTTTTCGATAGCCAGTTTCTTGAGCAGCGTCTGCTTTTCCATGTTCGGATCGGTAACAGCTACGACCTCAACATCGATATTGGCGAATTTCTGCAGCGCCTCATAGATGACCATAAAGTTCGACATGGTATCGAGCGTGCCACCAGATTTCGAGATGACCAGCAGCAGTACCTTCAGATTACGCTTCTCATGCGATTTCGTAATCTCAGCAGAGTTCTCCAGATAGTGGATGATGTCGCCCGTCCGGCGCGGATCAATATTATTGCCGCTGAAAAGGATTTTCGGGAAACCCTTGCGTTCTTCTTTCGGCAGCTCGTTCCAGAACTCGCCGCAATGAACATCAAATAAAACTTTGTCGCCCAGATAAGAGCCGCCGATTCCCAGCGAGACAACGACATCGACATTATCCTTGACATGATCCGTCAGTTCCTGCAGGTGTTTCATCGAGCTCGGGCTGTTCAGATGCCCTTCCTCGATGTACGGCAGTTCCGTGAAAAGCACCTTCTCGGGCTCGCCGTCTTTCGACAGATGGGCCTTGATAAAGCCTTTATCACGCATGACCTTCATCGCCTCGTGAGCCTTTTTCAGGTCTTCCTCATAGGCTTTCAGATCTACGTCTGTAACTTTGCCTTCACCATATAGATTGTCGTAGTCAAACGTAAAGCCGGATTTCAATTTCAAACTCATGCTGGTCAACACTCCTTTTCTCATCCTGTATCCATTCCCCTAAAATCATCAAAAAGGATGCAGTCATACAAAATTACCTATACATTCATACGTAACTATTATAACATGCATCCTTTTTACTGTGAAGAATCTTTTCAGACCGGTTCCCGCTGGATTCGTTCTTGTTCTTCTTTATTTATTCTTTTTTGAATGATTTTAACGAGGTTTGGATGGATTTCCCGCTTAGCGGCGAATCTCAGCCAACAGCTCTTTTGTCTTCTCATCGCAAAGCTTCTGATCCTGACGCGTCTCAACATTGAGACGGATGACCGGCTCCGTGTTGGACATGCGCAGATTGAACCGCCAGTTGTCGAACTCGACCGACAAACCGTCGACTTTGGTTACCTTGCCTTTCGGACCATACTCAGCCTCGATACGGTCAAGAACTGCCTTGGCATCCTGGACCTTGCTGTTGATCTCGCCCGAGATCGGATAGCGGGCCATACGCTCCTTCATGAGCTCAGACAGGCTCCGGCCATCAGCCTGGGACAACAGTTCCAGAACCAGCAGCCATGGAATCATGCCGCTATCGCAGTAGGAGAAGTCGCGGAAATAATGATGAGCACTCATCTCACCGCCATAGATCGCGTTGACGCTGCGCATCTTGTCCTTGATAAAAGCATGACCGCTCTTGCACATGACGGCCTCGCCGCCGTTCTCCTTGGCCAGCTCGATCGTATTCCATACGAGCCGCGGATCATAGATGATATTGGCGCCCTTGTTCTTCTGGAGGAAAGCCTGTGCGAGGAAACCAACCATGTAGTAACCCTCGATAAAGCCGCCTTTCTCATCGAACAGGAAGCAGCGATCGAAGTCGCCATCCCAGGCTACGCCGATATCTGCGCCATTCTCACGGACAACCTTAGCCGTAGCTTCACGGTTTTCCTGCAGGATCGGATTTGGTACACCATTCGGGAAATTGCCATCTGGAATGTTGTTGACCTTAATGAGTTCAAACGGCAGATGCTTCTCGAGCTCATTGATGATCGGGCCAGCTGCACCATTGCCGGTATTTGCTACGACCTTGAATGGCTTAAGTTTCTTCAGGTCAACATAGGAGAGGATATGCTGGACATAGTCTTCCATGATATCGATCTTCTCAACCTTGCCGGCTGCACCGCCAGCTGGTTTGAAGTCACCTTCCATCACGGCTTTTTCCAGCTCTTTAAGCCCCGTATCGCTGGAAATTGGGCGTGATTCCTTGCGGACGAACTTCATGCCGTTATATTCTTTCGGATTGTGACTGGCCGTGATCATGATACCGCCATCCAGCTTCAGATGTGCGGTGGTGAAATAGATCATCTCCGTTCCACACTGGCCAATATCGACAACGTCACAGCCAGCCTCGGTAAGGCCTTTTTCCAATGCATCGCGGACCGACGGACCGGACAAACGAATATCATGGCCTACCGCCACTTTTTTCGCATCAAACAGTGAGGGAAAGGTCCGGCCAATGCGATAAGCCAGCTCTTCATTGACTTCGTCAGGATAGATGCCCCGGATATCATAAGCACCAAACCCCTTGTTGCTGATTTTCATATAAAAACACCCCTATCACGTTACTTGCTAACTACTAGTTACCATACCCAATAGTATAGACATTCGCGATAGAGGTGTCAATTTCCTGTCTGAATCCATAGCTTTCTAAAAAACTTGCGGCAAAGGCTGTCCTCAGTCCGTCAGGGCATGCATCCGTTTAAAACTTCGTTTCGTCCACCAGAACGCAACAGCCAGCGGGATACATGATCCCGCCCAGGCCATCGGATTCGCTACGCAGGCACCAAAGAAGCCCCAGGCTGCGCAAAGGAAGATCGCCGCACCAGAACGCATCAAAAGCTCCATGATACCCGCAATCGTCGGCACTACGCTCTGCCCTAGTCCCTGCAGCGTATAGCGGAAGATAAAGAGCAGTGACAGTATCCAGTATGTCGCGCCATTGACGATCAGATATTCCTGCCCATAGGCAATTACCTGATCCTGTCCATCACCAACGAATAAATGCATGATATCCGTGCCAAAGATGATCAGCAGGATACCGGCAAAAATACTGAACGCCACCGACATATAGGTGCATTTGCGCACGCCTTCGGCAATGCGGCTGTATTTCTGCGCACCATAATTCTGCGCGGTATAAGCCGCCATCGCCAGCCCGAATGACATCATCGGCATCATCGCCACCGAGTCCACTTTCTGCGCAGCTGCATACGCCGCTACAGCGGTCGGTCCCAGATTATTGAGCGCCACCTGCAGGATGATTGCACCAATGGCGATGATCGACGACTGGAACCCCATCGGCAGACCAATCTTCAAATGCTCTTTCAGCACGGACCAGCTCACATGCCAGTCATCGCGATGCGTATGCAGCGCTGGGACTTTCCGGCGGATATAGGCATAACAGAAGAGATTGCCGATCAGCTGAGAGACCACGGTAGCAATAGCTGCGCCAGGAATTCCCCAATCCAGGACCAGAATAGCTACCGGCTCCAGTACGATGTTGATACAAAGTGCCACCGCCAGAATGACCGTTGGCATCCTGCTGTCGCCAAGGGCCCGCAGGATATTGGTCTGCATCTGCAGGAACACGAACATCACAATGCCGCCATAGACGATGCTGATGAAAGCAACCGCCCCCTCCAGGATCTCTGGCGGCGTCTGCATCCAAATGAGCAGCTGCCGGCACATCGCCACCCCAATGATCGTCAGAACGACCGACACAATGATGGACAGAATCGTACAGGCCGCAGCACTCTGCCGCACGCCCCTGTCGTCTTTGGCCCCATAGCGCTGCCCGGTATAGATCGTGATGCCTGTCGAAAAACCAATGACGAACCCCAGCATCAGAAACATCAGGCTGCCCGTGCAGCCAACTGCTGCCAGCGCATCGACCCCCAGGAACCGTCCGACAATGAGTGTGTCGACAAATGCATACAGCTGTTGGAAAATATTGCCGGCAATCAGCGGCAGGGTAAACATCAGAATGAGTCTGGCCGGCTCACCATCCGTTAGATTTTTTGTCATTCCAGATACCTCGTTACCATGGTGCGCATTGTTTCCTGCAGCACCGTTACATTATTCAGCAAAGCCTCCGTCTGCGGACGAAGCTTCGTATAGTGGAACACCGGATGATGGCTGACCTGATAGTCGGCCGGATAAGCCGTCACCGCCACGCCCTGTTTTTCGAAATTCAATACCGATCGTTTCATATGGAAGGCCGAGGTCACCAGCAATGGCTGACTCAGCCCATGCTCCCGCAGGATCTCTGTCGAAAATTTCGCATTCTGGGTCGTGTTGATGCTCTTCGTTTCCACCAGAATCTTATCATCCGGAACACCGAGTGAGAGCAGTATGCGCCGCGCGATCTGTGCCTCCGGCCCCGAATCGCTGTAGACCTGACCGCCGGATACCAGAATCGGGGCATCGAGGCGGCGCTGCAGCCGCACTGCCGTCAACAGACGGTTGGCCGGACTCGCACAGAGCGCACCAGTGCCATCCACATCGGGACTGTCCGGCATCGCGCCGCCCCCCAGCATGATGATGACATCCCCCTGCGGATTTGCCGGCGGTTCATAAGCCGATTCCAGCCAGCCCATAGTCTGCTCAGCAACCACACTGGTGCAGAGCAGGTAGAACACAAATGTAATGCCGGCCAGGATAACCGCCAGTTTTTTCTCCTGGCGGCAGCGCCAGCTATAGAGTGCCAGTCCCCAAAAGGCTAAAATAAAGATTCCCGGTGGCAGCACCCAGCTGGCACCAAATTTCAAGAAATAAACCATTAATCGCCGCTCCCCAAGACATTTCCAGAAAAATAAAACGCGCAAATTCCTCTCGTGTTGAAGGAATCCCCGCATTTATTTCAAACCCAATAAGTTGTATAATAACATTGTAGCAAATAAAACTGAAAAAGAAAAGAAGGAGCATCCCGATTATGGCATTTATTGAACCGAATCCAATCCAGGCCGCCAACAAGGCAGACGGCCAGGGAACCATCACCATCGTCAAACTGCTCACCCCGGCTGAGCTCGATGGCAAATGTGACATGTATGCAAAAGTCATCCTGCCGCCTCTGTGCTCGATTGGTGTCCATGAACACCATGGCAACACCGAGACCTATCACATCCTTCAGGGCTCAGCCTGCTATAACGACAATGGCAGCGAAGTCGCACTTGGCGCCGGCGCTACGACATTCTGCCCCGATGGCGAAAAACACGGGATCGCCAACACATCCAAGACCGAGGATCTGGTATTCATGGCTCTTATCATCAACAAATAATCGTCAATAAAAACAGGGACTGACTTGCAGCAGCAGGTCAGCCCCTGTTTCTTTGTGCTAGGAATGGTTTACATCTGCTTGACAGGAATCGGGCCACGCGAGAGTGCAATAGCCCCCGTACGGGCAATCTCCAGAATCTCATACTCGGACAGCACTTCAATGATCCCGTCGATCTTGCTCTGCGAGCCCGTCAGCTCAACCACAATATCCTCTGGTCCTACGTCCACGATTTTGGCCCGGAAGATCTCGACGATATTCGTGATATCGGCCCGGTTGCTGCGATCCGCCCGGACTTTGATCATCACCAGTTCCCGCTCGATCGACTCGCTCTTGCTGAGATTGACGATCTTAATAACATCGATCAGCTTGGAAAGCTGCGAGACAACCTGATCCAGCTCATTTTCCGACTCCACAGAAACCACGATATTGATCCGGGTGATTTCCGCCTCCTCGGTATAGCCGGCAGAAATGCTCTCGATATTGAATGCCCTGCGGCTGATGAGTCCGGATACATGCGTCAGTACCCCGGGCTTATTGTCAACCAGCACAGCCAACAGATATTTCTTCATCATCGCTTGCCCCCTCCCAGTACCATCTGATCGAGCCGCTTGCCGCCTGGAACCATGGGCAGTACATCCTCATCTTCCGGAATCCAGACATCAATCACGGCGGGGCCGGCCTGCCGCATGATCGCTGGCAGCCGGGTCTCCAGTTCGTCCTGCTTCGTCAGGCAATAGCCGCGAATGCCAAAGGCCTCGGCCAGCTTGACGAAATTGGTCTTGCCCTTAAGTTCGGACTGCGAATAATGATGGTTGTAGAACAGCCGCTGCCACTGGCCAACCATGCCAAGAATACAGTTATGGATAATGACGACCTTGACATCGATGTCATTATCCGCAATCGTCGCAAACTCCTGGCAGTTCATCATGATGCTGCCATCGCCAGTAAACAATACTACGCTGCTGTCCGGCCGGCCGATCTTCGCGCCCAGCGCTGCGGGCAGCCCATAGCCCATTGTACCCTGCCCACCCGAGGTCAGAAAATGCCGTGGCCTGTAGACATCAAAGAATTGCGCCGCCCACATCTGATGCTGGCCCACATCGGTGACTGCAATTGTATCCTCATCGGACAGTTCACTGATCTTACGGATCAGTGCTCCCGGTTTGATCACATCACCATCCGGCCGATAGCTGAACGGATGCTCTTTTGTTTTCGCAACAGTCTGCGCCAGCCATTCCCGATTCGCTGCCGCATAGTCCACGCCACGCTGAGCCAGTTTTTCCTGGAAACGCGGCAGCGACCAGCGCAGATCCCCCGATACATGATACTCTGCCTGGACATTCTTATTGACTTCCGCCTCATCGATCTCAAAATGGACAACCTTGGCCTTTGGGGCAAACCCGGAAACGACGCCCGTCACACGATCGCTGAAACGCATACCGATACAGAGCAGCAGGTCACAGCCCTGAATGGCCATATTGGCCGCATACGAGCCATGCATGCCAGCAAAGCCCAAGAACCCCTCCGCATCTGCCGCGACTGCCCCGAGTCCCAGCAGCGTACTCGTCACAGGCGCGCCGAGCTGCGTGGCGATGGACCGGACCGGCTCAGCCTGATCCGCACCAATCACACCGCCCCCGACAAAAAGCAGCGGCCGCCGGGCCTCAGCTACGGCTTCGACCACCGCGTCAATTTCCGCTTCACTGCCAGGATACCTGCCCGAATAGCCACGCAGATGAACCGTCTCCGGATACGCATAGTCAATCTTCGCGTCAAAGACATCCTTGGCCACATCAATGACCACCGGCCCCGGACGGCCAGTGCGGGCAATGAAAAAGGCTTCTTTGAGTACCCGCGGGAGTTCCCGGACATCCTTGACCAGATAGTTATGTTTCGTAATCGGCGTCGTAATGCCGAAAACATCCGCCTCCTGAAAAGAATCCTTGCCGATATAAGGATTGGCCACCTGCCCGGTGATACAAACCAACGGCACCGAGTCTGTACAAGCCGTCGCAATGCCAGTGATCAGATTCGTCGCGCCCGGTCCAGACGTAGCAAACACCACACCAACATTACCCGTTGCCCGGGCATAGCCATCCGCGGCATGAACCGCCCCCTGCTCATGCCGCGTCAGGATGTGCGGAAATTTCATCTTATAGACTGCATCATACAGCGTCAGGACAGCGCCGCCCGGATAACCGAATACGACATCCACGCCTTCTTTTTTCAGGCTTTCCAGTACAGCCTGTGCTCCATTCATCAACAAGTAAACGCCCCCCGCTTTATATGTTTACAGCTTTTCAATTTATATTGTAACATTATACACCATTTGTATACAAAGTTACAACTCAGTAAAACATATTTTTTACTACAGGACATTTTAGGCCAGTCCATCAAGACGATGCTTCGCGATGATCACTGGCCAGCACCAGCGCAGCTACCGATGCAGCTCCACTCTGTTTCAGTTCCCTGGCACAGGCATACAATGTAGCACCAGTCGTCAGGATATCGTCCACGAGCAGTATGCGCTTACCAGCCAGCGCATCTTCTGCCGCTGCGGCAAATGCGCCTGCCAGATTCTGCTGCCGTTCCCCGGCCGACAACCGGTACATTGGCCGGGTCTCGCGAACTCTTTTCAGCCCCCGCAGCATCGGAATTCCCCGGCTCTGCAGCCAGTCACGAAAAATCAGCTCGCTCTGATTGAAACCGCGCTGCTTCTCTTTTTTCGGGTGCAGCGGAACCGGAACCGCCAGATCAACGGAGGCCAGTAGTGCAGTCACAGCTGGCTTTTGCTGTGCCGCAGCCAGCATCGTCCGGATATACGGCAGACAGCTTTGCTGCCCGCGATATTTCAGCCGGCGGATCAGATCGCGCGTACCGCCGCGATATACACTAAGCGCCCATGCATCGTTGAGAACAACTTGCATAGGCGCTGTTAATGGCAGCCGCTCTGGCTGCAGGATCGCGGATAGACATGACGGGCACCATCCACCCCGCACTTCCGTATAGGCCCCGCATAGAGGACAATGCGGCGGGAAAATAAAATTCAGGATTGCCTCAATCACGATGGAAGAATCTCCTTCTTGGCCTTTTGTTTTCCCAGTCCATGATTGCCTCCAGAACGGAGCCGGCAATGCAGCGCGCCTTATCCGATATCGTAAAGCACTCTTCCTGCCCCATGGTCGGATGGATATCGACAACCTTCTGCCCCTTCACCACGGTAGTATCGGTATGGAGTGCACCACGCAGTACTCCATCGATAGTTGCCTTAAGCTCAAGGGTGTTTCCCGCTGGCGTATGAAGATGCGCAATCGATTCGCCCCGCTTGACCATCAGCGAGATACTGCGCAGCATCTCCAGTTTACCGTCCTCAGGCGCAAAGAGCAGCTGCTCCACATTGCGGGCATAGCCAACCGTGCTGTTCTCGATATCCTGCTCACGGGCCGAGAAGCCCTCATAGATCAGCCGACCGAGATTGTGCCCACGCATCGTTTCTACCACAACATCTACGTCACGGCCGGCACAGAACCCGGGTCCCAGACCGATTGTGTGCTCAGCCATATCCCGTTTCGTGCCTTTGTTCTGATGCGCCGCAATGGCATCCACCAGCACCTGCGGCCGCAGTGCATGAACACACTTTGCACCAGGATCATCGAGCATCACCAGTTTGCCTTCCTTCAGATGCCTTCGCGCCTCTTTGAGCGTCTCTGCCCGATGACAGGTCACCCGCTCCACAGTTGCCTCACCGCGATACATCGCATCAGAAAACGTAACCCGACGCCTTGTCGCCGATGGCTGCGCCTGCTCCAGAATCAACACACGAAAACCGGCCCGATATAACATATGGACGATCCCGCTGGCCAGTTCGCCGCCACCACGCACAACAATCAGATGTTTCATAGCATCCGCTCCTTTTTGTATTTGTCTTTTTCTATTATACTATAGAATCCAGTTAACGACCGACAATAATTTTGCCAGCCATAAAATTTATAATTCGAAAGTATTGTAATTATCTGAACAGTATGTTACTATATAGATGTAAAGAAGAGATAGATAAATAAACCACTAGAAAAGTAGTCCTGGAGGTCGAAAAACTGGAAGGTATTTATCCAGCCGAAACAGGCTCTCTTCAAGAAACTTACATGACTCGTAATTACGAAAGGATGTGAGTGTTTATTGAAGATATCATTATGCAGGAGTTCTTTCAAAACTGACTAGGAAGTGCAGCGGTGAAGCAAACGAATATCCATGAGGCGAGGATGCGTCGTGATGATGGCCACGTGGCCGCCAGTCGTACGCAAAGCTATTGGAAGTCAGTCGCACAACGTCAGTCAACGAAAGAATAAAATGCAGCCCGGGGTAAATCTTTACGGATCATCTGGTAGACAATCGAAACTTTAGGAACCCCTAGCGTTATCGATAACGGCAAGATGACAAGCAACAAGAAGTGCACGAATGGTGATGGATTATCACAAGGTTTCAGCTGAACGTGAATATACGTGGTTAACGTGTAGCAGGATTCCTGCTCGAGAGGGAATTTTGCAGACAAGTGAATAAAGAAGGACAACTTATATCTATGCTAATCAACAAATAAAGCCGACCCGCAATCGAGATTGTGAGTCGGCTTTTATTATGCTTTATATCTGGTTATGAGTCCTCATATTCCCGGACCCGCAGCGTCAAGCCTCTGTCTCTGCAGATTGCCTGACACTTCGCAATCTCATCCGGACCTTCGACCTGATCGACAATCGTCAGGACAACATGAGGGACATACTTCTTGCTGTGCTCGGCAAAGACCAGCATAGCCTCATAAGATTTCAGCCCATACTTTGCCCGGGTCAGCTCATAATAGCGCTCCGCACTCGATGCGTTGAGACTGATAGAGATAGTATCGAGGACGCCGGCAAAATCAGCCGAAATTTCACGCCCATATTCCAGTTCCCCCAGCCCGTTCGTATTGAGGCGGGTCAGCATCGCTGGATGCTGCTCTTTGACATAGCGCAGCAATGCCAGCAGGATATCCAGCCGCATGGTCGGTTCACCGAAGCCACAGAATACGACCTCTTTGATATAGTCCCATGGTACCTCGTCGAGTGCGGCCTTAAACTCAGCCAGTGTCGGCTTTTCCTTCAGCCAGAGCGACGATTCCTCAGCCATCTTCTTCATATTGCGCAGACAGAACGTGCAGGCGCAGTTGCACTCATTTGTGATATTGACATAGAGATTGCGTCTGCCCTCCGGCTGGATACGCAGACTCTCGGACAACGGCAGATAGCGGCCGCCTTTATGTGTTGCATAGACTAACATTCACTTCAGCTCCCTAAGATATTCTTCAAATGGCAGACCATAGTTCCATGGCAGATCGAGTTCTACAGCATAGGCCAGACACTTGCTGATAAAGCCGGCCGCTTTGTGTGCCGCCTGTTCCAGCCCCTCACCATTGAGCAGGCTGCCTGCTACAATAGCCATGAAAGCATCCCCCGATCCAGACCGGTCACCACCGACTTTTTCCACCTGCAGGACAGTCCCCCGCCCTGCCTCATAGATAAAGTTGCGGATATGATCGCCTTCACTGAGTCCCGTAATGATGACCTGCGACGGACCGCAGGCAGACAGGGAACTGGCCATATACTCCAGTTCCCTGTCAGACATCTTCCCTCCCGACGGATAAGGAATATCGAGCAGCTGACAAGCCTCCGTAAGGTTTGGCGTCACCAGATCAGCATAGGGGAGCAGCTGCCGCATTTCATCACACATCTCCTGGGTATAGGAGCTGTAGAGCCGTCCGTAGTCACCCATGACCGGATCGACCATGACCCGGGTCGAGAGCTGCTTGAAGCGGCGTATAAAATCTGCCACGATCTCAATCTGCCGGGCCGAGCCTAAAAACCCCGTACAGATCCCGTCAAACGACAGCTGGTTTTTTTCCCAGCTATCCATATAAGGCCGCATACGGTCGGTATAATCATCCAGATAGTGGTCAGGAAAGCCGGTATGAACCGACAGGATGGCCGTCGGCAGCGGGCAGACCTGAATCTTCATTGCCGAAAGCAGCGGCAGCTCCACCGTCACCGAGCAGCGTCCGAAGCCCGTAACATCATTGATCAGGGCGATGCGCTTCTGACGTCTCATTAAAAT
>JAGPMW010000023.1 GCA_018052705.1 Selenomonas sp. | reverse complement strand
AAATATTTCTTCACTAAGAAATTCTATTCTCGTATATTTTCTAGGCATAAAAACGACCTCCTATCATAGTTTCATTCTACAATAGGAGGTCTCTTTTTTCACTGTCTATTTTTTAGGATACAGTCCACCAGAGCCCGCAGGGGTGTTAATGCTCCCGCTGGTTTGAAACACGGCATATCTTCACATTTTGCACACCCGATGGACACGATTGGGCAGGGATACTCCCTGTGGATGGCATCCGCATGCGTATGCCCGTGAATGAATGCCAGAATCTGCTGCTGGTACTTCTCCAGTATCTGCAGCAGTTCAGGGCCATTCCTGATTTCTGAAGCCCAATAATCCAGCGCCGCATCCGGCGCATCATGGCTAAAGACGATACTTTTATAATTCGACGGCTGCTGGTATAATTCCTTTTCCAGCCACTGAAGCTGCGCTGTATCAAAGCCATAACGCAGCTCTTCGGCATTGTCATAAGCCGACAGGAAAAACAGTTTCAGCTTCAACTGTGCGAGCGTCACACTATAGTAAGGGGATCGATGCTGATCCTTATACGGCTCAGTCGCAGACTGGTAGAGACTGACCTGCTCCGCCAAAGTCATAATGTCAGGATTTTGACGAAAATAGTTGGCATCATGATTGCCCAGTACGGTCATGACCGGAACCTGCAGGCGCTGCATATCCTGCAGCATCCCCTGCACATAATAGGTTGTAACAGCACGAGATACTACCCCGTCCGTAAAATCACCTAGATGGACCACACCATCCAGTGCAATTTTCTTTCCTAATGCTTGCAAATTTGCCACGGTATCTTCCCATGTCCCATTGACAGTACGATGCGTATCCGTCAGAACAGCCAGCACAATATCTCCAGACCGATAAATTGCCCGGACACGCTCTGCAGCCTGCTGCACCTCGTTTGCAAAAACTTTAGGCTTAGGAAAGGCATCATTCTGCTCAAAGAAGATCACCTCATCCAGGGTCTCTATCTCTGCAGCTTTACTGCCATCTATACGCCGAACAGATACCCGAAAAAAACAGGGCTCCTCAAAGACGAAGTCCTGCTGTCCCCAAGCCAAGCGACTGACTACCGGCTGATAGCTGCACCAAGACTCCTCTGGCGCATAGTCATAGGTATGAACATAACACGTATCAATGGTAGTCCTATAAATATATACCTTATATTCATATAACGCATTTTTTAACAACAAGCGACTACCAGCTGCCGCCCAAAGGTAATGTTCCTCTGAGCACAACCATGTATTGGGTTTCTGAACCAGCAAACCTGTATTATCCGCGATTTCCTGACGAATCATCGATTGCCCGCCTTTCTCAATGCCAATTATTGATCTCCCAGCGCCCCGGCACTGTAGACAGGATTCCCGCCAACAGACTGAAACTGCTGCGATCGGAAATCCGGCCCTGACAAAGCGACATCAGCTGCAGATCCCGGAAAGCCTGACTGCCACTATTCCCCGATATTTCCGTCACAGGAATTCTGCACCTCAGCCCCAATGCATCCCAATTCTCATGGCACCAGGACAGATCATCCGAAAACAGGAATAATCCATCCACCGGAAAATCCTGTACCGCCCGCCGAACTGCTGCCGCAAAAAACGCTGGTCTGCAGGACCAGCCCAATGACGCCATATCTCCACGCCGCACATGAACAGCCACGGGACAATGACAGTTCCTTATCTGCTCTTCATACTGACAGTTCTGCGGTTCACTGATTATGGGGAAAGTCAATTCCTGCCGCAAAAACTCTTCTACTGCCGAAAAACAAACACTCCCCAGCCAATACCCATGGAAATAAACATCTCCATGTCCCACTGGCAGCTGCTCGCCGAGGCTGTATTCTACTGCGTGTCCATGAAATGTGATATTGGTAACTCCACGCTCCCGGATGACAGACAGCGGCATTCCGCTGTCCAACAGCTGCTGTGCAATACCAAGCCCCTCCTGATCGCGACGATCAACCATGAACTGCCATACATCAGACGGCATACTCTTGCTCAGCCGCTGCGGGTGAACACCAAAAACATGCTCTAATTCATAACCATTATGTAATACATGTCGGCCGAAGAATAAACCGTCATCGATTACGCAGGTCTGCCCAGTCGTAATCTCCAGCCAACGGAAGAACATATACTGGAAAATCTGATTCCCAAGGCCGCCATTCATATACACAAGGATCATGTTCTTCTCTCCTCCATCAGCACACTTACCTCATCACTACCAACGATTAATGTCCAGTTTATCCGGCCAACGGCATAGAATTCCCGCCAACAAGCTGAAGCTGCTGCGATCAGATAAACGATGATGACACAGTGACATAAGCTGCATATCTACATAAGCAAATTCCCCCTGGTTACCCTCTACGACAGTCAGGCGATCTGAGATAGATGACAATCCTAAGACTTCGGCATGTGCCCGGCACCAGTCCATATCATCTGAAAACAAAAAATAATGGTCAATTCCTATTCTTTCCAACCAGCTGATATGCTGCCGATAATATTCCGATTCGGAAGTCATGCCCGCCATCTGGACCATATCGCCACGCCGGATATGAATTGCCACAGGATTTCGGCTTATAGAAATCATCTGGCCGATCTTTTCATTGTATCCTGACGGCAACGGCGGAAAACGCAGCTCACTTTCAATAATTCCTCCAATTTCTCTCAACCAGCGACCGCTTATCCAGTAACCAAAATAGTAATGATCCTTTAATCCCGAAACAGGCACCCTATCTGCACGAAAATCCGTACGCTGTCCTGAAAATTCAACCTCTCCCGATTCTGGTTGATAGATCATCTCCAAGTCCATACCAGCATCCAACAGCTGCTGACACACCGGAATTCCCTGATTCATTTTGCGGATCATCATATCCCAGACATCCGCGGGAAAACGTTCGCTTAACCTCTGCGGACACACCGAAAAAACACGTTCCAATTCATAGCCGCTATGCATGACATCGTGCCCGAAAAAAGCTGAATCATCAATAATGCACCGTTCTCGTGATCGTACCTCCAGCCAGCGAAAGAAAATATATTGAAAAACCTGATTCCCCAGGCCCCCATTCAACAGGACAATCCGCATCTTCTGCTACACTCCTTTTCCCATATCTATATGCCTCATAATCTTATCTTCCCCCCGGCTTCTTTATCCCCAGCCAAAAAAAATTGGCTATAAGCGTATCATGGATTTTTTGCCAATCTGCCTGGATTCCACTAGCTATTAGTCCAGCTAACAGCTGCTGGGTTTTTGCTTCATCCCCCATAATTGTATATCCATTTAATAGACACTGCCCAGGATAAAGCGAAGTATTCAAATATTGGAATAACCGTTGCACATCCATTATCTTATACACGGTATCCTGTTTGCCAAAACAGAACTTTTCCTTCTCAAACAGCAGCTTAGTCACCGGATTAATTCCCAGCCTATTTTCTATAGGCAGCAATAAATACCCCCCTGGCTTCAGCCTATCATAAAGCAGTCGAATCAAGCGGATGGGCTCATACTTGATAATATCATTAAAGTACTTTCCGGAACTGATGATATCATAGGTTCTGTTATCCGCCTCCAGCCAAGTCTCATAATCTCGAGTTACAGCGATCTGTGAAAAAAAATTCTTCGCGTCTGGCAGATACTGTTCTTCACGGATTAAAGCCGTTGATGTTCCCATTGCCAGATCAGCCTCAAGAAATTGCTGCTTTAATGCCAGAAAAGAACCCCCATACAATGGCTCCAGCCACAGAACATCGGCTTTTTCAGACAAAGGAACCAATTTTAGATTTTCCTTCATCATCGGATAGATTGCTCTAGACTCCCAAGCATCCAATCCCCATTTATCATAGTATACCTGCCGCATGTTTTTTAACGAATTATTTTTTTCCGCCTGCCTGGCTTCATTCAACGTCACACCACCAAAATGATGCATGTATGTATCCTTTGACAGAATTTGTCTCCACCCTGTCCGTCGCAGCGTGGTCGACCAGTCATCATCAACGAACTCCGCCTGCGTATAACTATTATCGGTAATACCAGCATCAAGCACCTCTCTTCGCCAGCAGGCTAAGAAGGGCATCAATAGAGCCCTCTCCTCCCAAAGACGTGGATTACTATGATTATATTCTGCTGCGAACTTCTCCATGTCAGCCATCCCGGCAAAGCTATTCTCATAACTCACCGGAATTCCCTGCTGACAGCTGATAGAATAGTCCCCACACACTGGCACTACAGAGGCAATCTTTTCATCAGATTCGATACAGGCAAGCAAATTATCCAGCCAATTTGGCGTTGCTACAATATCATTCGAGAAATCCACACGATATTGCCCTTCATAAATAGCCGGACAGTTATACACGCCCAAAACATTTTCCCGATAATTGATTTTTTTCTCATTAGGCAAACTCTCAAAATATTCTCGTGTTCCATCAGTAGAACCATTATTGATTGTGATCAGTTCAATATTGTCCTGACTGAAATCTGTATAGCGATAAATACTCTCTATAGCTGCTTTTGTATATTCCAGTTTATTATATGCCATAAGGAAAATCGTAACTTTATACCGATAATTTTTCTCTCCCACAACTTTATGGGCTGCCTGGCTTCGCTCCAGAATATCCCGGCGATAATCTGTCCACTTCTCTGGATAATTCAAAAAATCATACTGGCGATGTAAAATCAAATCCAAGTTCCAAACCAGATTAACAATTTCCAAAGAAAATATTCTTGACCGAAGCTGGGAATGAGAATGAAATTCCAGAATCGACCCACACAGATTGCGGCAGCAGCGTATGGCCAATGAAATTAAATGTCCATCTTCCTGTTTCAACATGCGTTCAACGGCTGCCGATAATTGCGATACATCCTGTAATAAGGAATCGAGCGCTTCCATCTCACCGGTCTCCAGCAACGTCTGCCCATACGTCACAACTTCCTGTATTATCCCGACATTCCGATACAGCCTATTTTTCTGCATATTCGGTTCCTTCCTTGATTCCCTCATTTTTTTAATTGCTGCAGCAGCACGAAATCTGTCTCCCTCATCTTTCCAGCGACTGCTACAGCCATCTCTATCTCGCCCAGTCCAGCCATCGCCATTGCCATATTACGCAGACTCATATCACTGCCAGGGTCGATTTCCAACGCAACAGTCAGTAATTCTTTCGCACCGCTGTAATCGTTTTTATAATAATGTACCCCCGCAAAACAATTCAGCAAACGAACTTTTTCGACTAAAGCGATACTCTGTGTCATCACCGACATTTTCTCCTGCTCCGTCGTTTGCTGAAGTGTCTGCTCTATCATCTCACTTACTGGTTCTGGCGCCCTCTTTACTGGCTCTAATGTTGGGCTTTCAATATCCTGCTCCTTCTTCAAACCAGCAATAACAGCAGCGGCTTTTGCCAAACTGTCTTCTTCCTGCTGAATACAATCATGCTGCGTCAAAAATTCATAGCAGGCTGCATATTGTTTCTTGAGCATTTCTGATTCATGACGGCCATAATAACGCAAAGACTCCAGAATTTCCTCTTCCTGATCTTTCGTAAGCTTACCACCAAAATTAGACAACACAAACTCATAAATGGCTAACGCATCATCAATACGTTCCTCACTTAGGCAAAGTTTCCCCAGAAGAATGCGGGCACCAATGTGTGCCGATGCCATAGTCAGGACTGAGTTTACACATTGCCCTGCGCGTGTGTAGTCGCCAAGCATAAAATACGCTACAGCGCCAACATACATATCCTCCGCTGTTACCAGCTTTTTATCCACCAACTCAGCCAATGTCTCGATAGTCTTTGCATATTGCATCGACTTCTCCTGCGTCAACATCTGATCACGCAGCTGGCTGCCGGCACACTGCTGCTCCTGAATCATTTCTTTCTGCTTTTTCTTATTGAGTTTGCGGCTTGTTTTCCCCATTATTCTCTACCTCCATAATATAACGGTCTCTATTATCGATTACCATTCGCGTTTCAATGCTTTTGTGACCGTAACTCCTGCTGATATTGCTGCGCCTTTGCCAGGGCGGCTTCATAACGCTGCCACATCCCACTTGATGCCAGTGACCGCAGCTCCTGTACGATTATCGATTTCTCAGCGAGAATATGCCCTATAAGCGACAGAAAGTCTGCTGCCTCAGTCAGGAACACCTGGCGCTTATAATATTCTTCCCCCAGACGAAGCCATTCAATGCGACTCAGCAGAATAACATCAGCCTGTTGTCCCTCCTGTCCTGCATGGCGACGATAATAACTCAGTGGATCTTTAAAAATCACACAATCACCTTGCTCCAAGAGTTCCAACCACATCGCCACATCCGATATCGCCAGGAAGCCACGTGATTCTGCCTGCCAATAGTGGTGCCTGAGATCCTGATGCCGAAATAATACCGCTGATGATTCCCCCAGATAATTAGACATTTGCGCTAACATAATCCGACCAGCTTCTTTTCCCAGAGCAATCATATACGGACCATCAATCTTCAGATCCTGGGCATTTTTCCCGATCACTATTCCCTGTTCATCGACCATATCACACCGAGAGGTGACCATGGATATCCCCGACTCACACTGGAATACCTCAACCATCTTGGCAATCTTTTCTGGTGCCAAAATATCATCATCCATGAGCCACTGCAGATATTCACCCCGAGCCAGTGATTCAAATGAAGCAAAGTTTTCCGCTTTGCTCTTTGCCTCCCGATTCCGGATATAACGTATTCGCGAATCCCCCAGATACGATTGCATTAGCTCAGCAGTCGTTTCATTCGTACTGTTGTCACAAATAATGATATCCAAATTTTGATAGGTCTGTACCAGCACACTTTTAAGTGCCTGCTCAAAATATACGGGACGATTATATGTCGGAATCATGACACTGACCAACGGCTGCGGCACCATGATCCGCCAGGCAGCTAAAGCTTCCGGTTTGCCTGATTCAGCTGCCCGAATTACAGCATGATGGACAGCCTTAAGCTCGAGCCCGACCAGCCCAGCCGCTGCCATATAATCCTTTGCCCATAACGCTCCATAGAAACCATCTTTTTCAGAACTCCGAATTTCCTGATAAATCGCATCCAATGCAAATTGATGCAACTGATCCAATAAAAATAACCGGTCACGATTAAAATCATAAAAACGCCTCAACTTTTCAAGTCGTTCATTCACCGATTGCCCCTGATATAGTTGCAGCTGATACCATTTTTGAAATGCATCTTCATAGAATGGATACAAAGTCAAGGCTTCTTCCCATTCTTTACCTGCTGCCTCAAAATTACCTCGACAAGCTAAAACAGCACCATAATAATAATGAAATTGTGGCTGAACTGCGGACATCATTGATCCTACCATTGCCTCGGGATGTTTATCCTCCTGCTGCGACAATTGCCTCGTCATGAGCAATAACTGTTCAGCCTGTACATAATCCTGATCTGCATAACGCAGCAAAGCACGCCACCAATAAAACTCTGGCCAGTCTGGATGCTCAACCTGAAATTGATCCAGCCTTTGATCAATTTCAGACTCTTCACAATGCATAGCATTCATGACAATCAATAGCTGCCAATATGCTTTTTTGGACAGACCTGCTAATGTACATTCCCGATCATGTTTTACAGCTAGTTCAGCAAAGTGCAAGGCCTTATCATACTCTTCCAGTTCGACGTAAGAATCCACCAAATAGGTAAAATCATTGGCCTCAAATCCTCCTTTGCTTTTTCCATCAGCCAACAGTAGTTTCAGGTTTCGTCTGGATTTAGCCTTCATGATATGTGCGCTGTAGCCAGTATGCGTAACTATGAACTCTGTCATCCGAAACTCCCGGTCCTGTCCCCTTGGTGCCAGGTTTTTCACCATCTCATGAACCCGCCCCCGATAGCGCAATGTCTCTTCCCGTCGGAATATCCGCATCTGGTAGCCGGTCGTCAATACTCTGTCATGCTGATCAACATCAATATTAACCAATGGGCTCAAAAGTCCGGCAATTTTTCGATTGTGATGTATTTTCTTCAGGAATGAACGAATATGTGGAATATCTTCTGGACGAAAGTACTCATCTGTATCCAAAAAAACAATCCAATCCCCACTCGCCTGATCCAGCGCATAGTTCTTTGCTGCTGAGAAATCATCAATCCAGGGAAACTCACAGACCATAGCACCACCAGCCCTGGCCAGCTCCATCGTCCGGTCCGATGACCCCGTATCTACTACAATCAACTCATCTGCCAATGGTCTGACAGATGCCAGCCAGTGCTCGATGTTCGCTTCTTCATTCTTGCATATCACACATGCCGATATTTTCATCATTCATTCCTTCCTGTCTGATAGTCCAGCCATATTTCACGATAGTGCTGTTCGAGCTGTCTCATATACTGCCGCGGCTCAAGTGCCGAGCTCTTCTGCAACAGCCCTCGCAGATTCTGATGCAGGATATCTAACAGGTCGGGATCATGAGCCAACGATACCGCCCGCTCAATATACCCTTCTATTGTAGCTGAGGTCAGCTCGGAAAGTCCCAGATTCTCAAGAATACTTAATCCAAAACGGGTATTGCGACGTTCCCCATAACGGGTAATAACCGGTACGCCCATATAGAGTGCATCAAACGTTGTCCCGCCGCCCGGGTACGGGTAGGTATCCAACGCAATATCCACATCCAGATACCTCTCCATATAGTTAGTGTCTGCCGCCTCGAAATGAACCCGATCCATGTCAAAGCCGATTGAGCGGACCCGCTCATAGGCAGCCTGCACCAGCGAATCACTGACCAGTTCCTGCGACTTGAGCAACAGTTCCGCCTCTGGTACTGCTGCCAGTATTTCAAACCATGCCCCCAGCATCTCATCTGTGATTTTCCGATAATGATTGAATACTCCAAACAGGATATGCCCCCTCCTATGCACAGGTGCCTTATCCGGTACGGATACATCGCTGCGGCCTGCATAGCAGAACTGACTGGGCAGATACAGCAGCTTTTCCGTGAAATACCCCTCATGCTGCCCCGGCGGGTCCACAATGGGGTCTGTAAGAAAATAATCGATCGTTGGAAGTGCCGTAGTCGCCATATAACCAATCCCCGAAATCTGCACCGGCGCCGGTTTCCAGGACATGATGGGCAGACCGGTATCTGCCGAATGTCCTGCCAGATCAACGAGAATATCAATCTCATCCGCGGCAATCAGCTCGGCAGCTTCCGTCCACGGCAGTCTTGACAGATCCCGCCAGTTATCCGTCTGCTGTTTGAGTATCTCCGTAAAACCGTCAGTCTCTGAATTGATCTGATAGCCCGTCACCTCAAAGGCCAACCGGTCATAGCAGCAGAGCATGCCGTAATAGAAGGCAAACAGTACATGCTGCCGAAAATCTGGCGACAAGTACCCGATGCGCAGTTTCTTGTGCTGATGTTTTGATAAGGAATGATGGAATGGATCCACCGACTGGAACAGCCTGCCATAGGGCTGGTGCAGGTCAAACAGCTGCTGAGAGTCCAACTCTGTATAGTGAGCGGCCAGCAGCAAAGAACCAACACTGCTGTTCTGGTCTGCCAATGATTCAGAATACGCCGCTGCCTGACGGAAAGCCTCGAGTGCCCGTGAGTAATCGCTCATGGTCAAGGCTGCATTAGCTGCCCGCACATACAGTGCATGACGAAACTCACGGCTGACCGGATGCAGACCTTTGCCCAAGGCCGCCACAGCCTGCCAGGCCGCCTCATATTCTCCCTGATAATCCAGCCGGTCATGACAAGCCTCTGCCAAAAATCCCGCGATTTCCACACAGTTCTCTTCATCATCAGCCAGCGCCCGGCGCAGCCAGTAAACTGCCCGCTGCTGGCTGGTCTCCCCCGGTTCCCGCAAATATGAAACACCCCGGCGCGCACATTCCTTTGGTGGCAATTCAGCAACAGAAGCTGATCCCCCGATATATGCCTGCCAGACTTGTAAATACGCCTCTTCAAGCTCCGCCATATATAGACCTTCATCCATCACTGGTGACCACCGCATCCGGCGGCGCAGCGTCTGATGAAGTTCCAGAAGCTTGTCCGGATTCCCTGCCAATGCCGCTGCCCTGCATACATAATCTTCATCCGAAAAGGCACACAACTCTTCCAGTCCCATATTCATGAGCAGACTATAGCCGAAACGTGGATTATGGCCCTCGCCGACCCGTGTCAGTACCGGCACCCCCATATAAAGCGCATCACAGGTCGTCGCGCCCCCCGGATAGGGATAGGTATCCAGTGCAATGTCTATCTTGCTGTACGCCGACAAAAAATCATCACTATAGCCCTCCAGTATAATCCTGGCTGACTGGATGCCCGCCTGATGCAGCCGATCTTCCAGACACTTGCGTCCATAAGGAATATCCACTGTATGGTTTTTCAAAAATAGGCGTGAATCCGGAACCTGTTCGAGAATCTTCCGCCATAAGACGAGCATTTGGTCGGTAATCTTCGCAAAATGATTCAAGGTACCGAAAGTGATGAATCCATTCTTACGGAATGGCGCTGGGGCGCATGGCTGCGGCTTGTTATGCCACATATAGCAAAAATGGCTGTGGGGCAGCCGCAGCAGTTTCTCACTGAAATACTCCTCATTAAGCCCCGGCGGATCCGTATAGCCATCAGCCAAAAAGTAATCAACCTGTGGCAGCCCGGTCGTATCGAACCAGCCAATCCCCGAAATCTGGATTGGTGCCGGCCGCCATGCCAGGATAGGCAGACAGCTATCTGCCGTATGCCCTGACAAATCGACAAGAATATCAATACCATCGGCCTGAATGTCCATGGCAGCCGCCTGCGCCGACAACTGGCGGATATTCATCCAGTGATCCACTGACGCTGCAAATTCCCGGCTGACTTCATCCTCTTCGCATTTCGCATAGACATAGACTTCAAACCGACTGGGATCGTAATGCTTGAGCATTGCATAACAAAAAAAAGCCACCACATGATAACGGAAATCTGGCGACACATAGCCAATTTTCAATCGTCTTTCATCAACCCCCCCCAGTTGGTGGGTATGATGAAAGGGGACAATATTGCTCAAAAAGCCTCTATAGCGGCAGGCCGCCTCATAAAAAAAGTGGCGGTCTTCATTCCAATAATGCAGATTGAACAGATAATTACTATAATCATCAACTGCTGCCATAGTCCCTTCACATTGACTGGCTGCCAGATACTGAGTGGATGCTTTAGCGGCCATTCCACAAAGCCGGTACATACGGCCAAGAATATTATAGCACAGCTCACGCTGCCAACCCGGCATTTCCCGATCCTGCAGCGCCTGCTCGCACAATTGAATCGCCTGCTCATAGTCCATTTCCAGCCCCGCTGTACGTCCTTGTAGGAACAACAGATACCCGTTACTACGAAAATTCTGTGTCAGAAAGTCTGCAGCTTCTCTAGCTCGTGCATTATCCTCCAGATCAATAAAAAGACTGCAAACCTTCTCCATGAGGGGTCGATTACGCGTCCTGCAGCGAAGTATCCCCGTCGCCGCAATTTTGGCCGAATCCATATCACCAGCCTCGTAGGCTCTGTCCATCTGCACAGTCAGTTTCGCTACATTCGGCTTCTCTGCCGTGGTGCTCGAAAGCTCAACTGTAGTCAGAATCTGCTCCAGGATTGGTAAATACTGAACCATTGTATCTTCCCGCAGCTGTTCTGAATCAGCCGTTTGATCTTTATCCTGATACAACATCCTCGCGGTTCTCAGTTGAACTGCCGCTTCTGCCAGTGCTCCTGCCTGATATAATGCCCTGCCCTTATTCCAATACAGCACCGGCCAGTCCGGATGTCTGTTAATCAATTCATCGGCAGCCATCAGTTGTTCCGCCAGTGGTCGTCCACTCCGATACATCGCCGTGAGCAGTCGGTCAGCAGCTTTTTGTATCATCCCAAGAATATGCACCTTATCCTCCTGCGCAAGGACCTGTTTCGCATAATTTATCGTCTCTTCGTAACGCTCTAGTAACAAACAAGCATCCGCCAGATAAATACATTGATCTGGCGTAGGTCTTCCCTCTGGACCAATTTCAGACTTCAATATTCTCAAATTTCGTTCACCCTTGGCCTGTGCATTATCAAAATAGTAGCCTGTATGAATAATAACCAGATTCGACATTCGGAATTCCCGGGTAACCTTCTCTTTATCCGTATTAACCAACCGCTCATGAATACGTCCCTGATAGCGAATCGTCTTCTCGCGGCGAAAAACTCTAACCTGATAGCAACGGCTGACGACTTCTTCAGGATTCTGTGGATTAATACTAGTCAATGGAGAAATCAATCCGGCCACCAATCTTTTTTTCTGTAAAGTTTGTAAAAGCGGCCGTAATTGCGCCCTAGCCTCAGCTGCAAAAGATTCATCGGCATCAAGAAACAGAATCCATTCACCAGCTGCCTGTTCAATGGCAAAATTCTTGGCTGCCGCAAAGTCATCCTGCCAATGAAATTCATAGACCTGTGCCCCTGCTTGTTGAGCTATCTCGACAGTCCGGTCGGTCGAGCCCGTATCTACAATAATCAGTTCATCTGCCAGCCCCTGCATACAATGCAGCCAGCGAGGCAGGTTTTTTTCTTCATCTTTCACGATGACACAGGCCGATAAATTCATATTGTGTTAGTCCTCCTGACACCATCTCTGATAAGATTTCATTTCTTCATCCTGAACACCTGCCCTTTGGGCACGTTCAAAGCACTCGGCTGCTGCTTTTTTCTCCTGCAGGAAAAAAAGACATTTCCCTACATTTTTCCAAAAATCACCATTAACTGCAGGAGAATCCGCAGCCACCATTTGATAAAGCGCAAAGGCCCGATCCCATTGCCAGTGCTTCATCAAACGCTTGGCACTTTGACAGCGTGTCTGATCGGATACATTTCCTGCCAATGAGAAACATGCTTCAAAACTTTCTTTATCAGCCTCCTGCGACAGCCATTCCAACATATCCGGATACAATTTCTGATCGTCAGCTGACAAGCTGCGCCATTCCCCATGCATTGCCAGCAGACAATGTTGGAACGGCAGTGGCAACAATTGCAGCCATGACTCATATTCCTTTAATCCGCCTGGCACTTGCGCCAGTAATACAACCATCTGGCGCAAAGCTCTCGAGGCATCCTCAACAGTTAGAGGATCAAGCTGCTGCTGCCAAAGACGAATTCTTTCCCCGGCTGTATTCTCCATTTCTGCTGTAAATAAAGTAGGTTCAAGACCATCGTATGACCGATAAGCTGCCATTGCCTGCTGCATCTCCACTATAGCTTCTCGATAATCACCATGGGCAGCCAGGTATTCCGCATAATCTGCCCGAAACTCTGGGATTTCCGGAAAAACTTCTGTGGACTCACGACAAATGACACCACGCTCGGCCGCAAGAATCGCGCCTGGTTCGGACAACTCCAACAGGATTCGCCAGGAACGGCTGGCATAGGTATTCCGCTGACGCCCACGTTGTGTGTCCAGTCTGGCAAAACAAGCGGCCTGTTCATAGTCAGCCAAGCCCATATAGGCATCAGCCAAATAGCCATAATAATGTTCTGGCTCCTTGCTCTCACTCAATTCCCTCTGCAGGAACCGAAGATTTCGCTCCGCCTTACTACGACTTCGATCAGCTGAATACCCAGTATGCAGCAGCTGCAGCAATTCAGGTGATACCCGTAGGCACGAGGCAATAACACCACCATTATCCCGCAGTTCTTCATGAATCCGCCCCTGATAGCGAAAAAAAGGTCTATTGCGGAAAACACGCAATACATAGCATTTTCCCAGCAAAGCATTCCGCTGATCGGCATCAATTTCCAATCGCTCAATCAGCAAACCATCCACGAGCTGCGCTGCCTGTTGTTCAATCAATGTTCGCAACTGACCAGCTGTCTCGTGACTAAAGAATTCATCTGCGTCCAAAAACACGATCCAATCTCCGTCAGCCTGATCTAACGCCAGATTCCGAGGTGCCGAGAAATCCTCCTGCCAAGGCGTCTGGAATACCCTGGCCCCGAGCGATTTTGCTAACTGCACTGTGGTATCTGTCGATCCGGTATCGACCACAATCAGTTCGTCCAGCTGGTCCCGGATACTCTGGATGGAACGACCCAATTCCTTCGCCTCATTCCGCACGATATAGCAGCCGCTGATTTTCACTGTCTTTTTCTCCTCTTTCCTGTTCCGCAACCGGAACTGCTCATAAAGTTGTCTCACCTGAACGTTCGCTGGGTTGATAGCAAGTGCGCGCTCCCAGTTTGCTGCAGCCTGCTCTGTATTTCCTGCTATAGCCTCCAGTTCCGCAATGCGGCTGTATATCTTGTCGATTGCTGACTCGATATAGGATCCATCGATCGCTGGCGTTACTTCTCGCTGTTCATAAAGTTTTGCCGCCCTCTTCAAGCTCAGATAAGCCTGGTCTGGTTCCTGCAAGCCACAAAAAATCATCCCTCTCTCACCATAGAATTCAGGAGCTGCCGGATACTCTGCCAACGCCTGTTGGACGGCCTGCAACTGCAGCACCAAGGGTGCCTGAAGCTGCCGTAGTGATTCGATACGGATATGATGCAGATTCCCCCGCCCACCAACTAATACTAGATTCGAATTCAATGCACTCTCCGCCCGTTGCAAAGCCTGCCGATAGTCCTGCAGTCCAAAATAACAATCTGCTAAAAATACATCATACTGTGGCAATGGTCCATGCTGATCAATTTCCTGCTGCAGATAATAAAGATTCCGCTCACACTTCTCCCGGATTATGCCTGAGCGATAGCCTGTATGCCGAATATACAATCTCTGATCGGCATGATGCAGCTTCATTGCGCCAGCCTTGCCGATATTCTCATGAATCCGCCCCTGATAGCGCAAGTCTGCCCGCCGCGGGAAAATCCGAAGACTATGATCTTCATTGAATATCCGGCCCATATCATCTATATTCCCGCGGGGAATCAGAATACCATCACAATCGGGCTGCACGATAGCAGTAAATTCTATGGCTGAACGCACTGCAGCCGGATTGGTAAAGGATTCATCGGCATCCAGAAAGATAATCCAGTCACCGGTGGCCTGATCCAGCGCAAAATTTCGTGGGGCCGAGAAATCATCCTGCCAGGGAAAATCATAAACCCTGGCACCATAGGCGGCCGCCACTTGCTTCGTACAATCCATTGATCCAGTATCGACCACGATAATTTCATCCACTGCATCCCGAAGAGAATCCAATGATTGTGGCAGATTATTTGCTTCATCTTTTACCATATAACAGGCTGACAACTTCATCTTAACATCCTCTTCCACTCAATTGTTTTCTCTTTTATATATTCGCCTTCAAATAGAAAAACCCTCTCCCGAAGGAGAGGGTTTTATCCTCATGGTACCCGCTAGTGGAATGCCAATTACTTGAGCAGGCTGAGAACAGAAGAACTGTTCTGATTTGCCTGAGAAAGCATGGACTGAGCAGCCTGCAGAAGAACGTTGTTCTTCGTGTATTCCGTCATTTCCTTGGCCATATCCGCATCGCGAATCGTGGACTCCGAGCTCTGTACATTCTGCGAAGCCGTTGTCAAGTTGCTGCTTGTGTAGTCGAGACGGGACTCTACAGAACCGATCGTCGTCTGCTGATCCAGTGCCTTCTGTACAGCATTGTCCAGTACATTAATAGCTGCATTGGCTTTAACCTGCGTCGAGATATTAAGCTTCGTGCCATCAGATCCCTTCAAGCCCAAAGCCTGAGAGCGCATATCGGTCAGACCAACTTTGATGCTCTGGTTAGCCTTAGTACCGACCTGCAATGTGATAGCGTTGTCGGTCGAGGCATTCTGTGCACGAACGGACTCATTGAACGCATCAAGCGAAGCATTAGCAGATTTCTTGACGTTGCCGTTCTGATCCGTAACACTGATCGAGAAGCCCGCAATCTGACCATCAACACCACTTGCAGCAGCAGTAACAGTCAACGCGTTTTTACCATCCGCCGTAAATACCGTCGAATTGGCAGCTGACGTACCAATTACAGAGGTAGCTGTCATTGTTGCAGACAGACCATTAGCCCCCACTGCATTAGCACTCGCTAAAAGATCACTTAAGTTCGTAGTATTAGTAACAGAGATAGTCGAAGAATACGTCTTGCCGCCTTGTGTGAAAGATACCGTAACTTTATCTGTCGATGAAATATTCAATTTATCACCAGAACGAGATTTGAGAGCGGTAAGAGCCGTATCGGTAGTGGTATCCGTAGACAGATTCTGATTAGTCAATTCCGTGAAAGTAGCGCTACCAACCGTGTTCTTGGAACCATCAACAAGGAACTTGCCGTTGAAGGTAACGTTCGCATTATCATCAATCTGATCGATGGACTGATCGAGCTCCTTCTGGATGGTCTGACGGTCAGCATCCGTATTAGAATCATTGGCTGCGTTGATAACTTTCTCTTTCAGTGTCTTCAGGATATCAACTGTACTGGAGACCGTACCCTCAGCAACTTTCATCATGCTGCTACCGTTCTGAGTGTTGCTATTCGCCTGATCCAGAGAACGGATCTGGACGCGCATGCGCTCGGAGATGGCGTAGCCGGATGCATCGTCAGCGGCGGAGTTGATCTTCATGCCCGAAGATACTTTCTCCAGGCTCTTGGAAAGAGCGGACGAGTTTTTGTTCAGCGTATTCAGCGTAGAGATTGCCGACATGTTGTTTTTTACTACCATTGACATGATAAATTCCTCCCTGATAAAACAGTTCTTATTCTTTGGTAACGGCCATCCATGACCGTCGTTGCCAATATAATAGTAAGCTGCTCGCTGGTACACGGGCTGCTAGCTGACCGATGATGCCATCTTCTGCAACTTACCCATTATCTTGCCTTACACTATATGTATCGGATAGAGTGCTGCTTTACTTAAGTGTTTTTCGATATTTTTTAAGTGTTTTTCTCAATATTTTCGATTCAGGATATTACCGACCGGATTGAGTGACTGCAGATCATAAGCCCGAACTGTAGCATTCTGATGCCGCGACTTGTTCAGCCAGGATTTTGCCTTATAGATGACTTGCATATCAAGCGGTTTAATCTGTTCGACCAACGCCTTACATTCCTCAGTCTGTCGGTAGACTTCCGTCTCTGGCAAAGCCTTCATTCTTGCAACCACGATATTTCGTTGACGAACTAAATCGAGAAACTCATCGATATCCGCCTGATTAATGAACTTCAGTAATTCCTGTGTCAACGTGAAATACAGTTGCCAGTTAGTTTTGGCCTGATCCAGTAAAGCACGTTCATCCGACATAGCTGCTGCCCTGTACTTTCTGAGTGCCTTTATCCTGACGGGCTTTCTTCATCGCCTGAGCCCAGGCATCACGCAACTCATTGATGATATCTCTGGCTTCCTGAATCATCTTGACATCACTTTTCAGATTTCCCTCAACCAATCGGTCGTAGGTGTAGTTATAGAGCGGCATCAACTGTTTGGATATATCATAATCCATATTAAGTGTGATACGGAACTCCGATATGATGTTTTGTGCCTTCTGGAGCGATGTATTCGCTTGTTCAAAATCCTTCTTCTCAATGGCTTCCATGCCCTCACTCATGAATTTCAGGCAGCCATTATAGAGCATAAGCGTTAACGCCTCCGGCGTCGCGGTCATAATCTGCTGACGCTTATAAGCTTCCGCTGCATTTACCATGTAATTGCCCCCTGTTAGTTAATTTCAGCTTTCAATCAGCTTTTACTGCCCGTGATATAATTCATAGACGAGCTGAGTTTCTGGATGGCAACCTCCATGGCATCATACTGATTGTACAATTTGTCTTCATAGGCATCCATCTGTGTCTTGAAATCACTCATCTTGGTCTTGAGGTCCCGAATCAGGTTGCCCAGCGTACTGCCATCAGAGCTCTCCGTCGAGGTACCGGCATAGTCCTTCATCTTCGCCATATTCTGGTTAACGCTATCATAGATACGGTTGACTACCCCCTGTTTATTATAGTCAGTGGTAGTCTTGCCTGTGCTATCCGTCACGTCCCCAGAAGAAGCGAACAACTGACTGACACAATCCGGATCAGCCGCCAATGCCTTTCTGAGCTTGTCCTCATCCAGTTTTAGATGCCCCTGATCCGTAGCCGACGTAACACCAATCGACATCATCGTATTATAGTTGCTGTCTACGGAGGATACAGGGGTATAGATTGCCTGCCGCATCGAGCTGATGGCATCACCAACGTTCTTGTCATGATACAGCAGACCCGATTTAGCTTTCTCATTCCACTTCGTAATCTGATCTGCCGTCATCGAGTTTTGCTGCGACTGCGTGAGCACCCCATAACTCGAATACTGCGGTTCACTATATTTCGTGTTGAGCTCATCAATCATCTTATTATAGTCCGCCACAAACTGCTTGACATTACCGACAAGCGTATCGGTATCTTGGGAAACGGTCACCGTAGTCGTCCCGGCAGCAGTTAACGTATAGGCAACATTAGATGCTGATATCTTATTGGTATTAGACGTATAGACTTTACCATCAATTGTAGCCTGCGCACTCTGACCAGAAGCCGTCATGCCAGTATTCGATGATGACAGGTCCTTTAATGTCGTAATCGTATTGTCCGTGTTGACCACACCAAGTTTCAAGTTGTTCAACAACGATCGGGCCATATCATCGGTCGTTCCCGAAGAATCATCTGCAACAGTAAGATGAATCTGATTCGTACTGCCGCCAGTTTTGTTATACAAGCTGAACGAATCATTGGTAGCATCATACTGCGCATTGATATTAACGCCCGAATTCTTGATCTTCGTTGCCAGATCATTGAGTGTCTGATTGCTTTCGAACAAATCCTTATAGGAAAAACTGATTGTTTTGGTGTTTGTCCCGGTGGCCCCATCTGCACCATCGCTGATTGTGAAGCTCAGAACATTAGCCGCCTTCTGCTCATCAGACATCGAGGCATAATTTGACTGCGCTGCAGTCAAATCTGAGGAACTATAGAGAATATCCTTCAAATATATGCTCTTCGGACTGTCAGTATTTAGCCTGGTTATCGTTTGCCCGCTCCATGTCTGCATATAGGCATTACTGGCTAATTGCGTGACAGTAACCGTGTGAGCCATACTGGCTGCATCCGCATTAGCTGTGGCTGTAGCCACGGTCGAGTCCTTACTAGCTGTCAACATTGGATTAGTCTTTGCAGACATCTTATAGCCTGACATCGTCACACTATTGAATGTCTGCAGATCCGCGTAAACGCCGGAATACGCTTCCTTCATCCACTCATTTTTGACTTCATTTTTATACAGTTTATCATACTGGCTCTGCTTGCCCATCATACCGACCTTGACCATCGAATCAACATCAATACCGGAACCTGACAGCCCATAAATACCAGTTGCACTCATATCTGCACCTCCTTATACAGTCTTGTCCAGGAATGCGCCCAGCCAATCCTTTGCTGCCATCATATGCTTGATCATCGACTCAGGCGGCATCTCTTTCAGCACTTCCTGAGTTTTCCTATCGATCATTTTGACCGACATCACATTGACTTCCTTATGGTAGCTGAATTGTAAATTACAGTTGATCCTGCTCATAAGCTCATTAAGCTCTTTAGTCATCAGTTTGACAGACTTCTCGTCCATCTGCTGATTATCCTTGGCCTGTTTTTTCTGCTTAGCCTGTGTATCAGTATTTGCCTGATCTGTCGGCTGTATCTGCTGTGAAGCAGATACAGCCGATGAATCACTGGCAAGCCCCTGCTGTGCATTGGCGTTCTGCGTGCTGACAGCTGAGTTGTCGCTGCTGACCTTATCGGCCGCACCAACTACGATTGCTGCTGTCACCATATCCTGGACTTTCCCTATCATTGCAATCCCTCCATAGAAAAATGACTGTTTTTTATTGTTTAGGCAGTGCCTGACTCAGGTCCAGATCCGTTGGAGCCGGAGTCGCTGCTTGTTGATTTTCTTCCTGAATGGCACGATAGATCTCACCACGATAGATCTTGATTTCCTTTGGGGCCTCAATGGCGATGCGGACGTTGTCGCCCTGTACCTCGACGACATTGATGATGACATTGTCGCCGATCATGATCTGCTGATGTGGTTTTCGGGTAAGTACGAGCATTATTTGTCCTCCTTCTTTACTGGAAACAACCTATGCTTCGTAGTATAACGGCTCTTATCGAGCACAATCTGACGGGCCTGCATAGTAACCTGATTCATTACAATCGGCGCCATGAGATTTGCCGTCATTGACTCAACCTGGCCATCTGGAATTGTCAGCAGCATATAGACGAGCATATCTTCCTGACGAGTCAACCCTAATTTTTCCTGATTGGCATCATCCAGTTCAAACTCATACTCGGGGAAGAATACGAACGGCATCGTCATAAGAAATGCCAGTTCTGGCGTCGTCAGCGACTGCAGAAACACATAGGGACTCTCCTCATCATACGGAATAATCAGGAATTCATGTTCATCCTCAAAGGCAGGTATTCCATCTGCAAAATGTACAATTTCGTTTTCGTCTACTTCGATTTCACCAAACCGCAAAGTGTTGAACTGTTTCATTCGTCACGCCTCCAACGCTGCATGAACATTGCCCGTTCATGCATAGATATCGTATTTTCCTTCGCTAACCCAACGCTTGACATCTGGCTTTTGCTGCATATAGATTTCCACCTGCCCCGGCGTGAAATTCGTCTGGGCAAAGGGCTGGGTATCAATCTGCTCGGTAACATCCCCTTTTATCGGCTCTCCCTCCGCTTTTATTGGGATGTATGTAATCTTCGGATCAGGAATTGCCTCTGCCACGAGGTATCGCTGCCTGCTGATTTTCTGTGACAGATCACTCTGATAACGCTCAACCACAGGATGCCGACCTGCCATTCCTCCAGTATCAATATTGGTCCATGCCTGCTGCGTCACTTTTGAGATAGCAGCCTGAACATCACTGATTCCTTGCTGCCCATATTGCTGAGCAAAATCAGTATTGTTCGTGTATCCGTAAGAGTGACGGCTAGGGTAGGTATCAATCTCTAATGAAGGCTGGGTCCAATGAGCATTTGACCGGGCTTGTTGGTTTTCCATATGAAGCTTTGCCGGTGTCATGTGCGCTTCCAGCTTACCAAGCTGCGTATGCATGCCTATCATAGGCTGGGTCGTCCGCATATTAAGTCGCAGCATAGATTCTTCACCCTTTCCCTAGGAAAAACCTGCTAATCCGTTAACTTTACAGCTTATTATACTATTTTTTAGCCTGTTGCGCTATGCATCAGGAGAGATAATCTGACAATGACTTGGGCAGGATACGTGCTCCCAACGACAAACTCATATTATAGATAGTCTGTTCCTGCATGAGTTTAACCGCTAGCTGAGCTACATCCGTCGAGTTGACATTCGTGATATCACCAGTAATGATCTCGCCCTGATTGCCAAGCATCGTCGAGACAGAAGTATATAGGGCCTGACGTGCTCCCAACTTGGTCTCTGTATTAACAGTTGTAGCATGCGCGATATCAGATATAGTCTGCCCATCGCTCGTAAGCCAGCCATGATCGCCATCGTTAGTCTTCTGATAAACAGTCAACATATTATTGAGCATCGCGGTGCCAGAAGTTGTATTGCCAGAATTGGAATCATCGAAGATATCACTGCCAAAAATTTCTGAGCCGGTCGCATTGACCGTATCCGAGGCAGGATCTACCGCCCCATTCTGCTTAACCATAGAAATATGTTTTTCATCACCGGCATAAGTCACGATGTTCTGCTTCAATGTAGTAAAGCTAAGCGCGACCTGATTTCCCGATTTATCCACGAGCCCGGTTCCCCCGACTCCTCCCGGAAATGATACCGTGCTATCCTTGATTTCACCAGTATTCTTGAAGTAATCCGACACTTTCTTGGTCGTCCCAAAACCACTAACTTTACCAACAGCATCACCGGCTGCAACCGTTGACTGCCCCGATGCAATCTTATCCTTATAGCCGCTATCGACAAATTGCTTCGTATAGATACTGCCATTCGTCGTATCGAGATAATACGTGCCGCCATCGCTGCCAGTCATCGTAAGCATCTGTGTCATAGATCCTTTGTTATCTGCCGTGTTGAAAAACTCAGCCTGCTTGTCATCCAGCGTCTTGGACAGCCCGCGGTCCACCGTCGTGGTCGACATCGTAAATGGCTGCGTCAAATCCGACTGCCCTGAGAACACATAGCGATCACCCTGCTGCGTGTTCCCCAGCGATACCATTTGCTGGATCTCCCCCAACATCTCTTTACTTATTGCTTGCATATCGCTCGGATTGTTGCTCGAATTAGCTGCTGCAACAGTCTTTTCCTTGAAAGTTGTCTGGATTTCCGTCATATTGACCAATGAGGCATCGGAAATCTTCATCCACGACACAGCCGCAGCGACATTCTTCTGATACTGTGTATTCTCATTGCTGGAAATATCATAGCGCAAATATTTGGCATAAGCGACAGAATCATCGGACGGACGATGCAATTTGCTGCCATCGCCCTGTTCCATGAGTTTATCCTGACGGCTGCTCGCCTCATTCAACGTTTTTTGATAGTTATCCACCATTTGATTACTGCTGACACGTATTGACATTAATATTCACTCCTCATTAACGGCCGACAGTGCCGGTACTATTGACCAGCTTGTCGAGCATCTCATCCATTGTCGTCAGGCAACGCGAGCAGGCACTGTAACCCTGCTGGAACTTAATCATGTTCGTCAGTTCTTCATTCCAGTCAACCCCCGAAGTCGACGAGCGCCAGTTTTTGATCTGCGTAATCAGATCATCCTGAGATTTGGCCTTATCATCGATATCCTCAGAGTTACTGCCCAGCTTGGAGGTCATCGTGCTGTAGTAGCTGTTAATAGATATCTCGCCAATAGCCCGGGGTGTCGTCGTATCCGGCGTATTGGACTGGCCCATATTGAAGAGCGTGCTGATAGCAACAGCATTCGTACAGTCACCCGTGCCATTCATTGTAGCCGATGTAAAAGTTGTTACGGTCGTCGTTTTCGTGCCTACAGTAGTAGGTGTCCCAGCTGTACCTGATGTCGTACGAGCCGCGATAAGATTCTGCCCCCCCGTGGCAGTGATCTCATCAGCAACATTCATCGCATCAATAATATTGATTCCCTTCAACGAAGTTGTCTTGCTGGAATCCAGCGTTTTAGTCAAGGTATAGGTTGTCACGCCAGCTACAGTTGAAGCCGTCTGTGTCCGAGTCGTGGCCGTAGCAACCACTGCATTGTTCGCCGCATCCCAAGTGTATGTCATGTCATTGCTGCCAAAAAAATTTAGTCCGGATGATGCCGCACTGTCAATGCCTGCCCCCTGCTGATGCTGTGCATTGAGGGTCGTCATCATTGTTGCCGAGACATTGGACAGGCCATCGATGTAGGTCTTGTCCTCAGCAATGGTATCCTGCAGCCCCTTTAGGATGCCATTAGACGGCATAAACGTCGTTCCGGCCTCCTTGATTTCAATATTATAGTCATTTACACCGTAGGTGTTGTTTGCTATGGGATCTGACATCTGCAGAGTCAGCTTGTTGACGCCGTTAACAAGTGATACACCATTTGATACGACGCTGTACATCCCATTGCTGTCTTCATATACGTTAAGACTTGTGTATTTCGAGAGCTCATCAACCATATTGTCACGCTGGTCGCGCAAATCATTGGCTGAGGCGCCATTTGACTCAGTCGTCATGATGTTCTGGTTCAGCTGGGCAATCTGATCCGTAAGCTTATTAATTTTCATAATCCCCGAAGACATATCATCATAATTTGCTGCAATCTGGGACTGCAGCTGCTTGGCGGCAGTCTTTACCGAGCTAACGAAGGACTGAGCTTTAGAAACAAGGGAAATCCGGGTGTCTGAAGTACTCGCACTGGGCGAAAGTGACGACCATGAACTGTAAAATTCCTTCAGTGTATTCTGGATGCCCGTATTACCTGAATCATTAAAAATCGACTCAACCTTATCATAATTGGTCTGTTTAGTCGCATAGTAGTTCTGCGTAGCGGTTTCGTTCCAGTACTGCTTGTCCGCATAAACATTGCGGGCACGCGTGATGGATGTCGCATCGACCCCAGTACCAACGATCGCGTCTCCATAAATAGACGACACTGCCTGGCCTCTCGTCGCCGCAAGATTTACGCTCTGACGGGAGTAGCCCGTCGTAGCCGCATTCGATATGTTATGCCCCACCGTATCGAGCGAGAGCTTATTCGAACTTATTCCGCGAACCATCGTGTTCAGGCCGGCAAATGTTGAACGCATAGATTATCACCTTTCCCTTTATCATATTGTCAAGCATCTCTCAGACATTCGTATCGAACATCTTGATTCCACGCCGATTCTCAAGCTCAGCCGCCCCTGGTGGCACATATGTATCATTGGCCGCTGTCTGCGTCATCACATTGATATGAAAATCAACAAACTGCTTACTTCGTTTCAGCAGTTCTTTCGTACTACTCAGTTCCCTGCGCATCTGATCTTCAGATTGATGAACCTTCTGCAATAGATGCAAAACCGTATCCCGCTCCTCAGTATCCGGCCAATCCGCCACATAAGCTGTCATCCGTGTTTTACCGGCCCGCTGGAGAAATTCGCGCTTGCGTTTATCCAGCAGGTTCAGCTTGTTCAGCGCAGGCAGCATAGCCTGCGCTGCCTCGGCTGTTTCTGCCCCAGCCGTATTCTCCTGCAGCGCATGCTTGAGTCTCTGCAGCCTGTCCAGGCATTCCTGGCTCAGGAGCAATTCCGCCCGAAGCAGCCGGCTTGCATCATTCATCGTCTTCCCACCCTTATCTGTGTACCAGCATGATATCATCCCATATTACGCGTTGAACTCAAAATTCTTGCGATGCGAAACCACTTCGCTGCCGCCTTGTCCATAGCTCGGCTCCACCCTCGCCCCGCCAATACGGTTGAGATGATAGGCTGCAGCATTCATCGCTGCCCGAATCAGTATATTGTTGTTGTCCCGCAGCTCACAGACCTCGGCCGTACTGGCGGTCAATGTCTGGCTCAGCTGGCGCAGCAGCGGCTGCAGCTCCTTTGGAGCCAGGCTCAACACCGCAGCCATTTGCGTGTCCTGCTTGATTGACCGGTTCTCCACGGCCAGATGAATGAGCTCTTTCTGCCGCTTCTGCTCCAGTACGCTGATCTTCTGTGTCAACTGCTTCTCTTCCTCGAGCAGCCCTTCCAGGGCCTTCATATCAATCGCCACAAGAATATCACGCTTACGCCTGCCAGTCTCAATCAGCTGCTGATAAATCTTATTCAATTCATTCAATATTGCTGCAAGTTCCTGCCACATATCCTGCCTCCGTCCTCATTGCCTGAGGTTTCTGTCAAAAACGAGTATCGACCAGGCTGCTGGCGACATTCTCGGCCGCTACGCTGTAGCTGCCATCAGTGACCTGCTTCGACAGAGCTTCCACCTTATCTGTGCGGACCTCATCCATCCCCTGAAGCTGCTGGAGCAGTCCGCTGAAGTTCTGTGCCCCCGTCGAAAGCTGAACTTCATCGGCGGTGTCTTTTCCGGCCTCGGTCTTGTTTGCATGCCGGGACGATGCAGAGCTGCTGACACTGTAGGAACCAGTCACTGCCTGAATGTTATTATTGATAAACATACGATTCACCACCTGTCATTCACGAATATCGGACTTCCGCGGGACTCCCTGTAAGAGTTCTCCGTTGCCTTCTAGCTAATCTATCGAAAAAAAAGGCAGGAGCCTTAACTCCTGCTTTTTCGCCATTATTGCTATTTAACTATGTTTTTCTTCTTTTTTCGACATATTTCTGCCATTTTCATCTTCTTAATGATCCAATGTACTTTTTGAATACATACCCTGCCCTTTACCGCCTTTTGCAGCCTGTCTGGCAGCTGTAATCGCCGATGTCTGCTTCTGCAGTTCTCCGCGCATGGCCTCCATGCATTTATGACAAATCCGTCCAGTGATGATCGGTGCACCACATTTTTCGCACGGATAGTTCATCTGAACCCCCACCTGAATAAACCGGCCTTCGCGGATCATCTTCTTGATCATCCGCTCCGGCGCTCCAGTAGCTTCGCAAATCTCCACAACACGGCTTTTCGGATTATCACGGACATAATTTATGACCTCTGCCTCTTTTTTCTGTATCTTGTCGTAGCACTCCGGACAGACCCGGGGACCATTATCTGCAAACAACTTGCCACACATGGGGCAATTCTTGATTTTTCCTGCCATCTTACTCACTCCTCCGCTTAGGCTTCTATACTTAGTTTAGGAATTCGCTGCCCCTTAGCATTTTTCCTTCTTTGGTAAAAAACATTTCAGCCTCACCAGATCTTGCCCAGCATAAACCATGTACGTCCTCTGGCCTTGGCAAACTGACTGAGATTTGGATCATCGCCGATCTGGCGGGCATAGTCCAGCCGTGCGAACCAGTCATCCCCCTTCGTATAGGCAAGCCCTATTCCCCAGCCTTTAAGCGTCTCGCCACTTGACGGCTGCCCTTTGCTGGCACTATCGAGCCCGCCATCATTACGGTACCGGACATGTCCGATATCCAAATAGGTACTGGCGATAAGCCCCGTCACATTCGTGTAGAACCGCGTTTCAATGGTGCCCAGCACCCCCTCATCACCCGATCCTTCACCCTGTGGATAGGCACGAACGCCCGAGGCACCACCAAGATACATTTCCTCGGAACCGTCCAGATTATGACTGGCAATCTGACCAGATGCCTTGACCATCACATCGGACCGATGGCCCAGCTGCTGTACCGCAGTGAAACTGGCCTCGCCCTTGGTATAACGACCGCTAGTATGCTCTCCATTCATCGTATCCATCGACCGCGAACGCTGAGAATCCATCGACACAGAACCTGTCGTTGCCTTCACTTCGTAATTGACTGCCAGCCCATCACCCCGCTCAAAACCGGTAATGCCGGCATGCACACTGTGCGAATGTTTTCTGTTGTCCATATCTGAATATGCTGTTATATCATCATCAAGCTTGCGGTAATCATAACCATAGGTAAATGTCAGGCTGCTCTTCGTAAGATGATAGATTGGCCTGCTGCCAAAGGCACTCAAGGTATCTGCAGTACCCTGAGCCTGCAGTGCACGAAGTGCCCCGCCAACTTTATAGTCCATTCGGCTGTAACCAAGCCCAAAAGTTGTACCGCCATGACCAACCAATGCCTCATAATTCACATAGTAGTTATGCATATCCGCATTGGACAGCATGGTTCCAGCACTGAGCTTGCCGCGCTTGCCTGCCGATCGGACGAAACCGCGGAAGTCGGCACAATTTCCAGATTGACAACCGTACCATTGCTGTCCACTTCAACAGAAGCAGCATTGGCTACTCTGGCGCTGCTCAGATTCACAACATTGCCTTTGCTGATGCCAATCTGACTCAGCGAATCCATATCTGCCGCCTGAGTGCCTGCAATTGACAGGCTACCGGCAGAATCAGTTGTCTTACCGAGAACACTGCCATTCTTATCACGATACTCCAACGCCGCTTCTGGTTTCCTATTAAAGCTGCTGGTCTGATCCTTAGATGACTGCTGATAAGATGTCTGGTCAGGCCTGAACTGTCCTTTCGGATTGATTGTATTGTTGTACTCCATCCCAGGATTATTCAGGCGGACCGTAAAGGCCTTATCATTTCCAATGTTCTGGCTGAATACGTAGTTCTGCCCCATTTGACCGGACCGCTGATTGTTATACCAGCCATAGATTCCGTAACTACCTGGCGTCGAGGTTGTAACCTTGTCATCCACATGGAAGGTAAATCCACTGGCCAAATCGCTGTCTGCCGTAATCAGGCCATTGACCTTCCCAAAGAATGATACCGGCATAACCGCACCCACATCGACGGTCAAGGGATCAGCAACGACATCGAGCGTCCGGCGTTCGATATCGCCAGTTGCTGTATAAGTAGTCGTGCTAATGCTGTAGTTCGGGCTTGACGCAGCAAGACCGAGCGTATAAGTCACCGTCTTGGTATTGCTATGTGCCGCGCCCGGATCGATTGTCGCATTGGCATCATCATTATATTCTGCGGTAATCACTGCGGAAAGGCCATCCTTTGCCAAAACTGCAGCATCGTCTTTATCGATCACCAGATTACCGGCAGCGGCGGAGGTGGTTCCATCATAAACTTTGGTCACATCCTTATCATTCAACAGCGATGCATTGATGGTACGAGGGGTAATGATGTTGTCCGCAGTACTTGTCCATGTAGTATCGCGAATTGTTGCCGCCGCGTCATCTGATAACTGATAGTTGCCAAGGTTCTTATTGACATCTGAGATCGTATAGCTCAGCGTATGATCTTTGCCTGCGTTCTGATTATCATAACTGGCCGACTTCACCGTATAATCAAGGAAGTACACGGTATCGGCTATCGTATAATTTTGGGCAATTGCGCCACCAGCAGCCAATGCATCTGCAAGACCCGTATAGTAGACCCCCTTATCCGTGACATTTCCAGCTGCATCACGGCTGACATTCGAATCTTCTTTAAATTGACGCGTCAAAGCATCCCAAGTGCCATATTTCCCTGTAATCCTTGTTTTATCCAGCGTCAGACTGTCATTATTCACCAGTCCCGATAGTATCGGCGATTTCGCCTCCACGACGGAATTGCCATCATAATCTTTTTCCTGACGGTCAAACAAGGCCGTAAGCTCTTTCTTATTGATGGTTCCCTTACCAGCCAACTGACTGATAACTCCATCAAGACAGTATGATCCCTGCCGAGCACCATATTCCCTGCTGTGCCATCACTAAGCGTAAAATCCCCAGCAGTCGGCGTGGACACCAGTCCCGAATTACCATCATAAATTTTCGACTGGGGTGTAATCGCTGTCACCTGCAGGTCTCGTTTATTGATGGTTCCGCCGCCTGACAAGCCCAGACTATCAACAATATGATAGTTTGATGCATCCTCTCCTCCTGTGACAGCCAGCTTATAGGTCACCGTGCCGCTGCCGGCATTCTGGAAATTATAGGCGGCCGTCGTATTATTACTCGCGCCGTCGCCATCCACTAGACCATTCAGCGTCACCAGCTCAGCACCGGTCAATTTCGTACCAGCAGCATTGACAACATCCGTTGTCGCATCATAGGTCTTGGTTACATTATTATTGACCACTGTAGCGGTCAGGTCTCTCGGCGTAATGATGCCTGATTTCGCAAAACTCTTTTCAAGCTTGCCATTGGTCAGTGCCGTATTGGCAATCTCATAGTTGCCATTGCCTTTAGAGACATCCAGCTTATAGGTGACATCCTGCATTGCATTGTTCTGGCTGTTTTTCGTAGCATAGTCGGCATCAGCAACTGTATAGTCGATATATACTTTAGTCGAGCCAACCGTTGTATAGAGCTTATCAACATAGCTATCCGCCGTCACGCCGTCATATGCCACGTCAGTTTTGCCATCGTATACTTTGGTAATAGCCCGGCCATTCCGGTCCAGTGTCAATTGATCAGCACTATTGATGGTCAGCGGATTGATCGTCCCACTGACAGACAGCGTTGTCCCCTTCATTTCATTGTTCGTGCCAGCATTAAACACCAGCGTATAATTGCTGGAGGCATTATTGGCCGCATCAACAACGTTAGCTGTATACGCTACCTTCTTGTCCTGAACAGCATTACTTGAATAGTTGACATCCTGCGCCGCTTCGCCACTGGTTTGCTGGTACTTGCCGCTAATGTGGATATTGTTATCATCGCCATCGATCAAATGGTGAGCAGTATCCGTTCCACTTGCATAGGCAATCCCAGCCTCTCCCAGGGAAAAACTGGTTTTGTCATTGATCTTGACGTCAGCATCCCCGTCGTAGGTCTTTACTGCCTTTGTATCAGTAACCGCCAGATTGATTGTGCGGGGCGTAATCGAGCCTGTACCAACCACAATAGCTGTGTTCGTCAGTGCCGCTCCATCAAGCGTATAATTTCCTGCATCGCTGCCAGATACCGCAACCGTATATAATACACCCTTCGCATCACTGACATTTTTGGTCTTTGTTTTTGACATGCCATCAGCAGAATTAATGAAATCAGCAGACTGCACCGTAAAGGAAAGATTGTCCCCTGGCGGCATCGACCAGCTTATAATTTTTCGAATACGTTCCGCTCGCCAGTCTGATACCGGAATATTTCACCCGATTCGTATAGGTACCAGCATTCTATTCGCACTCAGCTTATAGTTATGATAGCCCGCTGCATTATCCAATGAGATTGACCCTTTAATGGTTACTGCTTTGCCTGCGCCAACATTTTCATCATCATACGTTGCTGTAATATTGCTCGAATCCACTGAAACCGTCGAATCCTTATCGATGATTCCTGTCGCTGAGCCGGCATCCCCATAAAACAGTGAACTGACAGCCTTACTTGCATCCGTCGTGCCATCATATTCCTTGGTAATTTTCTTGCCACTCAGATCGTCACTGATTGTCACTTCGCGCTGATCAATCGTAACATTATTCCCGACCAGATCATAGCCATTCTGCCCGGTATAGAAGACTGCTGTCGTCGTCACTTGATTATTCGTCGTATCATAAGCAACATTGCGGATTGGTTTGTCATCCGGCTTGTCTCCGACCTTCTGAATCCCACTGGTAATAGGGCTGCCATCAGCAGCCGTATAGGATACACCGCTGAAATTGACATCGTTATTGTTATAAGTCAGCGACAGATCTTTGCCGCCATTGCTGCCTGCAATCGGGCCCTGCGTATAAGCATAATTCGTCGTAACCGTACCATTAGCCGTCAAAAAGGCACGCAGCAAAGGCAGACTCTGCCCTTCATAAATACGCGAGACCGTATTCTCGCCACCAACATTACTAATGTCCCAGCCGGAATAGCTGCTCACATTCTTAGTGGCAGCGCCATTAGAATATGAAGTTCCATGTACTATACCATTTATTCCAGGATCTATGCTAAATTTTTCGCCGGTGGTATAAACATGCGTAATTACTGCTCCTGTTAATGCCTGATCAAGGCCAGCTATCCCCGAGGAAAATGCAGTTTGGGTATTGTAGGCATCCTGAATCACAGCATGATCATATACTGTACCAGCAATGCCACCGCCCTTATTACCTATGATTCCTGTATTATAAGCACTACTGATCGTAGTTCCTTTTTTAGAAAATTTATCCTGGTCCAGCTTCCAATCAGGCTTTGAGCAGACTCATCACCGCCGAGCTGTTCTGGTTCGACTGCGTAAGCATGGACTGCGCGGACTGCAGCAGAATATTGTTTTTCGTATACTCGGTCATTTCTTTTGCCATATCGGCATCACGGACAGTTGATTCCGCATGCTGCACATTCTCACTGGCTGTCGTAAGATTGGCCGCCGTATAGTTCAGCCGGCTCTGAATAGAGCCAACCGTGGTCTGCTGATCGAGTACCTTACCAATGGCTTTATCGAATAACGTAATCGCATCCTTGGCTTTGGCGCGGGTCTCGATGCTGACCTTCTCGCCCGTCTTGCTCTGCAGCCCCAGTGCCTCGGCGTGGATATCGGAGAACGCCGCCTTCACGATCTGGTTGGCCTTGGTGCCGACCTGGAAGCGGAATCCGGCATCCGGCCGGTCAAAACTCGGCCACTCGACCGTGAGCCCATCTATCACAGAACTACGAGAAGCCGGATAGTACCAGAAATTCGAAGACTCGCCCTCAGGCACGATAGTCTCGGCGGTTTCCTCGTCACCCCCCCATGCATCAGAGCCAGTGATAGAGCCAGTATCTGCATTGTCGAGATCGATGCCGCAGTAATTTTTGTAGAAGGCCACGTTTGAGGAACTGGAATTCATATCGGCCACGAACTGCGTCGTTGCCTCAGCCAGTGTCTTGAAGCGGCCCTTGGTCGCGGCGCTTACGGCATCATCAGTAGCGTTCCCGCCCTGCTCGTCGAGCACGCTCATGAAGCGCTGCATCGTATGGTCATGTCCGCCTTTGACATTGAGATAGCGCAGGAACGCATAGCCGCCGGCATAGGGTTCCTGCGTTCCCGCCGTACCACCACTGGAAAACAAGGTTGAGTAGTCGGCAGCAGTCATCGATTTCAATGTGGCTGCACGCTCATCATCGACACCATGTGTCAGCTCAGCCGCGCCTTCTGTGATATACAGTTTCAGGCTGGCAAAATCATCGATATTCGCCGACATGACTGCATGGGTCAGTTCATGGGCAATCGTGCGATCAAGGTAGCCCGCCCCAGCTGTTGTCGTGCTGCCGTTGACATCCGTCTGATTCAGGGCATTATAGAACCCCATATTGATACGCATGGACAGTTTGACGGTCTTGTTGCCGGAAAAACTGCTTTGCACATAGGCCAGCGTACTCCCGCCGCTGTTCTCAAAATCCATATCCATGGTGCGGACACTTGTCCCGTCTTCATCGAACGACAGTCCATAAGCCTGCTTGATCAGGTCGAGGCTGCTGCCGATCCACTCGCTGTTGAGGGCCTTGATAATGGTCTGATTCACAGTACTCGCTGCATCGACAGAGCCATCGAACAGCCGCTTGCCATTGAAGGTCACGTTCGCGTTGTCATCAATCTGATCAATATACTGATTGACTTCCTTCTGTATCGTCGCCCGATCCGCATCAGTATTCGTATCATTCGCGGCATTGACGGCCTTCTCCTTAAGTGCCTTGAGCGCATCCACTGTCGAATCCAATGCCCCGCCAACGGTTTTCATCATACTCGAAGCATTCTGGGTATTCGCCCTATCCTGATCGAGTCCCCGGATCTGTACCCGCATGCGTTCGGAAATGGCATAGCCAGAAGCATCATCCGCTGCACTGTTGATTTTCATGCCAGAAGATACTTTAGCGAGGCTTTTCGCCATCGCCTTTGAGTTCTTGTCGAGTGTATTCAATGTTTTCTTGGACGATATATTATTTTTGATCACCATTGCCATTGTCAGCGCCTCCATCCTTGTCCGCGGACTGATCTTATCTCAGCCTTCTGCCGTCTCTTCTTCCTTCGACCACACCTGCGCCATAATCTCCTCATAGACAGCATCGAGATGCTGTACCAGCACACTGAGCATGAGCTGCACCATCTTGCTGTCGAAAGTCTCATCTGCGAAAGGCAGACAGACATCAAGATATACCGTTCCATCATCCTTGAGGTAGTATTTGAATATCTTGTACTGCATATTGAGCAAATTGAGATATTCTTTAATCCGCAGCTGCTTGTCTTCGGTCAGACCGGTGATGATCTGGGTCCGGATCACAGTAAAGATGCTGGTATCAATCAGAATCGCCATCGGCAGGATCTGCCCACGCGTCTCAATGCGTGAGCGGAAAATGAGGGTGGAATACTCATCATCAATGGATTCCGTACTGAATACATTGATACTATTCTCCATCAGGAATTCCTGAAAGAACAACGCCTTCTCATTGCTCTCTACACCCTTTGGTCCTACCTTCTTTGCCATATCTCAGTCCCTCATTTCGTACGAATGTATAGCTTTTCTTATTATAACATAAATTTAGCTTCTTCCGTGAGAAAGGACCTGATTTTTTAGAGCACCACGCCATTCTTGACCATAGCCAGTTCAGTGATGTGTGCCTTGGCCCCCACCTCAGCCATGCGGCTGAAATGACGAGCTGCAGCTTGTTCAAAGCCGGCAATCTGTGTGAGATCTTCGCCCCACCAGTCCATCGCTGTCATGACATTATGGATATATTGGTCATCCGGCAGCGCTGCCCACTGCGACACTTTATCCAACTTGCCGGCATCATCGTGTATTTCGTAGCTATTCGTATCCCGGAACCCGATCAGACAATGATCGCCTTTCTCGGTCGTATGATAGAATGTCAGCAATGCCGCAAAGGAATAGGTAAGCCATTTGGGAAGCTGGCCATCATTGTTTACGATGCTGTCCTTAAAAGTTGGCAGTACGCGCGCCCGCCATTTGGAGATAGAGTTCAGCGAAATCGAGAGCAGCGCATGCTTGACGAACGGATTCTCAAACCGCTCGAAAACAGCGGCTGCAAACTCTTCAGCTTTCTCTTTTGGCATGTGGACCGTCGGCACAATCTCACCATAGACACTCTGGTCAAGCTGGGCCCGGACGGCTGGGTCAGCCATGCATTGTCCGACATAGTTAAACCCTGCCAGATAGGCCCCCAGCACCATCGAAGTATGGGCACCGTTGAGGATACGGACCTTGCGCTCTTTGAAAATCTCTATCTTATCTGTAAACTCAACATGCCATTTATCGGTCGAGACATGGAACTTATCTGCTACGCGCGCATCACCGATGACCCAAAGGCCGAACGGCTCGGCCTGGTCGAGCAGCTCATCATCATAGCCGAGCTCTTCGCACATCTTCGCAGCCTCGGCCCGCGGATAGCCGGTTACAATCCGGTCAACGAGCGTACTGGCAAAAATGCAGTCCTTATCCAGCCAATTACGGAAGCCATCCTCGAGTTTCCATAGATCAACATACTGCATGACGCATTTCTTGAGGTTTTCACCGTTATGATTGATAAGCTTGGCCGGATAGGTATTCGGCGGACAATCGCCAAGTTTGTCGCCAGCCTCATAAACAATACCAGCCTCGGTCGTGTTGGACACAACAAACTCAAGCGTATCCAGTCTGGCTAATG
>JAGPMW010000047.1 GCA_018052705.1 Selenomonas sp. | reverse complement strand
AACCTCCCAGACAATTTTCTGCTAAAATAGCTTTTTCACGTTTTTCAGCTTTTTCGTGTGGCTTATTTTAGTCAATTATCTCATCTAGGAGGAAAAATTTACATACACTGTATTATTTTGCGGTTACATTCCAACAATAAAAGCAGTAACAAAATGCTTATACATTTCATCACTGCTTTTATTGCTTATTTTTGTTCCTCCAGCCGCATGAGCAGGAAGATATAATCTGACAAACGATTCAGGAAGACACAGTCACTGTCCGCAACCGGCTCTTCCTTAGTGAGACGGCAAGCGCGACGCTCTGCCCGCCGAGCTGTTGACCGGGCCATATCCAGCATTGCTCCGGATTTCGTATCACCCGCAATTAAGAAACGAGTCAACGCTGGCAGCCGCCCTTCCACAGCAGCAATCTCTGTCTCAATATCTCGTACAGAGTCAGCTGTGATCCGTGGTTCCTGATCACAACTAGCAAAATCTGCCATGAGCAGGGAAAGTTGCTGCTGGAGGCGGAAAATACGATCGCGGACTTCGTCCTGTTCCGCAAATGCACGCGCCATGGCCAGTGCTGATCCCAACTCATCGATAGTACCATAGGTCTCCACACGCCGGGAGTCTTTATCGACCCGCTCGCCCGTATAGAGACTGGTTTGACCGCCATCGCCAGTCTTAGTTGTCACACTCATAGATTGAACACCTCAACCTTCCATGACCTGATAGTCACCATCAAAAATCTCGGTCTCATTGAAGAAAATATGTATCTCACGCTCTGCATTTTCCGGGCTGTCCGAAGCATGGACGGCATTGCGCCGGCCGTTCGTGGCAAATTGTTTCCGGATTGTGCCTTCCTCGGCCTCTGCCGGATTCGTTTTGCCATGAAGCTTGCGGATTCGGGCAATAACATCCTCACCTTCCAGTACCAGCGCAATCAACGGTGCCGATGTCATGAACCCGGACAGATCTGCATAATATGGACGCCCAATATGTTCTTCGTAATGAATAGCGGCCAGACGCTCGTCCATTTTCAGCAGTTTCATCGCAACAATCCGAAAGCCTTCCTGTTCATAGCGCTTGATAATGTCGCCGCTATTATGATTCGCAAATGCATCCGGCTTGATAAGTACGAGTGTTTTTTCCATAAGTAGATAATCCCCCTTGCTATAATTTATTTTTAAAGTAGGTCTGCTTTGTAATGCTCTGCAACCTTGCGATAATTCAAAGCCGACGCCTGAAGCGCTTCTATCTCATCATCGCGCAGAGCACGTATGATCTGTGCCGGATTCCCATAAACCAGTGAGTTCGCTGGAATTTTTTTATGCTGGGTAATCATCGTACCGGCGCCGATTACAACATTGTCGCCAATCTCAGTATATCCAAGCAGTATTGATCCCATTCCAATGAGACAGTTGTTACCAATTTTACTGGAATGAATTACTGCATTATGACCAATGATAACCTGATCCCCAATTTCTGTTGGCCTATCCCACATGACATGGATTGTCGCATTATCCTGGATATTGGAGTTCTTGCCAATCGTAATCTTTTGAAAATCACCACGGATCACCGTGTTGAACCAGACACTTGATCCCTCACCAATTGTCACATTCCCGACCACCGTGCCGGATGGTGCAATAAATGCACTAGGATCGATCTGCGGGGCAATCGATTTATAAGGTATGATGTTACTCATAAGTACCGCCTCCTGAAATGATTGAATTGGAGCTGTTAACGATTTAGTGACACAGCTGTTGACTTAATTATAACGATTTTTTAGAATATTGGCAAACGATTTTAGAATATATTTTCTGCCATTACCTCGGACCTGACAGTTTGCCTCTTTAAGCTTCAGCAATTTTTCTCAGTATTTTCCAAATTTATCAATACGTTTCGATAAACGATCAGCTGCTGGTTCCGTATCCATTCGCCAATCTGTTTTCCAACCAGTCCCGGCGGACAGTTACATCCTGTTACCTGTTTCATCGCCGCTATAAAAAACATTGCCTTTTCGAGGTAATATGGCAGTCCGTGATGGTCTGCCCGGATAATAGCCTGAAAATCTGCGATAGACATTGATGAGCGCTCTAACGAAAGCAGCAGATCCACAATCTTAGCTGTTTTCTCCAGTCTTGGCGCCCGCATATGCTCACGAATGACGAACAGTCCCCCCTGCAGCCATTCCCGTGGCAGTATCATCCGTGTATTCCACTGCTTAAGTACCTCCTGACCACGCAGTTCATGACCATAGTGATGCGGTTCCATACATTTTGGGGTCGTACCCTTCCCCAAATCATGCACCAATGCACCAAAACGAGCGATTAGGGAATCTGTCTCCGCCGCCACGGTATCGAGAACCAGCATTGTATGCTCGAAGGCATCCCCCTCTGGATGGAATGCCACAGGCTGAGTCTTTCCCATGAGTGCTGCCAGTTCAGGAAAGGTAGCACTCAGCAGATTGGCCCGGGCCAGAGCCCGAAAAAATATGGATGGCCTGGCTGCCGAAAGTGCCCGTCTCAATTCCTGCAACAGCCGCTCTGTGGGCTCTGCCTGTAATTCCTCCCGGCAGGTCCGCATATAGTCATAGGTTTCATCCGTAATATCAAAACCAAACTCTGCCGCCTGACGCGCTGCCCTAAGGGCACGGACCGGATCCTCACAGAAATGGGCCGATACAGCCCGGATCTGCTGCTGCTGCACGTCTACGGCACCACCATAAGGATCACATAGGTTCTGTGATGGCAATTCTATTGCCATGCTGTTCATCGTCGTATCTCGGCGATAAAGATCCTCCGCAACCGTTACCTCAGGGTCATAGCTCACATCAAAGCCATGATAGCCGGGTCCGCTTTTACGCTCCTTACGGGCGAAAGCTACTTCACAGTTCTGTCCATCAACCGACAGAAGAAATACAGGAAATGACCGGCCAACTTTTTGCGCTTGTGGAAAAAGCTCTCGAAATGCATCCTCTGTAATACCAGCTACCATATAATCTTTATCATGCGGCGTTACGCCACGCAAATGATCACGCACCCAGCCGCCAACGATATACACCTTCGCACTGGCCTGATTCAGTTTTTGGGTAAAGATTTCTTCTGTTATGTTCATCCTATCCTCACGCTATCGTACAACTGCCTGCTTAAACACTAAAAAGACCCTGTACAAAACAGAGTCTTTCCTTTTTAATGATTCAGTATATGCGCCCCGCGGGAATCCAGGTCCAAGACCAGAATACGGGATGACACGCCATGCTGCTCAAACGCCTGCTGCATAGCCTTCCCCACCGCTTCCTGACAGTTGCTTTGTTCCATCGTATAAGCAATCAGGCATGGACCTGCTCCACTCAGATTCGCGCCAATTGCTCCGGCCTGACGAGCTGCCTCAAACACCTCATACATTCCCGGGATCAACGGGGCACGATAAGGCTGATGCAAAGCATCTTCAAACACATTTGCAAGGAACTTCTCATTGCCCCGGCATAAAGCTGCAATCAGCATTGCTGCCCGACTGATATTGTTGACGGCATCTTTCATCGGCACCTGATCAGGCAGGACGGCACGAGCCTTACGCGTTGAAAGCGGAAAGGCTGGTACAGCTACCACCAATTTCAGATGGAACTTTGGCAGGAAAGAAAAACACTCCACCAGCCCATCGGTTACCGTGCTGACCGTAAAGCCACCAAATAGCGCTGGTGCTACATTATCAGGGTGCCCTTCGATATCCGTGGCAAATTGGAGCAATTCCCGCCGACTATAGCGGTTTCCAATAAGAACATTTGCTGCCTTCAGCCCAGCAACAATTGCAGTCGCACTACTGCCCAGACCGCGCGAAAGCGGTACGTGGTTATCCATATGGATGATTGCGCCAGGATATTTCTTGTCCTCGCCTGCTTTCTTCAGCAGGTATTGAACAGAACGCCAAACGATATTACGCTGATCACACGGAATATTTTGTGCCCCTTCGCCCACGATCGTGATACTAAGCCCGGGTTCCTTTGTCAATGCCAGTTCCATATCATTATATACGGTACAGGCCAGACCAATAGAATCGAAACCTGGTCCGCAGTTGGCACTGGTGCCGGGGACCCGGACACGAATGCTGCGATAGCCCATGTTCGTTACCCCCGTTCCTTTTCTACACGAATCATGTTACGGATCTCATCCACTACGGGCAGGCTCCGAAGCACCTCTATCGCCTTCTCGATTTTGGCGTGAACAACCGTATGTGTGATTGCCACGATCTCTGCATGATCAACAACATTGCGCTTGGTCTGAATGACGGATTTAAGACTGACACCAGCATCACCAAAAGCCGTAGCGACATATCCAAGAACACCGGGCTTATCATCAACCAGCAGGCGGACGTAGTACGACGACTCGGTCTTCTCCATCGGGCAGAGCGGTTTATGCTCGTAGCAGGTACAACGGACACGGCCAAAGGTATTGTTGACAATATCACGTGAGGCCTCTATGATATCGGATACAACAGCAGAGGCCGTCGGCAGGGAACCAGCCCCTTGTCCATAGAACATCGCCTCACCAATGGCGTTGCCGCGAACATAAATCGCATTAAACACACCATTGACAGCTGCCAGCGGGTGTTCCTTGGGCAGGAATACCGGATGAACGCGTACGTCTACCCCGTTATCAGCAGATTCCTTGCCAACAGCCAGCAATTTCACTACATACCCCAGACTCTTGGCGTAATCAATATCCTCGGGTGTAATCCGCGTAATGCCCTCAATAGAAACATCTTTAAGTTCTACGCGGGTATTGAAAGCCAGCGATGCAAGAATAGCCGCTTTGCGGGCAGCATCCAGTCCATCCACATCTGCTGCTGGATTTGCCTCAGCATACCCTTTTTCCTGAGCCTCTTTGAGTACAGCCTCATAATCGCTGCCACAATCAGTCATCTTCGTCAACATGTAGTTGGTTGTGCCATTGACAATTCCCATGATTTCCGTAATCCGGTTAGCCGTCAGACTCTGCTTAAGCGGCGTGATGATCGGAATCCCGCCACCAACACTGGCCTCAAACAGAAAATCTACATCATATTTTTCGGCGGCATCAAACATGTCCTTGCCAAACTGGGCCACAACATCCTTATTCGCGGTCACAACACTCTTGCCAGTCGCCATTGCGCGAAGCATATACTCACGCGCTGGATGAAGTCCCCCTATCAGTTCGACAACAATATCAATCTCTTCGTCCGCCAGAATATCCTCGATATTATCTGTAACCATATATCCATCAAGGAAAGGACGTTTCTTTTTGAGATCATGGACTAATATTGTCTTGAGCTGAAGCTGTGCGCCGATGCGTTCGGTAATCTGCTGACAATTCATCGCCAGCACTTTAATTACACCAGAACCAACAGTTCCCGAGCCCAATAGACCAATCTTAATCACCTTTTGCATTCGACACACCTTCTTTCTAAGTTATGACTGCCCCAGAACTTCCAGCCGTTTGACACCATCGACCATACGAAGCTTATCCAGGAGCGCTTCCAGATCAACGGACAGGTTAGCCGTTTCAATAGAAACCGTTGCATTGGCGACCCCCTGGAGAGGAATACCCTGATTGATGGTCATGACACTGCCGGAATCCGAGGAAATCGTATTGAGCACACTGGACAATACCCCCTTCTTATGCTCCAACAGGAAAGTCAGCGTAACAATCTTGTTCTGACTGGCCTCATAAAACGGAAATACATAATCTTTATACTTATAATAAGCGCTGCGGGAAAGCTCCATCTTTTCGACTGCTTCATTAATTGTGCGGGCATCGCCGCGCTTTAACATCTCTTTTACTTTGATGGTTTTCTTGATTGCCTCCGGAAGAATCTCTTCACGAACAAGGAAGAATCCGCTTTTCTGTTCATTCATATATTACGCCTCCAATGGATAGTTTTCTACTCACAAAAGATAGTATACCACAAGTCGTGGACTATTGCCAATACGATTTTGCCAAATGTCCATCAAAATATGTAAAAAGGACATAAATCAAATTCAGATTTATGTCCTTTTTGTCAACGATGACCTGCTTTTATCTTACTTTCGGTTCCGCTGAGCAGACGGCCGATATTCGCCTGATGACGGATGATGATAAACACCGCTGCCAACACACCAAAGCCAATGTATTCACCTGGATAATTCATTCCCCAGGCCAGCAGCGGCACCAGCGCAGCTGCAAGGATTGACCCCAAAGAAACATATCCGCTGAGTTTCACGATCCCCAGCCAGACCAGGAATACAATCAGGGCTGGAACCGGCATCAGCATCACGATGACACCGAGTCCCGTTGCCACTCCTTTGCCCCCTTTGAATTTCAGGAACAAGGAACAAGAGTGACCAACAATAGCAAAAACTCCTCCGAGCACAAGTGCCCATGGAGCCCCGACCATAATAGAACCAATGCCAACGCTTAAGAAGCCTTTCAGAAAGTCCAACAGAAAGATCAGAAACCCCGCCCCTTTTCCCAGCGTACGCCAGGCGTTGGTCGCTCCTATATTGTGGCTGCCATGCTCCCGCAAATCGACATGCCAGATCAGCTTGCCGAAAAACAATCCGTTCGGGATAGACCCCAGTATATACGCCAGCAGGCAGGCAATGATCAGGTTCTGCATCAGCGGTCATCCTCCTCGTCACGCGCACGAACAATCATACGAATTGGTGTACCCTCAAAGCCGTACATCTCACGCAAACGATTCTCAAGGAATCGCAGATAGGAAAAATGCATAAGCTCTGGATCATTGACAAACACAATGAATTTAGGCGGTTTGACGTCTGCCTGTGTCATGAACAGGATTTTCAGACGACGGCCACGATGCATCGGCGGCGGATTAATGGATACAGCATCACGGATAAGCTCATTGAGCACGCTGGTCTTGATACGCATAGACTGCTGCTCCGCCACATATTTTACCAGATCAGTCACACGATTTACACGCTGACCGGTCAGGGCTGATGCATAAAGGACTGGCGCATACTGCAGGAAACCGATCTCATCACGCAGATCATCGGTGAATTTCAACGTTGATTTATCATCCTTGTTCGGATAAATATCCCACTTATTGACAACAATGACAACGCCCTTTCCTGACTCATGGGCATATCCGGCAATTTTCTTATCCTGCTCAGTGATTCCTTCTGAAGCATCAATCAGCATCAGCACAACATCCGCGCGATCGATAGCACGCAGAGAGCGCATAACGCTATACCGCTCAACCGGCTCGTCAATCTTACCACGGCGACGCATACCAGCCGTATCGATAAGCATGAACTTCATGTCGTCTTTGACAAAATGTGTATCAATTGCATCGCGTGTCGTTCCTGCAACATCGCTGACGATAACACGTTCTTCTCCTAACAACTGATTGACAATCGATGATTTGCCGACATTTGGACGACCGATAACAGCAATACTGATCTCATCTTCATCTTTTGATTCGTTATCATGCGCAGGAAAAGCCGCTACAATTGCATCAAGCAGATCACCAAGATTCATGGCATTTGATGCCGACAACGGAATTGGATCGCCCAGTCCAAGATTGTAGAACTCATACGCATTCACTTCAAGCTGCGTACTATCAATCTTGTTTACGCCAAGAATGACCGGTTTCTTGGTGCCACGAAGAAGCTTGGCCACCTCTTCATCTGCAGTTGTAAGACCAGCGCGGCCATCAACGAGAAAGAGAATAGCATCTGCTTCGTCCATCGCGATTTCTGCCTGCTGGCGCATCGATTTCAAAATATGGTCGCTCTCGTCAAGTTCAATACCGCCAGTATCAATCATCGTGAATTCATGATTGAGCCATTCCGCATCCAGATAGATACGATCACGGGTAACACCCGGCATATCATCGACAATGGAAACTCGTTTCTTGCCGATCTGATTGAACAGGGTAGATTTTCCCACGTTCGGACGGCCGACTATGGCCACGATTGGTTTGCTCATTCAAAACCCTTCTTTCCTTAGTTATTCCACCGGTTTGGTATAGCCGGCATTACTCTGCCATGTATAAGCAGTCTCATTACTTCTATTTTTGTGATAGCTGTTCCAGTCCGTCAATGCCTGATGATAGTCGCTGCCTCCCTGTATCGGTTCGACACGCGCCTCAGGAAACTCAGCCGCAAAATCATTCAAAGACATATCATCGAGGAAGATATCCTCACCAGACCGCAGGGCTGACTCCGGAATAAGGATTCCCTGACGCTGTCCAGCAAGCGATTTTAGCTTATTGATAATGTCATGTGCCGTCAGAAGCCCCGAAACATTCACGGTATGGCCGAAGTGCTCATTCTCGACAGACACCACCCGTATATGCAGGTTCTTATGCTTCACGGATGCAGCCAATTGCTCAATTACAGGTGATACTGCAACACCTGTTACAACATCGAGATAAAGCGGCTCATCATATACAACGGGATCTGACGATTCAGCAGCAGCTTGTTCCCAGTCGTTCAGAAAACTGCGTGTCAGGCCAATGCCGTTATCAAGCTGGGGAAATCCATCATAAAACTCATTTCCCGGTACCTCACGGCCAGCGAGGAAGTAGAACTCATCCCCTAAATAAATAAATGTACGGCCGTTTTCCTGCTGGAGCTTGCGTTGCCATTTTTCCACTTCATCAATAACCCGGCCTGCTCCAGCGGCATCGAATTGCACTAAAGGGAACGGATCGTTGCGGAATTTCGTAATTCCTACAGGCACAATCGCCAGCGACAATGCCTGCGGACGACGCGCAACAATCTCGCGAATCGTCCGCTCCAGCTCAGCCCCATCGTTAAGTCCACTGCAAAGCACAACCTGCGTATGATATTCTGCGCCAGCCTGTTCCAACTGGTCAAGCTGGGCCGCAATCTTTGCTGCGCCCTTACAACGCAGCATCTGTGCCCGGAGTTCCGGATTCATGCACTGGACAGACACATACAATGGCGACAGATGAAATTTTTCTATCCGCTTGAAGTCATTCGGCCCCATATTGGTCATCGTGACGAAATTACCATACAGGAATGACAGCCGATAATCATCATCTTTTACCGACAGGCTGCCACGCATATTCGGTGCAATCATGTCTACAAAGCAGAAATAGCAATGGTTTGCACAATTACGAATCCCATCAAATACAGCAGACTCAAACTCAACGCCGAGTTCTTCATCGAATTCTTTATCAAAGGAGATCATCTCCTGCTGGCCATCAGCGTGTTCGACCAGCATATCAATCTCTTCATCAGCCAGCGCAAAACTCAGGTCAATGATATCCCGCAGTTCCTGTCCATTGATGACGAGAATTTTATCGCCCGGCACCAGTTCGAGCTCTTCCGCCAGACTATCCGGATTCACGCGCAGGATGATTCCTGCATATTGCTTACTCATACTTCTATCTCTTTCGTCTCCAATACGGATAACTGGATTCATTCAAAAACAAAGGAGTGATGCATGTGTCATCACTCCTCTGAGTTCATTCTATCCAGTTGATGGGTTAACTGATAATCAGTCTTTAGCCTTCGTGATAGAAAGCGAAATACGTTTACGCTTCATGTCGATGCGCAGAACTTTGACTTTGACTTCATCGCCAACATGAACGGCTTCATCAGCACGCTCAATGCGTTTCTCAGCCAGTTCACCCATTGGAATCAGGCCATCAAAGCCCGGCTCGATTTCCATGAATGCACCGAAGTCCGTCAATTTGATGACTTTTCCTTCGATGATATCGCCCTCAGCATACTTTTCAGCATTGTCGAGCCACGGATCACGCATCGTGTCTTTAACCGACAAGGAGATACGCTTTGCTTCCTGATCGACGCTCTTGACGAATACATCAAGTTCCTGACCGACTTCAAGGACATCCGACGGATGTTTTACACGGTGCCATGCAAGATCAGAAATATGAGCCAGACCATCTACGCCACCGATATCGATGAAAGCACCATAGTCAACGATACGTTTAACCGTACCACGAACCGTCGTACCAGCCTCGAGAGTAGCGAAAATCTCGCCTTCTTTCTCAGCACGTACAACTTCGAGAAGCTTACGGCGGGAAAGAACCAGACGCTGCTTGTGCACATCGATCTCGATGATCTCACACTCAACCGTCTGACCAACATAGATCGACAGGTCTTTCACAAAGTGAAGCTCCATCTGTGAAGCCGGGATAAAGCCGCGCAGGCCATTAACGGAAGCAACAAGACCGCCCTTAACTACCTGATTGACCTGAGCCTGAACGTGCTCACCACGCTCCTGAACAGCTTCCATCTCTTTCCAGGCAACCATACGATCAGCCTTTACTTTGGAAAGGATGCCGCCATTGTCGCCACCAAGAGAAACGACATAGACATCAATCTTGTCGCCAACTTTGACAACGTCTTCAGCAGACTCCGGAGCCGGATAAGCCAGCTCTCTCTTCGGGATAGCAACTTCCTGCTTATACCCGATATCCACATAGGCCTCATCACGGGAAACCTGAATGACGGTACCTTCAACGACCGTACGCTCCTGGATATCCGGCATCGAGCTCTCTGCTTCTGCTAATAATTCTTCCATACTCTGTTCTGACACTTTTTATATACCTCCTTGATAATCCAGTCAGGTGTCGAAGCACCCGCTGTAATACCAATTTTTTCAATTTTATCAAACCACTCGCTCTGCAGCTCTGCTGCAGTTTCGATATGATAAGTTCTGCATTTCTCGGCACAAATCTGTGCGAGCCGCGTCGTATTGGCACTATTCTTGCCGCCAATAACCAGCATAAGATCGACCTTACCGGCCAGTTCTACCGCCGCCGCCTGCCGTTGATCCGTTGCTGTACATATTGTACGCAGTATTTTGATCTCTCTGGCTTTCGCCAGCAGACAAGATACGACTTTTCGGAATTTTGCTCCCGAAAAAGTTGTTTGACATACAATACCAAGCTTGGCACAAGGCACCAGCGTCTCTGCTTCCTCCTCCGTCTCTATAATCTCTGCCTGACCATCAGACCACTCAAAGATGCTACTGACTTCAGGATGTTCCTTCTCACCAATGATGACTACATGATAGCCTTCATCGACGAGGGACTTTGCTGAAAGCTGTGCCTTCTTGACATGAGGGCAGGTCGCATCCACCAGGTCCAGACCACGTTCTGCTGCCTCGTCATATACTCGAGGCCCCACACCGTGCGAACGGATGATGACCGTTCCCTTTTCCATATCATCCAGCCGCTCCACGGTCCCTACACCTTCTTGTTTGAGGCGTTCGACCATTTGGGGATTGTGGATGATTGGTCCCAATGTACAAGCGGTGCTGTCAGCGGAAGCATTCTCCCGGGCAATCATTATCGCGCGCTTTACGCCATAACAGAACCCAAGGTAATCTGCTAAAATAACTTCCATACATCAACCACCATAATTCATTCATGCAAAAAAAGATATACGTGTTATCTTTTTTCACAATCTATTTTATACTATAACACATGGTTATACTATAACGCAAGCTGTTTTACCGTGTTATTTTATTTTATTTTTTTAACACAACACACACACTTGCTTAAATTATGAGGCCCAAAGCAGGTCACAAGCTATATGCAACTTTGAGCATCGTTTTGTGCTTATCTGCGTTATACGAAGTCCTCACGTGAACATACTTGCCAGTTTTTGTAACAACATAAACCAGCCTCACTAATGCCAACTATTCCAGTATAATCGATATCAAAAGAAATCTCAACTATACAAAGCACCTTTTTCCGTTGAATGTAGCCCTCAACTCTCTTCGATCCACCGATATGTTGTTGTACGACGTCCATTTTGTATAATCTTATTTTTTGAACCGTCAATCATAATCTGTCCTGCCACTGCTGGATATTTAAACCGCATAGATAAAGCCTTAGCGTCGTCAGGCCGACGATCCAGCAAATACTCCATCAACATTAGTCCGGGAATAATCGGCCTGTCGTTTTGGTGGATTTTATTATTGTCTCCCACCGCCGTGACAAATTCACCAATAGCTTCCGCGGTAACATTTATCGGCTCACCAGCAGTCAATACGGGATCATCCTGTCCACTCAGCGATAATGCAAAATTTGATTTTTTGATACAGTCTTCATGCCCCAGCAACATCGTGACCACTATGTCTTCGGCCCCATCCACACAGCGTGCCGTCATAATTTCATGCCGATCTACAAGAATTTCCAATGACGGTATATTCGCTGATTGATCTACTGTGTTTGACCAGTCTGCCCATATGATAACTGCTCCTTGTAATCTTTCCTCCTGAAGTCGCGTGAGAATCTTTGCCAGACTTCGTATATGATGTTTTCCTGCCATATCATCTCTCCTGTAAACGTCTTCTGTATACCACTTCCATAAGTTCGGCTGTTCCCAAAAGAGAATCTTATTCGGACACCAAGAAAATATTCTTTTTCACACGAATGAAAACATTTGTGACTAAAGGTGCACAAACAGCAGTGAATATCATCCCCGGTACCGCTGCGAGAATAAGTGCATATATAATGGTCCCATGAATTCAGACCAGCTCTGAAATTTTTAAGCGTGCATGATATAGTATAGGTAACAAAAAATGGAGGTTGCCATCATGCCAAGAAAAAAATACACTGCTGAATTTAAGACCAAG
>JAGPMW010000046.1 GCA_018052705.1 Selenomonas sp. | reverse complement strand
AGGCGACGGAGCACCGCTTCACGTAGTTCGTTACTATATTGCATGGTTGTCAGGCTCCTTTCTGTGGTCTCTCTATCTTACCACAAAAGAGTTTATCTATCACTGACAACTATGCTAACACACGGGGTTTTTTCCTGTTTTGACGAGTTACTAATTGTTTGATTTGCTGTTTGCTTAAACCATAGCTCGCAGCGATTTCCAGATTGGTTTCTCCATTAGCTTTTCTGCGAAATATTTCTTCACTAAGAAATTCTATTCTCGTATATTTTCTAGGCATAAAAACGACCTCCTATCATAGTTTCATTCTACAATAGGAGGTCTCTTTTTTCACTGTCTATTTTTTAGGATACAGTCCAGACGAGGTCCGCAAACTGGCTGAGCAGTCACATGACACTGCAGAGAAGATTCAGGCCCTTACAGGCAAGGTTACGAGTTCGGTCCAAAATCTGTCCGATGGTGCCTTTGGTCTGCTGACGTTTATGGATACCAACGTCAATAAGGATTATGATCTTATTGATAACACCGCTGTTCAGTATCAGGCTGACGCAGGCTATCTTAATGAATTTGCCCGCAAGAGCAGTTCGTCATCCGAACGACTTACTGAGTCTGTTGAGACTATGAGTCAGGCGATGGATGAGATCGCCAATGCAACGCATGAAGGTGCTGTCGGCAATACAACCGTAGCCGAGAAAGTAACAAATGTTGCTGATAAAGCCCATGATATCATGGATAAGATCAACGCCTCGAGAGAAGGCGCTGAAAATTTAAAGAATCAGGTTGCAAGGTTCAAGATTCAGTAACTGCATGATGAATTAGGTTGCGGCGTTGGTAATGTACCGCATGAGAGGGGCCGGTATCTATAATGATTCATAGATACCGGCCCTTTAGGGTGACCGTTGGTGACTCTTGGAGCATAAGGCTATAATGGAGATGGTTTAGAGCTCATCTATCTAGTGGAGTGAGGTATGTTTGTGAGTTTGAAGCTGTTTTTTTGATAGGACGGCAGGTTTTTCTTGATTTCTGAAGTTGTTGGTGGCTGTGGCTGCTACTCGTATTTATTGACCGATCATCATATTGATGATTTCCTTATCCGTTTCTTTCATGCCGACGCGGCCCAGGCGGCTGATGTTGCGGATGGTATTTTCAACGCCTTTGAGGACGAGACCGTCGCCGCCGTAGAATTGCTGGCCGTTACGGTACATTTCGAATCCCAGAATGCCGGCATCGACAGCGGCTGAAATCTTGGCGGCACAGGATGTCTTGGCACCGTCACAGACAATACCTGAGGTGATGGCAAGTGCATTGACAATCGTATGAATGACAGCTTCGTAGTCACCGCCACAGAGCCAGGCGATGCCAGCACCGGCACCGGCTCCGGCACTGACGGCACCACAATAGGCAGACAAACGGCCGATGCCTTCCTTCTCATGCAGGGTCACGAGATTGGAGAGCAGCAAGGCCCGATAGAGCTGTTCGGGAGAGGAATGGAGCTCTTTGGCATACTCGATGACCGGCAGGGAAACGGTCATACCCTGATTGCCACTGCCGGAATTGATGACGACTGGCAGTTCACAGCCATTCATACGGGCATCTGAACCTGCTGCTGCGCGGGCGCGGGCGCGAATATGGATATCTGTGCCATAGGCCTTGATCAGGGTTCGGCCGATATTGGCGCCGTAGTTGTTCTTAAGGCCTTCATCCGCGATGGCGGTATTACAGGCGATCTGTCGGTCCAGAATATCCTGGACATCGGAAAGGTCTGCAGTCATGGCAAAGTCGTATATATCCTCGATGGTCATACAGTCATAGTCAGGTTTGCCGGTATCGGCGGTATCGATGATTTCTTTTTCGAACAGGACCTTGTCGTTGCGCGTGATCCGTACGATGTTGGTATGCTCGTTGACGATCTGAACGGCTGCCGTGTCCAGACCTTTCTGGACGCTGATGGTAATGTCGAGCACATGTGGCGATTGTGCAGCTCTGACGTGGATTTGCGTATCGGCCAGATACTGACCGAGTGTGGCACGGCTTTCCGGACGGACGTGGGCAATTACTTCCAGTCCTGCAGATGCATCACCTGCAAGTGCGCCGATGGCGGCTGCAACTTCGATGCCTTTGCGGCCATCGGTATTGGGGACGATGACGCTTTTAACGTTCTTGATGATGTTGCCACTGGCCGCCACTGTAATCTGGTCCGGCAGAGCCCCCAGAGCGGCGCGGGCTTTTGCTGCGCCATAGGCTATGGCAATTGGCTCAGTGCATCCCATGGCTGGAATCAGTTCCCGCCGAAGAATCTCGATATAGGCCTGATAGGTCTGACAATTCTTATCCACGATGATTTCCCCATTTCTAATAACGTAAGCAGTTGAAGTGGTTCTATTATACCGCAGGCCGCTGGCGGTGATAATTTCAGGGCAGGACGGGAAAAGGAACTACAGCGTTCAGGCGGTAGTTCCTTTTCGGTTAGTTGGTAACGCCGTACTTGCGGCATTCATTGAAGAAAAAAACGGCATTCGTATCCTTGGGACTTTCCGACCAAAAGCGGATGAGTTTTATTGCCGTCTGATAGCGCTCCTGCATGAAAGGCAGAAGGTTCTCGGCGGTTACTGGTTCCCCCACGCTCATGAAGATTTCGATGTTATGTCCGAGGGTGTCCAGCATCTCTTCCGTACAGGTATTTTGGGCCAGTGCTTCCACAAAACGCAGGCCTTGCTCCAGGTCATCGGCATAACCGCGCTGCAGGAGCCAGACGGCCAGTTGTTTTTCCATAGGAATCCCCTCCATTCTTGGTTACTTGTTCTTTACTATTTCGCGGAGACATCAAAGAAATCCTGCCAGAGATGGCAGGATTCGTAAAAAAATCAGTCGTTCTGGTGAGCAGATTTTTTTTGTTCATAGAGATGCAGGTCGGCAAGATGAATAGCAGATGATGCATCAGCTGCAGTATGGACGTCTGCCAGTCCGCAGCTGATGGAGACGTGGACACAGGATGTCTCATTACATATCCGCAGCGTGTGTGTTTGCGAATCAATAGCTGCTTTGACGTCAGCCAGTACAGTTTCGCAGCGTTGGCGGTCTTTTTCACGGAAGAGGATGGCGAATTCATCACCCCCAAAGCGGGCCGTAAGTCCATCTTGCTTTCGGACCCCTTTCTTCAGGGCCTGGGCGACACTGAGGAGCACCTGATCACCGGCATCGTGTCCATAAGTGTCATTGACCTGCTTGAAGTGGTCGATATCCCAGAGCGCCAGATAAAGCGGCTCATCGTTCTGTTTTGGATCGTCATGGCATTGTGACAGAGCAGCAGCAAGCTCTTTGTGCAAATAATTCTTATTATAAAGGCCTGAGAACGAATCCAGGGATGAAACAGTTTCTAATTCGTGGATGAGATTCATCACGAAATTATCTTCACCGGGAACACTGACCGTAAATTGGCGGCTTACATCCATAATGAGTTCCAGTACATAGTGCTGGTCCTGCAGGTGCACTGGACGGGCAATGAGAAAATAATAGCGGTCGTTGAGGTACTCGAACTTGACTCGTTGGCGATTTTCAGCGTAGGCCATCCTTGATACGCAGTTTGAGCAGGCCTGTGTTTTGTTCCAGATGGAGAAACACGATTCCTCCGTTAGTCGGAAGCCGCCTCCGGGCTGGGCTTCGCAGACATAATGGCAGTCGGGGTCGATGAGCCGGATGACATCAAACATCTGGTAAAAGACCTGTTCTTTTCGCAATAAATCCTCGAGTGCTTTATCTAGTTCCATAAGAATGCTCCTAAAATAAAATCCTCTCATAAAGGCCTTGCAGCCTTCGTACTCTATAAGAAGGATTCTAACAGGAATAAGGAGAAAAGTCCACTTTTGTTCTCCTGTATGATTAGTTATTTGATGAGGACCTGCCCGCATCCAGCATTCCCGCGCTTTGTTTTATCAATAGAGAGTGATGTTTATCACATGAAAGACAGAAGTATTCGGATAAAATAAGAGTCAATATAATGGTTTGGATTGGGGGAGGATGTCAACGTGAGCAACATTTTCAAGAAATTCAAGTATCTTGTTCCAAAAGCGCATTCTGACAATGGGCATCAGCAGCTGAATCAGGGTGGCCGTGACTGGGAGAATATGTACCGCGATCGCTGGTCGTTTGATAAATGTGTGCATTCCACGCATGGTGTAAACTGCACAGGGTCCTGCAGCTGGAATATTTATGTGAAAAATGGGCTGGTGGCCTGGGAGAATCAGATTCATGACTATCCGGAAACAGGGCCGGACATGCCAGACTTTGAGCCGCGTGGATGCCCGCGGGGGGCATCGTTTTCGTGGTATCTTTATAGTCCGCATCGCATTAAGTACCCATATCTGCGCAGTGAACTGGCTGAGCTTTGGCGTGAGGCCCGCAGAAATCACAAGACGGTGCTTGCGGCATGGCAGAGTATAGCCCGAGATCCTTTAAAGATGAAGAAGTACAAGGAAGTGCGGGGCCTGGGTGGTTTCGTGCGCTCTACCTGGGAGGAAGCGTCCGAAATCGTGGCAGCGTCCTGTCTGCACACGGCCGTAACGTATGGTCCGGACCGGAATTTTGGCTTCTCGGTTATTCCCGCAAAATCTATGCTGTCCTATGCGGGCGGCCTGCGATTTATGCAGCTTATGGGGGGCACCGGGCTTTCGTTCTATGACTGGTATGCAGATCTGCCGCCAGCCAGTCCACAGGTCTGGGGCGATCAGACGGACGTACCAGAGTCTTCGGACTGGTATAATGCCGGTTATATTATTACCTGGGGCTCGAACGTGCCGCTTACGCGTACGCCGGATGCCCATTTTCTCGTTGAATCCCGTTATAAGGGGACGAAAGTTGTCTCGATTGCACCGGACTATGCAGAATCGACGACTGTTGCTGATACCTGGATTGCCTTGAAGGTCGGTAGTGATGCCGCAATGGCAATGGCGATGGGACATGTCATTCTCAATGAATATTATTGGGGTGAGCCGGCGGATTTCTTTATCGAGTATACGCGCCATTATACAGATTTTCCGTTTCTTGTGCGTCTCATACAGCGGGACGATGGCAGATATGATACCGATCGTTTTCTTAATGCGAAGGATTTTGGGCGTACGGATAAGCACGCAGCCTTCAAGCACTATGTCATTGATGAGAAGACTGGGCGGCTGGTCATCCCGAACGGGACGATGGGCGATCGCTGGGATCGTAAAGAGAAGTGGAACCTGCGCGAAGAGGACAGCGATACAGGCGCGAAGATTATGCCACAGCTCTCGGTACTTGGCAGTATGAGCGATGTTGTGGAAATGGAGCTGCCTTATTTCGGCAATGAACGTGAGCAGCGCATATTGACGCGGATGGTTCCGGTCAAACGGGTGCAGACTGCTGTTGGCGAGGTGCTCGTCACGACGGTTTATGATCTTACCCTCGCCAACTATGCTATTGACCGTGGTCTTGGTGGTGAGGTGGCTCATGCCTATGAGGACGATGTACCCTATACACCAAAATGGCAGGAAAAATACACAGGTGTCCCGATGGAAACCGTCATTCATACGGCCCGTGAGTTTGCGGATAACTCACTCAAGACCAGGGGCCGTAGCATGGTTATTATGGGGGGCGGTATTAATCACTGGTTCAATGCGGATATCATCTACCGTACAATTCTCAACCTGATTCTCTTTGTCGGAGCGGAAGGACGAAATGGCGGCGGCTGGGCTCACTATGTCGGACAGGAGAAGCTGCGCCCGGCTGAGGGCTGGCAGCGCATCATGACAGGACTGGACTGGAAAAAACCGCCTCGGCTGCAGAACAGCACCTCCTTTTATTATTTTGCGACTGACCAGTGGCGCAGCGACGAGATTGATGTAGGCGATCTTACCTCGCCGCTGTCAACTCCGCGTTACCGCCATCCGGGGGATTATAATGTCCTGGCAGCCCGTATGGGCTGGCTGCCATCATATCCGACCTTCAACAAAGGCGGGCAGCAGCTGCATGATGAGGCCGATCGGGCTGGGGTGAATGTCAAGCAATACATCGTGAATAGTTTAAAGGATAAAAGTCTGCAATTCTCGGTGGAAGACCCGGATAATCCTCAGAATTTCCCGCGTAATCTCTTTATGTGGCGCTGCAATCTTATCGGTTCGTCATCCAAGGGGCATGAGTATTTTCTTAAATATCTGCTTGGAACGAAGAATGGGCTCTTTGCTGAAGAGCACTGCCCAAACCGGCCACAGGAGATCCGATGGCGGGAGGATGCTGAGCTGCAGAAGCCTGATGGTGCGGCCAGTGGTAAGCTGGATCTGTTAATCGATCTTGATTTCCGTATGGCAAGCTCGGCACTCTATGCTGATGTCGTGCTGCCGACAGCTACCTGGTATGAAAAGGACGATCTGTCATCGACTGACATGCACCCTTTTGTGCACCCTTTTCAGGCTGCAGTAGATCCGCTTTGGGAAGCGAAGACGGACTGGGAAATCTTCAAGACACTCGCGGAGAAGGTGTCAGAAGTGGCAAAAGAAGCCGAGATCAAGCCCTATCATGATGTGGTAGCAATGCCAGTGCAGCATGACAGCGAAGGCGAGGTCGCGCAGCCGGAAGGCAGGATCCGTGACTGGAGCAAGGGAGAGTGCGAGCCCATACCGGGGAAGACAATGCCGGGACTCATTGAGACTGAGCTGGATTTCACGAAGATATATGAGAAGTGGATTGCACTTGGACCGGGCGTCTCACAGAAAATGGGATCGCAGACTATGACCTGGGATTCTGGCGAGGAGTATCAGGAAATTGCCCGGCGCAATGGCACGATCCAGAATAAGGAGTATATTTCCTATGGGATGCCGACGATTGCCGATGCGAAACAGGCGGCGGATGCGGTCATGGGACTGTCCACAACCACCAATGGCAAGGTTGCTGTCAAAGCCTGGCAGGCTTTGGAAAAAGAGACTGGAATCGACAATCTGAGCCGGCTGGCCAAAGACCGCGAAAGCGAGCGTTTTACGTTCGAACAGGTCGCTGTTCAGCCGCAGGCGACGATTACATCGCCATCCTTTACGGGCAGCAATCAGAACCGCCGGTATACGCCATTCACCACGAATATCGAGGAGCTGGTGCCGTTCCGCACGGTCACGGGCCGTCAGTCGTTTTTCCTCGATCATGAAATGATCCGCGAAGCTGGTGAGACGATGGCGACTTATAAGCCGATTCTCGATTATCTGCCCATCAGGAATAGGATTGGCGGGGGCAAAGAGATCACGCTTAAATATCTGACTCCGCATAACAAGTGGAGCACCCATTCGATGTACTTCGACAGCCAGCAGCTTCTGACGCTGTTCCGTGGTGGCCAGACGGTCTGGTTTAATGAGAAGGACGCTGCTGAGATCGGCGTCAAAGATAATGACTGGGTTGAACTCTATAACCATAATGGCGTCGTGGCTTCACGGGCAGTGGTTTCACCACGTCTGCCGCGTGGCGTGGTCTATATGCACCATGCGCAGGATCGTCACATCAACGTGCCGGGCTCGAAGATTTCTGGTACGCGTGGCGGCACGCACAATACGCCGACGCGTATCCACATGAAGCCGACCCATATGATCGGCGGCTATGGCCAGCTGAGCTATGGATTCAATTATTACGGCCCAACGGGCAACCAGCGTGATATGTACGTGGTGGCCCGCAAGATGCAGGAGGTAGATTGGCTTGAAGATTAAAGCACAGATTTCGATGGTCATGAATCTTGACAAGTGCATTGGCTGCCACACGTGCTCCATCACCTGTAAGAATGTCTGGACCAATCGTCAGGGCGCGGAATACATGTATTTTAATAATGTTGAGACCAAACCGGGGATCGGCTATCCGAAGAACTGGGAGGACCAGGGGAAGTGGAAGGGCGGCTGGGAGCTAAAGAATGGTGAGCTCCAGCTGCGCTCCGGTTCGAAGCCGGAGCGTCTCTTGAAGCTTTTTTATCATCCGGATCAGCCAGAGCTTAATGACTATTATGAGCCGTGGACTTATGATTATGAGACGCTGATCAACTCCAAACGCAAGAATCATCAGCCAATCGCTCGTCCACGGTCCCTGATTACCCAGAAACGCATGGACATAAAATGGGGGCCGAACTGGGAGGACGACCTGGCAGATGGACAGTCAGCCCGTAAGGACTACAACCTCCAGCAGATGGCAGAGGAGATCACGCTCGAATTCCATGACCTGTTCATGAAATATCTGCCACGTGTCTGCAACCATTGCCTGAATCCCGCCTGCGTCGCAGCCTGCCCGTCCGGGGCTATCTATAAACGGGACGAGGACGGCGTGGTCCTGGTCTCACAGGATGGCTGTCGTGGCTGGCGACATTGTGTGCCGGCCTGTCCCTACAAGAAAGTCTATTTCAATTGGAAGACCAATAAAGCGGAGAAATGCATTTTTTGCTTTCCGCGGTTGGAAAATGGTCTGCCGTCGGTCTGTGCGGACACCTGTGTCGGCCGTCTGCGCTATATGGGCGTGCTGCTCTATGACATGGATAAAGTCCGGGAGGCGGCCTCAACACCGGATAAGGGGCAGATTTATAGCAGCGTTCTCGATATTCTGCAGGATCCAAATGATCCGGCAGTTATTGAAGCGGCCCGCGAGGCTGGAATCCCGGAGAACTGGATAAAGGCGGCGCAGGACTCGCCTGTCTACCGTCTGGTCAAAGAATGGAAAGTAGCATTGCCACTCCATGCAGAGTATCGTACTTTGCCAATGGTCTGGTATGTACCGCCACTGTCACCGATTAGCCGTCGGGTTGAGGCTGACGTATTCCTGCCGGAGGTTGAGGATATGCGTATTCCGCTGGTATATCTGGCTGAGCTTTTTTCAGCCGGCAATGTGCCGGTCATCGAGCAGACCCTGCAGCGGCTGCTTGATATGCGGCTGGTTATGCGTGCCCAGGAGACTGGTGATCCGCTGCCAGGCCGGTTGGAGTATGATATGGATACCTATCAGGCAATGTACCGTCTTATGGGCATCGCCAAGTACAAGGATCGCTTCAACATTCCTGCCGGGATACAGGAAAAATCGCAGGAGAAACTCAGTCAGCTGCAGGGCAGCTGCGGCTATACTTGTCCGGGGGGGTGTTGATGATGCTTGAAAAAGCACAACAATATAAAGATACATTGTCGCTGGTGGCGTATTTGTTTGGCTATCCGGATGCCGAGTGGTGGTCAGCGCTTGCGGATTGCCGGGGCGAGGCCAAAAAAATCGAGTCGCGTCAGAACGCTCAGGTTATCCTGGATTTTCTGGACTATGTCCAGGAATTGGGGCAGAAAGAATATGAAGAAATCTATGTCCGTGTGTTTGAGTTCTCATCCAATACAAACCTTTATCTGACCATGCATGACCGGACGGATTTTGGCAAGCAGGCGCGCGAGATGCAGTCATTCAAGACCTTGTTTCTGGATAACGGGTATGATCTCGATAAAGAACTGCCGGACTATCTGCCTGCAGTTCTTGAGCTTACGGCATCGATTTCGGCCACGCAGGCCCGTAAGGTCCTGAAAGCGGCCCAGCCCAAGATTGAGCTGTTGCGTGATCGCTTTGTGGAAGCAAAGCTGGTTCATACATTGCTGCTTGATATTATTCTGACAGAAACCGATGAATTGAAGGAGGAATCAGCATGAGTGCCTTCTTATATGGTGTCCTTCCCTATATTGCATTGACGATCTTTGTCGGCGGCATCGTCGTCCGGTATGCTTTTTTTGAGCGGGGCTGGACGACGAAGTCCAGCGAATTTTTGTCGAAGAAGGATCTCAAATGGGCAAACCCGGTTTTTCATATCGGCGTGGTCATGGCCGTAGGCGGCCACTGCGTGGGAATTCTGGTGCCGAAGTTTATGACGGAAGCAGCTGGTACCGATGAAGCGGCCTATCATATGATATCACTGGCTGGAGGTATTCCTGCCGGTGTCCTGTTCCTATTTGGATTTCTGCTGCTGCTCAGACGCCGTTTTGCCGGTTCTGATTATATGAAGGTCAACACCAGCACGCTGGACAGGTGGTTGTATCTGATCCTATTCCTGACTATTGTGTCAGGCTGCATCGGAACGCTCAGCAATATTCCGGGCACCTTTGATTACCGGGAGTCGATCTCGCCGTGGTTCCGTTCGGTGCTCATGTTACAGCCGGATGTAAGCTATATGTCTGGGGTACCTGTCGTGTTCCAACTGCACATGCTGATGTGGATGCTGCTGGCAATTCTGTTTCCGTTCACGCGGCTGGTCCACTGCTTAAGTCTGCCGGTTGAAATCCTGTTTCGGAGCAGTATTATCTATCGCCGGAAATGATTCTTTAGAACATATAAGTCCCTTTCGCAGCAAAACAGCCGCCCGCAGAGCCTGCCAGCGGTTGTTTTGTGCTGCCTTGCTGCAGGCAGATCTCAACGGAATGCTGGTTCAGGGTTGTGCTTTTCGTGTGGTTAGGGTAGTATGTAGTCGATAGGAAAGCGAAAGGGGAATCTCCATGACAGAAGAACGCTGCGCTTGTGGGCATCATCATGAACACGGGGCTGAACACCAGCAACATACTCCGGCGGAACTGGCCGGACTGCGCGAGCAACGGAAATCACTGACCGTACTGCAGGCAAATATGCGCAAGATTCAGGAACTGCACGATAAGATTGATGCAGTTTTGGCCGAAGTAGACCAACGGAACGTTGGCTACATCCTTACCCAGAAAAAGACGCTGAAAGAGCTCAAAAAACTGGCTGATTCAGCACTGGGCAAGGGAAAAGAACCATTGTTTGCCAACCTTTATGCGGTTGAGCAGGATTATATCCGGACCATCGATGATCTGATGCATCATGCACAGATACTCAAACGGGCCGGGCGGGGACAAGTTACGCCCGAAGTTCTGGCTAATATGGAAAAGAGTCTGGCGGCGGCTGAAAAAATAAATGCTTCAGAAGTTGAAACGGCAGACAGGAATTGAGCATCAGTCAATAACCTGTCGATTGTAGCCGAAGAACTGCAGGATGACCTGAAAAATCTGAAGATAAAAGGAAGAGTCTGCGACACAGAGACAAAGGCGAGATCGGCGTGGCAAAATTTCCGCTGATCCCGCTTTTCTGTAACGTATATTAACTGAAAATTACTACTTTTATAAAACATATTGCATTTTTCATAAAACACGCTATAATAATAATTAAAGAAGTCGTTTACTATTGATTCAGGCGAAAGATGATTTCTATGTATTTAAAATGAAGAGCGGTACATCCCGATTGGGCGCCTTTATTTTTTATCAGGCTAGAAAACGTTTACATATGTAGGGAGGAATTACCATGAGTGAGAATCCAGTAATCACAATCAGTCGTCAGTATGGTGCTGGCGGACGCGAGCTGGCTGAGATCCTGTCCAAGAAACTTGATATCAAGCTGTATGATCGTCAGATTGTCCATATTGCGGCAGCCAAGCTGGGGATCGATGATCTGAGTGAAGAAGATCTGCTTGAGATGGAGAATCAGGTCAAGCCGCTCTCGATGAGCTTTATCCCGTTCCATTCCTTCGGAACGCACATGGGCGAATCCAGCCAGGGAATGTTCATGTCTGAGTCCGCAGCTATCCGCAAGCTGGCCAAAGATGGCCCCTGCATTATTCTTGGGCGCAGCGCAGATTATGCCCTGCGTAAATTCGACAATGCTTTTTCGATCTTTGTCTGTGCAGATGATGAATATCGTGAAGTCCGCGGCCGTGAAGTCTATGGCGGGAAGACGCTCAAAGAGCTGAACCGTGAGGATGAGAAGCGTGCCCGCTATTATAATTACTACACGGGACGTACCTGGGGGGAAGGCCAGAACTATGATATCGTAGTGAATACGAGCCATGAATCCCTGGATAAGATCGCTGATGCAATTATTGCTTATATCGAGGCAGTGAGAGGCTGACGTTAGCAGCTGCCGGAGATTCTCAAATTAGGAGGCATTATACTATGTCAAAGGAAAAAAGCAGTGTTTGGCCGCGGATAGCTTATGCATGCGGCACCTTCGGTCATGATGTGTTCTACGCAATGCTGGCCACATACTTCATGATCTTCGTTACCAGTAACCTGTTCCACTCGGACAATCCGACGCATGATGCGTATATGATCGGCGTTGTCACGACGATTATCCTTGTCCTGCGTATTGCGGAGCTCTTTATTGATCCGTTCATGGGTAATATCATCGATAAGACAAAAACCCGTTGGGGCCGTTTTAAGCCATGGGTCATCGTGGGCGCATTCGTCGCTGCGATTACATTGGCGCTGCTCTTCACTGACTTTGGTGGCATGGCAGTTTCTAATTCGACTTTATATCTGATTCTTTTTGCTATTGTTTACTTCGTGATGGATGTTTTCTATTCGGCCAAGGATGTTGCCATTTGGTCAATGATCCCGGCACTCTCCTTTGGTTCCCACGAACGTGAGATCACAGCTACGGTTGCCCGTATCGGTTCGGTTTTCGGCGGCCAGCTGGTTACTATTATGGTCATGCCGATCGTCCTTTATTTCTCGGTTAACCAGAACGGTGGTGCTGGTGATCCGACTGGCTGGTTTGCATTCGCCTGCATCGGTGGCGGTATTGCTACACTGGGCGCAATCATCCTTG
>JAGPMW010000022.1 GCA_018052705.1 Selenomonas sp. | reverse complement strand
GATTCAGCAACCGGGCAATTTTCGTAATAGATTCGCCGCGGATGAGAAAAAATAGTATCCGTTCGCGCTCAAAAGGTGTAAGATGTTTGTAATGACACATAATTCCTCCTGGTGGAATAGGTTGTTCGTTTCAAACACCATTATACCAGAAGTCTATGTGTCATTTTCATTTGGTTGTGTAGGAACTGTTGCACTTAGATTGTAAATCCATCATAGTCTAGCAATACCTCATTTGCAATTTTCATTAGACCAATCTTAAATTTGATTAAGACCGTCTCAGGGGATTCTTTATTCGCTATAGTATCTCTGTTTCGGACTGCGCGGTTTTGCTGGCTGGGTCAGCTTGATCTGCCCGCTTGCTACCAATGGCTGCACATAGGTCTGGACTGCATAGGAAACCGAAGAGATTCCCAAATAATCTGCCAGCTCCTGCCGGCTTCGCGGTGTCCTGCAGAAGGATACCAGACCATGCTCATCCTTCACTTGAATTTCCGATAAACCTGTATCGGCAGTCGACTGGCAGAGTTTCACGATAAAGCTGCCCCTCTCGTCAAGGAATTCCGGTACGGGCAAATGATATCTTTCCATCGCCCTGCGTATCGTCGGTATCCCCGAATAGCGATTCTCTGTAATGGACAAGGTTTCCAATTCCGATACGAGCACAGGATTCCGGGTGTCCGGCTGCACCTTGCCAAGCTGATCTACAGTAATCCTGCCATAGATTCCGCCGGGGCTCCGTATCTCCAGCCGATTCTCAAACATGAGCAGCTGAATCGGCATTCCCTCCGTATGGATGCTGTAGTCCCGATGCACCAATGCGTTCAGGACTGCTTCCCTGACAGCCGTGAGAGGATAATCGGTACGGTCTTCACGCTTGCCTGTATCCGGATTGATGATTGTTTTCGTCCGCATATTTCTCTTGACAAAATCAATAGCACCCTGCAGCATATCCGCTATATTTCCCTCAATTCGCTGATTGTCCCGGAAACGTTCACCAATGTCTCCCACCGCACCAATCTCATTACCGGGAACCACTACGGCCGTGATGCAAAGCTGTGGAAAATAAGCTTGTGGGTAAAGACTGAAAACCATGACCGCGCTCAGCGTTGCCTTTCCATCTTTGCGAATACTCATCAGGTCATAGATTGCTTCATCCGTCATCAGGTTCAGGTTCGGTTTCCCGATCCGGATTCGCTCAATATATTGTTCCAGCCGGTCTCTGTCCAGTGCATCAAAGGAAGCCCGTTCCACTATACGCACATCATCCTGATATTTTTTCCGATAGGCCTCATAGCTATAGATTTCATACTCCGTCATTGGTTCATCGCTGTCACCAATCCGACGGTAGGAACCTTTGAGCCGGCCTTTGCCACGATAGTAGCAAGGACGTTCTGCCAAATCCACGCCAGGTATCTCTGCCGCGACAAAGGCTTTTTCATCCTTGATTATTACCGTCAGTAGTGGACGAACAACGGGCTCCATCTGCAAACACTGCTCATTGACTTTTTTCTGCAGATCCTGCGCATCATAAACCCCGACTTCCCTATAGTCCTGCGACTCATCTACACCAAAAATAATAATACCGCCCTCATCCTGATTAGAAAAGCTCGACAGGGAATCATATAATTTTTTAGGACAACCATGCTCGCCACTTTTCAGTTCAAGCGTCTGGGTCTCACATTTCAGCTTCTGGATCAATACCAGATGTTCCATCAATTCTTCACTTGTCAAATTACTTCCCCTCCCTTCCTGCTTCCATTTTTGCTTTCTTTTAGTATAACTCAAAATTTAGCAAAGTAAATCAAATTTTAGGCAAATTTTTGTGAAGAAAACAAATTTTTGTTTCAGTAACTAAAATTTAATGGCAAGAAAGCAAAAAAACAACTCAAATCTGCAAATGAGATTTGAGTTGTTTTTGACTTTCTATTTGTTTTCTTTTCGATCAGCGATGCTGGGACGCCAGCCACTGGAAGAGTTTGACGCTCTTGCCATTGATGGTATCGGCACACTGATCGTTATAGACATAGATCCAGGACCAGTGCCCTGCGTACTCGAATGGGGTACCATCAGCTTTCTTATAACGGCCGGTCTGATCGACGACCTTGTCAAAGAAGCTGAAATGCACATTAGCTCCCGCCTGCTGCAGACGAGCCACGGTCGGTACGGCATAGTCTTTCGGTGGCAGGACCGTATCGGTCTTGGCGGCCGTGAACCAGATTGGCGTATCGGCAATATTCTTGAGGTCCTGCTCATTGATCAGACTGTCTTTTAACCCTTCACAGGTGGGGAAAGCCGCCGCGAAATAACCCGGATTATCACGGACCAGCAGCATTGTCATATAGCCGCCGTTGGAATCACCGCCGACATAGATGCGGCTGGCATCGATGCCCGGATGGGCTGCCACATAGTCCTTGATGAATTTGATGAGCGTATCCGAATAGATGGAGGTGCCATCAGCAAAGCTCTTATAGCCCTGCATCCAATAGGTACGTGCCTGCGGTGCCAGCACATAGGCTCCACCGAAATAATTCTGGATGGACGGATCGGCGAGCTGGGTTGCCTTATTGCCCATGATCGGCAGCGAAGGCGAATTGCCGCCCTCGCCCATACCATGCAGCCAGATGATCAACGGATGCCTGCCCCCGTCCTGCGGCTCATAGCTGGCATACGGGAACGAATCATGAATGCCGACGAGCTGATGCCCATAGCGGAATTTATCCGCCTGTGGACGGATGTTGCCCTGATTGTTGTCGATCACGAGCCCAGCCGTCCTGCCGACCGCCTGCTGCTCCGTGATGGTATAGTCTGACTTCACCCAGTTATTGAGCAGCGTGTGCAGATCGAAATTCAGCGCTGCCCCCAGGGTCTCCTGCGGACCTACCTTGAGCTCAAGCGTAACATACTGGCCGCTTTTGACCGGTTTCCCCTTCGCATCCGAAACATACGCTTTCGTCACCGTGCGATCGCCCTCGAGATCCTTGGCCGACCGGGCCTCAGAACCGAGGCTGACGAAGGCATTCTTGCCCAGCTGCATTGCCTCGCCCGGTGTCAGGGCTCCTTCAGCAAGCTCACGACGGACATGGACCTTAAAGCTGCCCGGTGTCACCTGTTTGCTGGTCACAGTCTGCCCGAGATTCACGATGACCTTCGACACCGACGGTCCCCAGTCAAAGGTCTCCGTCACCGTCTGATAAGACGGCTGCTGCATCGGCAGCAGTCCCTGCGGCTCAAATCGTCCCATCAGGATGTCGAGTATGGAACGTTTTGTTTTCGATGACCGGACGATAGATCATCGGCACATAGACAATTGGTTTCTGCGTCTGGGCTGCAGCTTTATGGATTACGCCGCCCTTGTTCTTCAAGAGAACGATGGACTTTAACTGCGCTTCATAACCGGCGGCCTTATCCTGTGGATTGCCCACCTCGCGGACGGTCTTCGCCACATCAAGATACGGATTCTCGAACAACCCGAGCTGGAAGATATTGCGCAGCAGGCCAATCTTATATTCGCTGAAGGCACTGCCGACCTTCTCCCCCAGTGAGCCATCGTCGCTCCAGGCAATGGAGTAGGACGACATGACGGCACTCGCGTTTGTTGGTGTCAATATCTCTGGCCCAGGTATAGAACGTATCGAGCAGGATATTTTTAGCCGGTACATAGCTGAAGCCCAGACGCAGGAATTTCTCATTGAGACCGCACCAGTCGGTGACGGTTGGCCAGCTGAGTGCGGGCTCATAGCGGTAATCAAGCGTGATCCCATAGGATTTCGGTACCGACAGGTTAGATCCTTTATATTGTAACTGTACCCAGCGCCCCGGATGCTTCGTCTTCGTACCAGCAGCAGCGGTATTGTTCCGGTCCGCATTGCTGTTGATGATTCCTGCGCGGAGATCCCAGTTCTGATCGAATTTATGATGTGCATGCGTGTAGTAGTAGAATACACGTCCCTGATCCGGGTCCTGATAACGGCTGGCCATCGCCGAGCTCCAGGACGTACCAAAGTTGATATCGTTCTTCTTGTCAAACGAATAGAAGAAGCGCAGACTGGTGACTTTCTCTTTTGTACGCGTTCCGCCCATTGCATCATCCCAAAGATCCATCTGACCGCCCGTAAAGAAGGTTTTGAATGCCTTCTTGCCGTAGGTCATCTGCACACCGGAGAAATCGCAATCGATATCCATGCCCCAGCCGTAAATGTTCCACTCATTCCATTTACCGATTTTGGCATCGAGGCCGAGCTTTGGCATCGTACCGGTCACATAGGTATCCACCGTCAGCCCCGTCTGATTTTCTCCCGGCGCCAACGACTTCCTCTCATCAAACCCACTAAAGGAATTGCGATACCCCAGATCCGTGTGCGCCTGCCAGTTTTCATTGACCTTGTAGGTCGAGTTTACAGCCACATGGATCATATTGGCACGGGTCGACCGTGTCGTCAGCCCAGACCCTGCATCGGACTTCAGGAAATGGTCGTTACGGATACGGGCATACCCGTTGATGGACAGCTTATCGGCCTGCTGCGTGGCATTCATCGCGCTCTTGTTCTGCATCGCGGCATCCACGATCATCGCCATCTCCATGCGGCTCATGACGCGTCCCTGCGGAATCTTTACCGCATAGTCCGGCACCATGCCGGCTGAGATCAGCTCATTGACCGCACCATACGACCAGTCGCTGGCCGGCACCTCGGACATGAAGCCCGCTGCTGCCGCCTATCATCATAAACAATAATCATAAATAGGCCCATGGTCTCAGCGCCAACGGCCCGGGCGGGGATGGAACAGATGCCAGCCAAAGCGCAGAGCACCAAAGCGCAAGCCGATGACCAGCACGAAACAGAGCCAGACCATCGCCTGAAGCCCGATATAGGGATAGACAATACAGGCGGCCAGCGCTCCTGCCAGCGAAGCTGTCGCATAGATATCCTTATAGAGGACCGCCGGCATACGCTGAGCCATAAGATCGCGCAGAATCCCGCCGCCCACGGCCGTAATGACGCCCAGCATCACGGGCAGCACATAGGGATTGCCGGCATCCCGCGTAATCCCCGTCAGCATCCCCGTAATGGTAAAGGAGGCCAGTCCGATTGTATCGCAGATATTATACGCGGAAAGAATCCATTTCTTGCTATGGCGCGAGATCGGCCACGCGCCATAGACCAGCGAGACCACCACGGCCATCACGATTGACAGCACGAAATCTGTAATATTGCACAATGCGGCCGGCGGAGTCACACCAGCCAGCACATCACGCACCATCCCGCCGCCTACGGCTGTGAGCAGCGCCAGCACAATGATCCCAAAGATATCCATCCGCTTCTCTATGCCCACCATCGCGCCCGATACCGCAAAGGCCACCGTCCCCATGATATCAAAGACCGCCCAGGTCATACTGTCCATCCTTATCCACTCCTATATCTGACGAACAAAACCGGATGCAGTCAAGCCGCCTCCAGGTCTGCATACAGGCCGCCCGCTTCTTGAGGCTGCCCGATAAAAATCATAATGCTGTAGTTTGTAACCAATACAATATCATGAAAATGTCTGTCATACAAGGATTATTTCCAATAAAAAACAGGCAGTGAACGAACTCACTGCCTGCCCAATCAGATCACATAAAACCAGGCCGCATCGGGATAGGCCTCGATCTCCTGAATCTCGCGCTTGCCCTGATTATACCGCAGGGCCTGATTCTTGACGCTGACCTTGGTATCCGGGGCGATCGATTTCGTCAGGAACACGTTGCCCCCGATCACCGCGCCACGGCCGATCACCGTATCTCCGCCGAGGATTGAGGCCCCGGAGTAGATCGTCACATAGTCCTCAATGGTCGGATGACGCTTCTTGTTGAAGAGCTTGCGTCCGCCCGAGGTCGAGAGTGCGCCAAGCGTCACGCCCTGATAGACCTTGACATGCTCACCGATTTCCGTCGTTTCGCCAACGACGATACCCGTCCCATGGTCGATCATGAAATACTTGCCGATCGTCGCGCCCGGGTTGATATCGATACCCGTCTTGCTGTGCGCCAGCTCGGTCATGATACGCGGAATGACAGGCACCCCGAGCTGATAGAGCACATGCGCAAAGCGGAACACCGTAATGGCATAAAGCCCCGGATAGGCGAAGATAATCTCATCTGCACTTTCAGCGGCCGGATCACCGTCGAAGACAGCCTCAACATCGGTAGCCAGATATTCACGGATGGCCGGAATCCGCTTGAGGAACTCAAGCGTGACCTTCTGTGCCTGCTCCTTGCTCTCAGTCAGTTTCACCTCATCCGGATTCTGTCCGTAGCGCATCGCAATGGCAATCTGCTTGTTGAGACGGAAGGCTATATCCTCAATGACCATGGCCATATTGTTGCGGATATCATAGATGCGATAGTTCTTGTCTTTGGAAAAGCCCGGATAGGCGACCCGGATCATCTGCTGGATCAGCTCATAGATCACCTTGGTATCCGGCTGATTGAACACATCGAGCTTGTCGATGGGACGATCCTGATCATAGTCCGCAATAATTGCCTGTGTAACCTCATGTATATCCTGGGAAATAAAGTCCTTCATAATCTCGCTCCTCCTGCCTGAAGCAGTAAATATACGAAAATGGTTCCAAAACCTGCCGTTTACAGGGTTCAGAACCACTATTCCTGTTCATTTATATCACACTAGTATTATGCTAGCATACAACCGTATCCCTGTCAATAAAAACCACGATCCGCTATCCATCATCCGTCGAGCCACTGAGTGCCATTCATCATGCCGCTCATCACGCAGGCGCCGCTGGCACCAGCGGTCAGTACAGCTGGCAGCCGATCCGGCGTGATGCCTCCGATGGCGAAGACTGGCAGGGGCGCCGCCTCGCAGACCGCACGCAGAAACTCGGTACCGCGTCCCGGCAGGCCGCGTTTGCAATCGGTTGCAAAGATATGCCCGGCCACGGCATAGTGACAGCCCAGCCCTGCAGCCTCGCGGATATCAGCCAGTGAATGGCAGGACGTGCCCAGGCAGGCCCACTGCTGCCGCTGAGCCCCGGTCATAGTCCGGAGCTTGGGCAGCGGCAGATGCAGGGCGGATGCCCCGAGCCGCTTCGCCACGGCAGGAAAACTATGCAGGATGCAGGGAACCTGTGCCTGCTGGCAGATGGACAGAACAGCCGTGGCCAGTTCCTCATACTGCTGCTCCGTCAGGTCCTTTTCGCGCAGGATTACCGCCCGCGGCTGCCGGGCGGCCAGCTGCCGGATACGCGACAGAAAATCACCATTGCAGTGCTGACGGCTCGTGACCACGATGAGCTTTGACCAGTCATACATAGAGATAGTCATTGAGCACCGGCTGCAGCCCCTCGCCGGCCAGATCCCGATACATCGTCCGAAAGCTGCGGGTATCGGCAATCTCAAACTGCTCATCGCCTACCGCGCCTTCTTCCCTGCCGGTATATTTTTCCTCATGATCGCCAATGCCTGTCGAGACACCAGCTGATATCTTCGTTGCGCAAATTCTGGCAATGCCATCACGGAATGGCCTGCTTTCGCGTGAGGATACCGTAATCCCCGCATACGGCAGGAACAGGCGGTAGGCGCAGAGGATCTGGCACAGCTGTTTCTCGCCGACATCGAGCGGATTGATCTTGTCATTGTTGATGATGGGGCGCAGCCGCGGGCAGGACAGCGAGAACTCGGCCTGCGGGTACTTGCGCTGCAGATACCACACATGCAGCGCGGTCGCCAGTGCATCGCGGCGGAAATCCGACAGACCGAGCAGCGCCGAAAAGCCTACGCCGCGCATGCCGCCGCGGAGCGCACGTTCCTGTGCCTCAAAACGATATGGCCAGACCCGCTTATGTCCCATGAGATGCAGCGTCTCATATTTCGTAAGGTCATAGGTCTCCTGAAATACCGTCACATAGTCGGCCCCGCACTCATGCAGGTAGCGGTAGTCCGCCGTATTGACCGGATAGATCTCAAGGCCGACATTCTTGAAATATTTCCGTGCCAGTTTGCAGGCCTCACCGATATATTCGATACTGCTCTTCTGCTTGCTCTCGCCAGTCAGCAGCAGGATTTCCTCCATCCCGCTCGCAGCGATAACCTGCATCTCATGCTCGATCTGTTCTGGATTGAGCTGCAGCCGCTGAATATCGTTGTAGCAATTAAAGCCGCAATAGACACAGTAATTTTCACAGTAATTGGCGATATAGATCGGCGTGAAAAGATACACCGTATTCCCGAAATGACGGCTCGTCTCCCGCTGCGCTTTGCGGGCCATCTCCTCCAGAAATGGCAGGGCAGCCGGTGACAGCAGCGCCTTGAAATCCTCCACACTGCAGGTCTGATGCTCCAATGCCCGCCGCACATCGCTGGCCGTATAGCGCTCGTAGTCATAGGACTCCATCTGCCGGATGACCTCAGAGCGCACCTTAGAATCAATCTGCTCCATATCCGGGAAATACACCAGCGGGTCCTTGCGGCAGGAGGGATCACTTTCGAGCTGATGTTTACGCGCCAGAGCCTTCTGACTCAGGCGGTCCGAATCGATCAGGAATTGATTTTCCTGCGGTTTTTCCTCTACTTCTTTCTTCATTATGTTTTCCCCCTCAGTCCCGCAGGAAACCGGTCAATGGATCAGATGCCGCCGCGCCACGGCTCAGCACGCGCCCGAGCCCGGCCAGATAGGCCTTGCGGCCGGCTGCTATCGCCTCGCGGAATGCCGCCGCCATCAGTGGCAGGTTGTGCGCCGTAGCCAGTGCCGTATTAGCCATAATCGCCGCTGCACCCATCTCCATCGCCTCACAGGCCTGCGATGGACTGCCGATGCCGGCATCAACGATGACTGGCTGATCAATTTCCTCGATGAGGATCTGGATAAATTCCTTCGTTGCCAGCCCCTTGTTCGACCCGATAGGCGCTGCCAGCGGCATGACCGCCGCCGCACCCGCCGACACCAGATCGCGGGCAACATTGAGATCGGGGTACATATACGGCAGCACGACAAACCCTTCACGGGCCAGCAGCTCCGTTGCCCGGATCGTCTCCTGATTATCCGGCAGCAGATATTTCGAATCCCGCATGATCTCAATCTTAATGAAATCGCCACAGCCAAGCTCGCGGGCCAGCCGGGCAATCCGCACGGCTTCCTCCGCATTCCTCGCGCCCGAGGTATTTGGCAGCAGCGTGACCTGCTTCGGGATATAGTCGAGAATATTCTCATGCTCCTTCGTATTGGCACGACGGACCGCCAATGTAACGATTTCAGCCCCCGCATCTTTAACGGCGGCCTCGATCAGCTGCAGCGAATATTTCCCCGATCCCAGAATAAAGCGGGAATGAAACGCGTGCCCGCCCAAAACCAAACAATCTTCTTCCTTTACGTCCATCGGAACTGCTCCTTCCACTCAACAGACTGATGTATCACAGATAACTGTGCCAGCAACAGAAAACAGGCCAGTGCGCGCCTCAGCCGCCGCCCATGAAGCAAACGATCTCGACCACATCACCATCCTGCAGGATTGTCGAATCATACCCGTCCTTCGGCAGAATACGATCATTATACTCAACCGCTACCGCCTGCGGATTATAGCCCGCCTGCTGCAGCCAGTCAGTCAGGCTGACCCCGGCCGCCTGGCAGTCCTCACCATTCACCTTTACCATCTCTACACCTCCCCCGCAATTGACCTGATCCAGCCCACCAAAAAAGAGACTGCCCGTGGACAGTCTCTCGAAATACGCAAAATACATGCTCATCCCTACGTTGGCATTATCCAAATCAGGTTGTGGGTCGGAGCCACCAGCTCCCTCTCAGCCTGCTATGGAATAAATCCCGCAAGCTCCCCTTGCTATACAATTGTTAAGCCCTATTATACACGTTCCCACAGGAAATGCAACCATGCGGGGTCCGCACGCTCAGGGTTATAGCGCCTCGGCGATGCGCTTATCCATCCCCTTGATATGCCCCTGCAGCCATTTCGCGAGGAAATCCAGCAGATGAATCACATATTCCTGCTGTTTATCATCCACCTTCGTGAAATCAACCTCACCCAGCCGCTTGATGAACATCGCATGCTGATGGCGCTCACTCCAGATATGCTGGTAGTTGATGCTCTCCATAAAGGCCTCTTCATGGTCAAAATGCGTCTTCGTATAGTCCTGCAGCTGATGGATCAGATCGACAATCTTATCATACTTATCTGTAATCAATTTATCCTGCATCAGGTCATACGTCTCATTGGCAATCTCGAACAAGCGCGCATGTTCCTGATCGATTGTATCAATTCCCGTCAGGTAATCTTCCGTAAATTCATATTTCATCTAATCATCTCGTTTCTAAAAATCCAAGGAGTCACAAAAAACTTCATATGAGTTAATTCGACAACTCTCTATATTTTTCCTCTTATTATTTCCTGAAATTCCGTCAAAACCAACGGATTACTGCCAGCCTTGCAGTGTCCAATAGTCTTCAATTCCCTTGACCACCGGGTAGAATGCCTCGCTGACATTGCTGATCCGCGTAGCCATCCAATGGCCGTCAGCCTGCTGCGTCAATTCAACCTTGAGCGTCAGCTGTGGCACGAGCCGGCCATAATCTGTATCTTTGCCAGTGATCACAACGGTCGCCTGAGCCGTTCCGCCCTGTTTCTGCACCGACGTCAGCTTAGCCGTATAGTTGTCCGCAAATTTTACCATCTCACCGGAAAGCCATTGGGCCTGCCCCTCTGCCTTGCTCAGCGGCACCGCCTTGTCATCCATATAGAAATCGAGCACCCGGCGGATAAACACCAGATCATCCCCGCGACGTGCGGCAATGTAATCCTGCATGAACGCCGTATCATGGCAGAAGAACCAGTCCTTAGGATAAAGTTCGTGCAGCTTCGCAATGTCCGTGGCCAGGATCTGGGTACTCTCATCGTAGTCATTCTCAATCAGTGCGTCTACATCGGCGTACTGCTTCACCTTGTTGTAGTCTTTGGCAGCCAGCCCATTCATCAGCTCTGCCATAGCATGCTCGGGTGTACGCTCTGACTGGTACGTATAGCCGATACCGCCGCCTACAACGACCAGCAGCACCACAATCACCGTCAGGATACGCTTTATGTTCATCTTGCTCCCCCCGTTATCATCAGCCATCATGCCATTGTAACGCCGTTATCTGTAGAAAAACTGGAACCGCTGCACAAATCTGCCCTCTGGACAGGGATGGCAATCCTCGTGATGAAGTTGTCGGGATCAGAGGTACTCATCTCCTCTACCAGACTCTCCTCGTAGGAATAGCCCGCCGGCTGCCATCCCTGCTGCGCCATATAGTCGCGCAGCAGCGCATAGCCGGCACTGGTCTCCATATAGTTTCCGGCAAAATACGTGACAAGATAGTGTCCCAGTGGACGCTCATGCATCCGTTCCTGCAGCAGCTTTTTTGCTGGTGTGTCCATCTGCGTACAGTAGTAGCTCAGCAGCTGCTCCCCATCGGGCTGCATGAAGTCCTCCGGCGCAATCATCGTTCCAAAGCTGTAGCCCTTGTTCACGCCGAGATCCAGCATCTTGCGCATATGGGCAGCCATCAGCCGTTCCAGTCCGGCCTGATCGTTTTTCTGGACCATGGACCGGATATTAATTGAAATCAGCATCATTTCACCGCCCATATCCTTTTCCTCGACAATGCCACAGCGCACCTCGCCAGCCTCCTGCAGCACCTGCCGCTGGTTCTTTACGATCCGCTTCATATGCCGCAGTTTCTGCAGCTCCTGATTCAGCCATTTCTCCTGCTCGGTCAGCAGCTGCAGAAATTCAGCTGGCGTACGCTTCGCCATATAGGCCTTGATCTCAGAAAGCTCGAGTCCCATCTCACGAAACATGCGGATCATATAGAAGGGATAGATCTGCCGGTAGGAATAGCTGCGATAGCCATTCGGTTCGATAGAATCCGGCCGGAATATCCCCTCGGCATCATAGTAATGCAGGGTCCGTTTATTGACCCCGACCATACGGGCAAACTCGCCCGTATGGAAAGTCATACGTCTGGCCATTGCTCTCCCCCCTTGACATTACAGTTACTGTATCCTTTATGCTTAGTATATAAGACAGTTTCGGAAAAAGAAAGGACTTTTTATCATGAAAAATCAAAATCCATTAGCCCATCAGCATGACATCCGATCGCTGCTGCGATTCGCAGCGCCGTCTATCGGCATGATGCTCATGATCTCTCTCTATACCGTCACCGATGGCATTTTCATCGGCCGGTATGCAGGCAGTGAGGCCCTGGCAGCCTCGAACATCGTCTATCCGGCCATCAATCTCGTTCTCGGACTTGCCATCATGCTGGCCGCGGGCGGCTCTGCGCTGGTCGCCCGGACACTCGGCGAGGGAAACAGCCGCCTTGCTTCCCAGCGCTTCACACTGATTGTCTGCACCGCCGCCGTGCTCAGCACCGTGCTCGCCCTGCTGCTTGCGCTCTTCATGACGCCAGTGCTCGGCTTCCTCGGCGCGAGCCCGCTGCTCTACGAGGACTGCGTCCGCTACCTCGGCGTTCTCCTGCCCTTCTACCCGGCCGCGGCTCTCATGATGGTCTTCAACGCCTTCTTCATCGCCGACGGAAAGCCGATGCAGGGATTCCTCATCTCGCTCGTCAGCGGCGTGGTCAATGCTACGCTTGACTATGTTTTTCTGGCCCACATGGGCTGGGGTGTTCTGGGTGCCGGTCTGGCGACAGGCATTGCCGATCTCATTGCAGCCAGCACCGGCCTGATCTACTTCACCCGATACGGACGGCAGCTGCGGTTCACCAGACCGCGGCTCGAGCTGGCCGCACTTGGCAAGACCATCACGAACGGCTGCTCCGAGCTGGTCACTGAGACCTCCGTCGGCATCACGACCTTCCTGTTCAACATTGCCACCTTTGCCTGGGCAGGCGAGGATGGTGTCGCCGCAATCTCGATTATCCTCTATGCCGAGATGCTGCTGACCGCCATCCTGATCGGCTTCAGCAACGGCATCGCGCCGATCTTTTCCTATCAGTTCGGCGCCCGCCAGTACAAGGAACTGCTGCGCCTCATGAAGCTGTCGCTGCTGTGTCTGATCGCATTTTCACTGGCCGCCTTTGCCGGGTCCCGCCTGCTGGCAGAGCCGCTCATCGGCCTCTTCCTGCCCGAAGGCGGTCATGTTGCCGACCTGACCATCAACGGGTTCCTGATCTTCTCCCTGAGTTTCCTGTTCGTGGGCTTCAACACCTTCACTTCCGGCTTCTTCACGGCCATCTCGGATGGACGTACTTCGGCCATTGCTTCCTTTACCAGAAACCTCGCCGGCATCGTAATCTTCCTGACCATCCTGCCGAGATTCTTCGGCTTTAACGGTGTCTGGCTGGCAGTCCCGGCCGCGGACCTCACGGCATTATTCCTCTCTGCCTTCCTGCTATACGACCAGCGCAATGCCTTCATCGACAAGCGCCGCAAGCAGCAGCTGGCCCGTCTCCGCCAGCCGGTCCACATCAAATATTAAGCAGCTGCCTGCGGCTTACCCGCCGGCAGCCAACACGACAAAAACCTGAGGGTGCTCTGCCCTCAGGTTTTTTGTGATGTAAAAAGAAACAGCCGCAGTTCTTTCATGCGATCCACCAGCTATTCAGGAAAATCTGCCTACATGCTTCTGCAGAAGATTCATGAGCAGCTTCATTTGCGGTGTCACGTATTTATTTTTGTGATAACAATAGATCGCGCGTATTCCTGCGTACGAGATGTGATGCGGCAACGCGACCAGTTCTTTACGATTCAGCTCATTTTGCAGGACAAATTGGGGCAGATAGGCAATCCCAATACCAGCCAGCACCATGCTTTTGATCGTTTCCGTGCTCCATAATTCAATCGTTGGTTCCATGGCAATATTTTGCTGTTTTAGATAGGTCTCAAAACTTGACCGGAATATGCCGCCAGGCTCATCGGTAATGAACGAAGTAGGAATTGCCGCGGATTCTTGGGTGAAATCCAATTTCGCCATTCCCATTTCCTCTACGAGCTGCCTCGATGCCACCAGCTCCATCCTGCAATGGCCCAGAGCCGTAATGGCGAGCCTCTCATCCGCTTCACTTTCATCATAACAGATTCCGAGATCAGCCGCCCCTTCAAGCAACGCCTGCTTCGTGGCCTGACAGCTGAGCGATCGCATCTTCAGCTTGATATGGGGAGCCATGGCATGAAACTCTCTGATCGCCGGTTGCATTTTATAGCAGAAAATAGTCTCGGACAGAATAATATTGAGCTCACCACACAGCTCAGAACAGTCTTTGCCGACATTCTTCATTTTTTCATAGGCTTCGATCGTATCCCGCACATACGGCACTATATTTTCACCCGCCTGAGTCAGGACCATTCTTCTTCCGATCTTCTCGAATAACGTAATCCCCAGCTCCCGTTCCAATTGCCGGACCTGAAAGGTGATTGTCGATTGTGTATAGCCCAGCACCGAAGCGGCCTGAATAAAACTGCCTGCTTCGATGATTGTCTTAAATGTGTACAGGTTCTTGATATCCATCAGCGGCCCCTTTAATACTTCAATTTTATCGAATTAAGAATATAAATATTTCAATTTTACAAATATATTCTAATATAGTATCCTTCTTTTATCAAGAAACTATTTGAAAAAAGGAGGGCATCATCTATGCCGCTTGAAGTTATTTTAGGGTTCTTACCGTATTTTTTCATTGTATCTTACACCCCCGGCCCCGCTAATCTGTATTCCATGAATTTAGGAATGAAATATGGCCTGAAAACGTATTTCAAGGTCTACGCAGGACTTTTCAGTGCCTACGTGATAATCGCCATTGCCGCAGCTTTTCTGAGCTATCAGTTTGAACGCTATATCCCGGCACTGACGAAAGGGCTTACTTTCTTCGGCGTATGCTATATACTTTGGCTCGCCTATCACATCTTTAATAGCGGTAAGGTCGGGAACACCGATGTTCACGGGGATCTGACGGATTTTTGGAGCTGCTTTAAAATTGGCTTTTTACTCAATATGACCAATGCGAAAATCATGATCTTCTGTGTGAGCCTGTTTCAGCTCTATCTGCTGAATTATTATCATCGTCTTCCTGAACTTTTACTCTGGTGCCTGCCCATAGTAGTCTTTTCCTCTTCCAGCACACTTCTATGGGCAGCCATGGGCAGCAGGCTGTCCAGTGTCTACAACCAGCACCATCGGATAATCAACCCGCTAATGTCCGCTATGCTGGCCTTATGTGCGGTAGGATTACTCCGCTGAATGATATCAAAACTACCGACTTGCAGTCCATTGCCGGGTGAATTTTTCATGTGCCATATTAAATTTTAACGGCCAATAAGGTCCACCGGCTCCTTCGAGTCAGTGGACCTTATTGGCCGTTATGGGCGTGTTATTTCACAGCCCTGCTCATGCTCCGATATGCTCACGCCGTTGAAGTTCCTTGACGAGTTCCTCGAGCTGGCTCGTGAACTGGTCCATCGACCGTTGGAACCGGGTCAGCAGGTAGAAGGTTACGACAATCGGGAACCCCACGGTCGAGATCGCGGTGAGTACCGTCTGTTCCATAGCTGGCGCCTCCTTTATTCAGGCGCCGCCATCAGGCGATGCTCTGCTCGTCGACACTCTGGATATAGGCTTTCTTGACCGATACCGCCAGAGCCCCGCCGACAAGGATGGCCTTATCCGCGATCAGATCATTCATGAACGCGACGGTCTCTTCTTTCTTGAGGTCTGTGCGCGGGCTCGCAAGCTCGAGCGTACAGGTCTTGCCATTCTCAAGATTCAGGATCATTTTCAAGGTGGATTTCATAGTAATTGCTCCTCTCCATATTCAGCGTTTCCTCGGGTCTGATTACTCAGCGGTAATGCCCGCCTGATCCTCACGGCCTACCATGCGGACGACTGCCGTCTGCAGCTTGCCGAGCTTGGTGCCAAGGTCCAGCACCTGCTCATCCGTCAGCTTATCGCTGAAGTGCGGGAATGAGCGCTGGACGATTTTCTCCTTGCCGGCTGCGTCCGTACCGTTGACCAGTTTGAGGATGAGTTTCGTAGTTGCATTGTTGCGTACTGCCATGATTCAACCTTCCTTTCTCTATACCGTTATCACCGTAAGAACTGGTTCCTTGTCCTTACACTCTAGTACATTCAAAAACCAGTCAAAAAGCAACCCTTGCGAAAAAAACCGCCTGTCCCCAAGAACAAGCGGTTCGGATATTCCAATGATAGATAGGATCGGACAGTAAAAGCCGGCTGCACAGAGTTACGCCCTGCTCTGCCGCATGCGTGCCTGCACCTCTGGCGGCAGGCGGGAAAACCAGGGATTGTCAGTCACGGGATGCTGAGCCAGCCGGTCAGCCAGCGCGGCTTCATCGTGACAGCGATACTGCTCAGCCAGTCTTGCTGCACGGCGTTCCCCGAGCTCACGCCGCTGTCGGCGGACATCGGCACTCTCATTCCGGCCCCGGCGCGGGGTTGTGAATCCTCGCCGGAGCGCCGCCTGCAGCCAGCCCGTCGGATTGTGTATCGCAACACGCCGCTGTTCGATATAAAGCAGCGCCAGCCCATCATCGACTTTCGCTGCCGGAAACAGCTGGCACAGACGCCGGATCGTATTGGCGGAGATATCACAGCGCCGCCCGCTCTCGATCAGATCTTCCATTCTCATGCCTGATTCACCTTCTTCCCGCAATGCTGCCGCAGGATTTTCTGCTGCAGCTCGGGCCGCAGGAAGCGCGCCGACGAGGTACTAAGATCAAATCCATCATCCACGTCAGCCGCCGTAAGCAGCCTATCCGGTGCCGGCAGGCGGGCAGGTACGGTAAACGATTTCCCAGCCGCAAACGCCTGACCTCGCTCGGCCCGTTCCATCGCCAGCATGGCTTTTTCCCCGGCGCAGCTGTGATGAATATCGAGCCCCATGCGGCTCATAACCTCATAGTCCAGCCGAAACCAGGTTGTCCGGTCATACCGGAAGCGGTTGTAGCGGCCGCAGACGACAATCCCCTGCCGTTTGAGCCGCCGGACAATCCGCTGGACGGTCGACTGCGACAGGCCGATATCCGCCGCCCATTCCGCATAGGTCCGATAGATCCAGTGATATCCGTCGCGGATATTCACGCTATGATCGAGCAGATAATCAAGCTGGGTAAGGAACAACGAGGTATGTATATCAAAATATCGCAGCAGGGCGACCCGGATTACCCGGGCTTCTGAATCATCCGTATAGATCATGCCAGCAGCCCTCCCTCGTAGATACTCCGCACGCGCGACTCGAGCTGACTCAGTTCCTGACGCAGATACACCGCCTGCCGGTACTGCACCAGCCTCCCGCGCGCCAGCTTGGTCTGCAGTGTCTGTTCTGACCATAGCAGCGGCAGGACATAGCCGGACGGGAATCGGACCGCACCACAGTTTCCTCGGACCGGATTTTTCACGATCCGGCACTCATGCGCTGCATTGACATAGCATACTGTGGACTGGCGGCTGCCATTACCCGGCCGCCGGTACTTCAATGCCACCAGTACCAGCGAAAGATTGATTGGCAGGATACTCGCCTTCGTATCCCCAAAGATCCCGCCAGTCAGGGTCCGCAGCGTGCGCAAATCCCGCCCGGCCCGCTCGGCATAGACCGTCGCCAACGTCCAGCTGGAACAATTCTCGAATACTGCTACCTCTCCGCCCATGAGCAGCAAAGCCGCGCTTTCGCCTCCCGACGCTGAGGTACAGGGCCAGATGGCATCGACTTCCGTGGCCACTGGCAGTATTTTGTTCAAATCCTTTTTTCTCATGCAAGACTCCTCCGATTTCTGAGCAAATCGAAACACGTCTTTCTTTGCACTTCCTTCCCCGCGCATAGGGTTATGCCCCTTGCTCTGTTTCATTTACGGCTAAATTATAGCATAAAATGAATAATCTTTCAACTGATTATTTAGAAAATTATTAAAAATATGAAGAAATATGAACTATAGGCCGTCCTGATTATTTTCGCTGATGACTTGTAATATAATTACAATAATATCGTTATTTTACTATTATACATTACTTTTTATTATCAATATAATAGCATTTATCTATTAACTATAATGTGAATAATGATATCGTAGACATTTCTTCTTTTTGTCTAAATTTTATCGGACTGGTACATTTCGGGGATTCATCTGGTTGTCCAGCAAAGTCCTGGACAGAGCAAGCGATTGGTCTTGTTCGGCTATTTATGCATCTTTATATTATTTATGCACTATCTCCCTTTCTATAGATAGTCTATGTTACTCTAGGGTATCGTTGTCCCGTTTTGACCTCATGCATGCCTTCACTTTGACCATATCCATCCAGTCAAAATGAGCTAGGCGATTGATCTTATATGCAGATTATAACAAATCCAGCTACAAAAAGGCCTGCGGCAGGATTCCATGCCGCAGGCCTCTGCTTCGTATTTTATTGTCCGTATACCGGAATCGGCTTTTTCGTCAATTTACTCGTAATCCAGGGGAACGTCCTGGTCAGGAAACGTCCCACCTGCTCGCCGATGTATTGCTTGCCGAAATAGTCCGGATGAAGGCCATCGGTCGTGTAGTTCGAACGCAGCCAGCCCGTACCATCAGCCAGTGCACTGGCAACATCCACATGATAGCGCTGAGTCATGATCCAGTCATTGATGTAGCGCTGATGTACCAGCCAGTCAAACGGCGGCTGCTCGATATGTGCCCGCTTGACCATCAGTGTCGGATTGATTGGCGTGACCGTCAGAAACACCGGCACAATGCCATAGGCCTCGCATTTGTCGCGGAGGGCCTTGAGATTCTGTACAACCTGCCAGCCATTGACCGTTCCCCGATAGTCATTGACCCCGCCCATGATCACCAGCACTTTCGGTGAAAACGGCAGCACATCACGCTCAAACCGTTCCAGCATATCGGCTGTTGTATTGCCGCTGCAGCCGATATTCTTGACAGGTACCTCTGAGTAAGACTCCCAGTCATACATCAGATACCCCGGCGGAACCGACATAGCCCCGCCGCCATGCGTAATGCTGTCCCCGAGGGCAGCAATTGGTGCAGACTGCGGCGAAACTTCAAAATAAGTCTTTTCCGACCAGTCGCTGATTGGCGTGCCGGAAGCATCTACCGATCTTACCCGCCAGCAGTATCGGCCTGGAGTCGTATAACCTCCGTCTTCATAGACGTCATACTGATCTGCATTCAGCGTGCGGATGAGGCTCTCCCCCTCCGGCTTCACACGATAGACCTGAACCTCATGATGCTTCGCATCACCAAACGGAATCCATGAGAATACTGGATAGACTGGCATATAATCCATGCGGTCAAACTGTGTCGTCGGCTGCGGTGCCTTTGGCTCCAGCGTCGTACCAACGGTTATTGGCTGGGGCTTGGAAAAATGTCCATTGCCAACCGGCGTACCATTGTAATCCAGTGGACAGACCTTCCAGTAGAAATTCCCTGCGTCACGGCCAAATCGGCTCAGGTCAATATCCACTCCGTTCGTATAAATCTGCCCCTGTGCAAGCGCGATGTTAGAATCCGTATCTTCCGCAGATTTCAGGATGACCACCTGATAGCTCACGGCACTTGGCACTTCCTGCCATTGCAGGCGAACCATATGAATCGAGGTAACCGGCGCGCTCTGCTTGCCAGTCGTGGCGACTGCATTGTCCCTGATGCGCACGGTCTTGCCCATCTCGCCAAAATCGATAATCCGCGATGTTGCCGGAGCTGACTTGACTTCTCGCTTCACGGGCTGCGTCTCCGCTGCAGCCGTCGAAGCATTGCCCCACATAAGCCCGGGGGTAAGTCCTAAGACACCAGCCAGCAGCCAGTATCTTTTCTTGCATATAACCATGGCCGAAATAACTCCATTCTATTCTGATTTCTGCCCCATAAAACCAAAAAGGGAAATGCCCTCCTTGATTGACGACATTTCCCATTATATCATTTTTATCCGAAAAAATCTCCTGAAAGTGCAAAGCCATGATGAAGCGGCCCATGCCCTTTGCCGAGCGACAAACCAGCCAGCAAGGCGCCGGTCAGATAATCCTTTGCGAGCCAGACTGCTTCTTCCAGCACATAGCCTTTCGCCAGATTGGAGGCAATCGCGCTGGAAAGCGTACAGCCTGTCCCATGCGTATTCGGAGTGTCGATGCGCTGGCCGTTATACCATTCGATTGCATTGCTGGTCACCAGAACATCATTGGCATCCTCACCAAAATGTCCGCCCTTGCCCAGCACGTTGGTCTGAATGTCCTGACAGAGCTTGCGGGCAGCTGCCGCCAGGGACTCCTCGGAATCGATCACTTCCCCTGACAGGGCCTCAAGCTCTGGCACATTGGGCGTGATGAGCTCAGCCAGCGGGAAGATCTGCTCCTGCAGCGCCTTGACGGCATCCTCAGCAATTAGCCTGGCTCCACTGGTTGCCACCATCACTGGATCTACAACCACATGTTTAGCCTCGTAATGTCTCAGCCGTTCTGCAATGACACCAATGAGTGCCGCTGAGGCTACCATCCCCACCTTCACCGCGTCGGGCCGGATGTCGGTAAAGACTGCATCAATCTGGGCGGCTAAAAAAGCCGGTTCTACCTCCTGCACGGCCTGCACGCCCCTCGTATTCTGCGCGGTCAGTGCCGTGATGGCGCTCATACCATAGACCCCATGGGCCAGCATCGTCTTGAGATCTGCCTGAATGCCGGCTCCACCACTGGAGTCACTGCCAGCAATCGTCAATACCGTTGCGATTTTCTGCATGAATACATCCTCCTCTGACTGACTAAATCTTCCCTCGACTACTATCTTACCACCGGTTCACGGCTCTGTAAAATATATTCTCAATATTCCAAAGTATTATTTGTCATTCACAATCTGACACTCAAGCAGGAATTTGAAGAAATAAGACCGCCGCAGGAACAGCACCTGACCGACATTCCCCTAAATAATCTACTAAAGAACTTTAATTACGGACAAACATTCAGGTCCCTATTTCATGAACATTCCTTATCGCCTTAACGCTTGACTTCCTGGACTTTCGTAGTACAATACAATCATACTGTAAATCTTTCTGTCAAGACACTGTTCTTGATTGCATCATTCATTTTACGGAAAGAGGTTTATTTCTATGATTCTTGAACGTCTGGAACAGCTGCCTGTCGGCTCGTTCCAATATAAACTGCTGGTTGTCACGGGGCTTGGCTGGCTGTTTGACTCGATGGACACCGGGCTGATCTCCTTTATCCTGCCCGTGCTGGCCAAAGAGTGGAATCTCTCGCCGGCACAGGTCGGCTGGATCGGTTCTATTGGCCTCATCGGCATGGCTCTCGGTGCGGTACTGGCGGGAACGCTGGCCGACCGCATCGGACGCCAAAAAGTCTTCAGCATCACGGTCCTGCTCTACAGTCTGTCAACCGGAATGTGTGCACTGTCCTGGAGCTATGAGTCCCTGCTGTTCTTCCGCTTTCTGGTCGGGTTCGGACTCGGTGGCGAGCTGCCGGTCGCAGCGACGCTCATGAGCGAGTATGCGCCTGCTCATTTACGCGGGCGTTTCATCGTCCTGCTCGAAAGCTTCTGGGGCCTCGGCTGGCTCGTCGCGGCCTGCATCGCCTACCTGCTGATTCCGGCCTTCGGCTGGCAGATTGCTTTCGTCATTGGTACGCTCCCGGCCCTCTACGTCTTCCTCATCCGGCTGCATCTGCCAGAGTCCATCCGTTATCTGCTGTCGCATGGCCGGACCGGGGAGGCCAAAGCCATCATCATCGATCTGGAACAGAAACTGCACGTAGAGAGCCGTCCCTTCGAGCCGGAGCCCCGCGCAGCCCAAGCCGACCAGAGCGCCGCCAAACCACAATTCACTTCGCTCTGGTCTTCCGCTTACCGTACCCGCACCATTATGCTCTGGCTGGCCTGGTTCGGTATCGTGTTCAGCTACTATGGCATCTTCATGTGGCTGCCGTCCATCGTCTACTCGCAGGGATTTGCCGTCGTCAAGACGTTCGAGTATGTGCTCATCATGACGCTGGCGCAGCTGCCCGGCTACTATGCCGCCGCCTGGCTGGTCGATGTGATTGGCCGCAAGTATACCCTGTCCCTGTTCCTGCTGTTATCCGGTATCTGCAGCTTCTTCTTCGGCAACGCAGCAGCACCGTTTACGCTGCTGCTGTGGGGCGCGGCCATGAGCTTCTTCAACCTCGGGGCCTGGGGTGTCATCTACACCTATACGCCAGAGCAGTATCCTACGAGCATCCGTGCCCTTGGCAGCGGCTGGGCCGCAGGCTTTGGCCGAATTGGCGGCATGCTCGCACCGGTGCTGGTAGGCGTGATGCTGGCCAACACACTCGGCATGAGTACCATCTTCCTCATGTTCGCCGCAGTCCTGATCGCCGTAGCAGCTGTTGTGCTGGTGCTTGGCAGTGAAAGCAAGCAGAAAACCCTCGAGGAACTCGAAGAAGTACTTGAGAGCTGAATTTTCTTATCCTGTTGTCGTGCCTGCTATGGGCACGACATTTTTTTATAAAAATTTCTATTCCCCGATTGTAGCCCTTATATAACTTTGCTATAATAGGAAGGTCAATGTAGATATCTCATGGGGAGTTTCACTGCCATGGGATTCTTTTTACTATGAAAAGACAAAAAATGTCAATTTTTACTCTCATAGAAATGGAGTGGTTGATCACATGTATTCAAACGACAATGACTTTGTGGTTCCGGTTGCTGAACAAATGCCGGAGGAATCTTCGGAAAAGCTCAAACGCAGCCTGAAGGCACGGCATATGAACATGATTGCGATTGGCGGCGCACTCGGTACAGGACTGTTTCTGGCCAGCGGCGCGTCGATCAGCACAGCCGGCCCGGGTGGCGCATTAGCCGCCTACGGTATCATCGGCATCATGGTTTATTTTATCATGACCAGTCTTGGCGAGATGGCAACCTACCTGCCAGTATCGGGATCATTCGGCACCTATGCCCGCCGTTTCGTCGATCCGGCGCTGGGCTTTGCGATTGGCTGGAACTACTGGCTGAACTGGGCGGTCACGCTGGCCGTTGAGGTCATCGCCGGCGCCCTCATCATGAAGTTCTGGTTTCCAGACGTCCCGGCCGTCGTCTGGAGCGGTATCTTTATCGTGGTACTGTTCATCCTGAACTATCTTTCTACGCGCGCTTACGGCGAAGGTGAGTATATCTTTGCCAGCATCAAGGTCGGCATGGTGCTGCTGTTCCTCGTACTCGGCGTACTGCTGATCACGGGCGTCATCGGTGGCGGCTCGCCGGGTACCAGCAACTGGACGACTGGCGACGCGCCATTCGTCGGCGGTGCCGGCTCGGTCATCGCAATTTCGATGATTGCAGCATTCTCCTTTCAGGGCACTGAGCTCATCGGCATCGCAGCCGGCGAAAGCGAAAACCCGCATAAGGCTGTACCAAAAGCCATCCACAATGTATTTTGGCGTATCCTGCTCTTCTACATCGGCACGATGATCGTAATCGGTTTCCTGCTCCCCTATACGGACCCGAGCCTTCTGCACACCGATGTCGAGAGCGTTGCCGTCAGCCCGTTCACACTGGCGCTCGACCGCACGGGTTTCCCGGCTGCAGCCTCGCTCGTAAACTTTGTCATCCTGACGGCCGTGCTTTCTGGCGGCAACTCGGGCCTCTATGCCTCAACGCGTATGCTCTACGCAATGGCTGAGGCGGGTGAAGCGCCAAAATGCTTTGCCAAGGTCAACAAACGCGGCGTGCCAATCAATGCCCTGCTGCTCACGACGGCGTTCGGTTTCCTGGCCTTCCTGAGCTCCCTGATTGGTGATGGCACTGCCTACCAGTGGCTCATGCAGCTCTCGGGCATGACAGGCTTCGTCGTCTGGCTCGGCATCGCGGTCTGTCACTACCGGTTCCGCCGGGCGTTCAAAGCACAGGGCCTGAGCCTTGATATCCTGCCGTACCGTGCATCCTGCTTCCCCTTCGGCGTCTATCTGGCACTGATTCTCTGCACGATCGTTATCGTCGGTCAGAACTACGCCGCCTTCACCGGCAGCGATGTCGACTGGGGCGGAGTTGTATCGACCTATATCGGCATTCCGGTCATTTTCCTGTTCTACCTCTGGTACAAAATCAAGTACCATACCAAGCTCATTCCTTTGACGGAAATCGATCTTTCCAAAAAAGATTATTGATAAACGAAAAACTCCCGCCTTATTTTCAGGGCGGGAGTTTTTTATCATTCAATGCCTCTTGGCCGGGTCCGTAAATTTCAGCAGGGCCTTGATCAGCTTCGGATAATCGATTGGTTTGCTGATATAGTCATTCATGCCACAAGCCAGGGCCTTAGCAACATCCTCGGAGAATACATCCGCCGTCACGGCAATGATCGGCATCGTACGCGCTTCCGGATGACTGCTGCGGCGGATAGCCCGGGTGGCCTCATAGCCGTCCATGACCGGCATCTGGATATCCATGAAGATTGCATCGTAGGTTCCGGGAATAGATGCCGTAAACTGGTTCACGGCATCCTGGCCATTTACGGCAGTTGTAATCTGAAGCCCGGCCTGTTCAAGAATCGCTACCGCAATTTCGCGGTTCATCTCGTTGTCCTCGACGAGCAGGATATGCAGCCCCTTCAGGGTTACCTTGCTCAAAGGGGGCCGTTCGGTATCAGCCTTGCGATGACCGAAATACGTCATGAGCAGATCAAACATGGTCGACGGGAAAAGCGGCTTGGAACAGACGCGCCGGACACCGGCTTCAGCAGCCTCATCTTCGATCGACTCTGCGTCATAAGCCGTGATGATAATGATAGGCATATCCTTTTTATGGGAGGCCTCCTTGATCCGCCGGGCGGTCTCGATCCCATCCATATCCGGCATCTTCCAGTCCAGGATACAGAAATCATAGGCCTCTTCTGTATCTTCCTTTTCGCTGATTTTTTCCAGCGCCGCCCCGCCGCTGAGCACATAGTCGCTCGCAACATGACAGCGGTCCAGCAGCGACAGGATATAGTCGCACTCAGAGGACTGGTCATCGACCACCAGCGCACGGATATGCGCGAAGTTATTCACGATCTCGCAGGACATCTCACGTTCCTTTTCGGAGATAGCCAGTGGCAGTGAAACAGTAAAGGTCGACCCCTCCCCGGGAGTGCTGCTGACATCAATAGAACCATGCATGAGCCGGACCAGATTCTGCGTGATGGAGAGCCCCAGTCCAGTCCCGCCGAACTGCTGCGCAGGCTGGGCGCTCTCTTGCTCAAATGGCATGAAAATGCGGGCCAGATAGTCTTCCCCCATGCCAATGCCCGTATCGCGGACCTCGAATTTCGTCAGTACCTGCGTGGGCGATGTCCTGGTCTGCCCGATCAGCAGCTGGATTGTTCCGCCGGCCGCGGTGAACTTCACCGCATTCGACAGCAGGTTGATAAGGATCTGCTTAATCCGCATCGGATCGCCCAATAGCCATTCGGCCTCGATATCCTGCATGCTGGTCGAGAAAATGATGTCCTTATCGCGGGACTGCCGGTAGAATATCGATGTCAACGAGGTGAGCTGCTGCGGCAGGTTGAACGCCTCTCTGGCAATCTTGAACCGTCCGCTTTCGATAGCTGAGATATCCAGCACATCATTGATGATATTAAGCAGATGCTTCGCGGCAAACTCACTGTTCGCCAAGCAGTGCTGGATTTTGGATGACGACGCCCCGGGCTGCTGGGCGAGCATCAGATAGCCGATGATCGCATTAAGCGGGGTCCGGATTTCATGGCTCATCCGTGACAGGAAGTTCCCCTTGGCCTCACTGGCCCGTCTGGCCGTCTCCAGCGCATCACAGATTGCCTGATGCTGGATTTCCTCTGAGCGCTTGGTTCCATCAATGTCCTTGCGGAACATGATGAATGAGTTCGGATGAAGTTTGCTCTGGGGGATGCTCAGCAGATCATGCGAGTACCAGCGGCAGGAACCAGCCCCCGACTGTACCCGGCACTCGAAATAATAGCTGCTCTGATCCTGGATTCCCTTACGGATATTTTCTTCTGTCAGCTTTGACTCAATTGGCTCCCGGTCATCAGGATGAATTTGTGCCAGATACTCCGCCATGCTGAAACGCGCCGGCTCCACGTAGACCTTCCCGTTTTCCAGCCGGTAGCTTCGGCCGGAGCCGCTCTCGATATCGAGTTCAATGACAAGGTCATTGGCACGACAGACATAGCCAAGGAAGCGCTCCAGTTCGAGCCGACGGGCATGATCGCGCTGGCTGCCTTATGAAACTGCCAGTTAAGAATCCCGTCCGTACACAGGAGCAGGAGCAGAACAACGATTGCCACTGCCTCTTCCGGACTCTGATAGAAGAGCCGTTCCAGCGAGAATGGCGGCTCTGGTACATTCATGATGTACTTGAGGACAATATCCTGTCTGATTACCCCGCTATGAATGCTTTCGATGCTCTTATTAAGGATAGGCAGCAGCCGATAGTCATTATTGGCCGACACGCCCAGACAAATTCCGGTCGTGGTATCAGGCAGTACCGCCGTACGCAGCTGCGATCTCACATCTTCCCGCACAATTTTCTGGGCATGATAGGTCAGCAGACAGGCCCCATCGCAGCTGCCATCAATGACTGCCTGTATGCACTCCCCAGCCGAGGCATAGATTGTCACCTGCTGTTCCTTGAACGGCTCCATACTATGCAGATAGCGGCTCACATACTGTGAGGGTACTGCCAGCTTCTTCGGCATTCCCGAAAACTCTTTCTTGGCTACCATCGATAGGGATGTATCTAAAAAATAACTGCTCATCGCCATCTGGTTCTGTTCAGCCTCATGATAGTCCGTGCTGTTCGTCAGGTTGATATCCGCCGCACCGCTGGCCAGCTGCTGCTCATACTCCTTGCGGCTGGAGCAAGGCAGGAACTCGTAGCGTATGCCAGCCCGTCTGGCTATCTCGGCAAAAAGTTCTGGCAGAATGCCCTGCGCATTCCCCTCATTATCAAAGTACGCATAGGGCGGAATATCCGGATTCATCGCGACCTTAAATACATGCTTCTCCTGCTGAAGTGACTCCAGATAGTCCCGCTCCTGCCGGGAAAAAGGAAGAATCTCCGAATCATTGCTTCTTGCTGCGTAGCGCCCGAACAAGGCCAGCCGCCAGCCCGGCGAATAGTAATCGAGCTGTGTCAGTGCCCAGTCCACTTCATCAAGCAGCCGGGTATTCCCTTTCTTCACAATGACATAGAACGGGCGCTCCGCGAATTGCTCCAGAACCCACGCATTGTCAGTCCGGTGCAGGCTGCTGGTCAGGGCGGCATCAATCAGCTGACCATCCTGCAGAGCCTGCTCAAGCGCATCCAATCCATCAAAATACACCGGCTCATAGGAAAATCCCTTATCGGCTGCAAACTCGGCCATACTATCATTGCCGTTATTCCCCCGGATCATCCCCACCCTCATGCCGTTATAGCTGGCATAGTCGCCCGCGCTGTAGCGTTCATCACCGGTGCGTACTGTCAGCAGCGCCGAGCTGGTACCGATAGACTTCGACGAAAAGTCAAACTGCAGCAGCCCTTCCGGCGTCGGCTGTGCTAATGTCAGCATATCAATCTCGCCATTCTCCAGCATGGACTGCATCTGCTCCCAGCTCTTATCATAGCCGACATATTCATAGTGCCAGTTCGTATAGCGGCCCATATATTGCAGGACATCGTAACCGTAACCGCTGCGATGTCCATCCGCATCCATCATATGATAATCGTTAAAGGCAAAAAAGCCCACACGAATAGTCTCCTGGGGCTGATAGTCGTCAGATTCGGCTGCCGCCGCAGGCAAAGTCCAGCAACCCATAATGAGCAGAATCACACAGATATAGCCGCTATAGCGGTTCCGTAAGATCTCCATAGGAATATTCTTTCCCCGTTTCTTGGACCCTCATAATACTACCTTCATTATAGATAGGTTTCCTTTAAAAAACAATTATTTTCTGATATTTCTATAAAATGTTTTGACCAGCCGGATCTACCGCTCATTGCCGGCGGAATAACAACAAAAAAAATCCTGAACCCACTGAAAAACCAGGTTCAGGACTTTTAAGGAATCATTCCGTAAGCTTGTGGCAGAGCCGTTCCGCCAGCAAGGTATAGCGTGTACGGGTGCGGTCATTCTCAACGGCCGTGTTAAGCGCAGCCTTGCTGCCGAGCAGCACGACCTGCCGCTTCGCGCGCGTCACCGCCGTATAGAGCAGATTGCGCTGCAGCATGATGCGGTGTCCGGGCGTCAGCGGCAGGATGACGACCGGATACTCGCTGCCCTGACTCTTATGCACGCTCATTGCATAGGCAAGCTGCAATTCGCCGAGCTCGCTCTTTTCATAATCCACACTGAGCTCCTCCGAGAACCGCACCGTGATATGGTCCGCCTCCACCGCCGTGATAAAACCAATATCGCCATTGAATACCCTTTTGGTGTAGTTGTTCTTCATCTGCATGACCTTGTCCCGGTAGCGGAAGATCTGCACGCTGTTGACAAACTCCGGCTTGCCCGGGTCTTTGGGATTCAGCGCTTCCTGCAGCAGCTTGTTGAGGTTCTGCACGCCGCATTCCTGACGGTGCATTGGCGAAAGCACCTGCACATCATACAGCGGGTTCCAGCCCTGAGCTGGCAGCACCTTCGTGCAGAGCTCTACGATTGATTGCGCGGTCTGCTGCGCATCCGGCAGCTCAATGAACTGAAAATCCCCCGTCGGCTTGCAGACCGGCAGCCGGCCGGCATTGATCGCATGCGCATTGAGGACGATCGTGCTCTGCTCATCCTGTCGGAATACCTCGGTCAGGCAGACGCTCGGAATCACACCAGAACGCAGAATATCCTTGAGGACTGCACCGGGACCAACCGCCGGCAGCTGATCCACATCACCGACCAGAATGACATGACAGCCATCCGGTACGGCATCAAGGAAATGCTGCATGAGCACGATATCCATCATCGACACCTCATCAAGGATGATGGCATCTGCCTCAAGCTGCTCATCGGCATCCTTGGCAAACATCGAGGAACCATCGTCATTTCTGCCGCCCTGGGCCTCCAGCATCCGGTGGACCGTCATCGTCTTGCGGCCCGTCGCCTCAGCCAGCCGCTTGGCAGCCCGGCCAGTCGGCGCCCCCAGCAGGATGTCCAGTCCGGCCAGTTCCAGCATATCCAGCATGCCCCGGATAACCGTCGTCTTGCCGGTTCCCGGGCCGCCGGTCAGCACAAAGATGCCATGCGTCAGTACTGCAGCCATCGCCTTGCGCTGTCCGGCCGCAAGATCCAGTCCGGTCATGGTTTCCCACTCATCAACCAGCTTTTCCGGATCTGCTACCGACAGGGGATCGGCATATTTCTGCAGATAGAGCAGCTTGCGCGCAACCTTCTGCTCCGCGCGATAAAGATAAGGCGGATAGATAAGCACCTGCGCGCCTACCGTCTCCACGGCCAGCCGCTTGCGCTCCAGCTGCTGCTTCAGCACCATCCGCACTATCTCGTGATCGACCTGCAGCAGCCGGGCCGTGCGATCGATAAGCGGCTCCTCAGGAATACAGCAGTGCCCGTTAAGCGAAATCTGCTGCAGGGCATAGTCGATACCGGCGGCAACGCGGTTCTCATCATCCCGCGTCATCCCAAGGCTTGAAGCAATCGCATCCGCCGTCGCAAATCCGATGCCCTCAACCTCCTGAGCCAGCTGGTACGGATGACTTTCCAGCACATCCAGCGAAAAAGAACTGTACTTCTTGAAGATCCGGGCCGCCAGCGCCCCGGATACCCCGTGGCTCTCCAGCCAGAGCATGATCTCGCGCAGCTCGGACTGCTCACGGTAGGACGCGGCAATCTTCTCGGCCGTGCGGCGGGCAATGCCCTCGACCAGCTCCAGCTGATGTGGTTTCTGCTCGATGATGGTCAGCGCATCGGCACCAAACTTCGCGACAATACGCCGGGCCATAGCCGGACCTACGCCGTCAATGACGCCGGAGGCGAGAAACCGCTCAATGCCATCGGCACTGGTCGGTGCCTCGAGCCGTATGCTGACGGCCTTGAACTGCTGGCCAAACCGGGGATGCACAATCCAGCTGCCGATCAGATGAATCTGCTGCCCCACCAGCGGCGGTTCAGCGCTGACTGTGACATTGATGCGGCTGTTCTGGTGGGCCGGACGCAGACGGAACACTGCAAACTGCCCGTTATCACTGGAAAAAATGATGCTGTCGACCAGCCCCTCAAGTTCTTCTTCAGCACCGAGGTCCAGCGCTGTCTGCTGTGCCTGCGGATATTCCGGTCTTGCCATTTGCACTCCTCCACCTTTCTGCCGCTCTCATGGCATCATGACTCATGCCTCGGTCAGTTTTTCCCAACGTTCATAACGAGCCGCAATTTCCTGTTCTTTCGCCGCGTAGGCTTCGGCAATCGTCTGGCTTTCCACCGGGTCCGCCTGAATCTGCGGATCATTCATCTGGAATTCCAGCCCCTTGAGCTCCGCCTCGGCCATCGCGATCTCCGCCTCGGCCCGCTGGACCATCTCCTCACGCTTGGCATCACTCATACTCTGGATACGCCCGAGATCCGCTTTCGCCTGTTCAGCGGACTGATGCTGCCCGGGGACTGCCTGCTGTGAGACCGCGCCGTTTTTTTTCGCCGCCTTCGCCTGACGTTCCTTTTCCCGATGCTCCCGGAGCTTCTGCTCCTTCTCGGCTTCGAGCCGCTCTTCCTCAGCTTCCTCGACCGCCAGCTCCTTCTTCATCAGATAGTAGCTGTAGTTGCCCGTATACTCGGTCAGCTGCCCGTTTTCAAGCTCCAGCGTGCAGTTGGCCACCTTGTCGAGGAAATAGCGGTCATGCGAGATAGCCAGGAACGTGCCCGGATACGCCATGAGTGCTTCCTCTACCGCCTCGCGGGCCGGGATGTCCAGATGGTTGGTCGGCTCATCGAGAACCAGAAAATTCGCGCCCGTCAGCATCAGCTTCAGGAACGCCACCCGCGACTGCTCACCGCCCGACAGATCGCCAATCCGGCGCAGGACCTCGTCCCCATGGAACAGGAAGGCTCCCAGATAACGGCGGGCCTGCTCCTCATTGATGCCATAGGTATAGATCAGTTCATCGATGACCGTATTATCCATGTTGAGGCTTTCATGCTGCTGCGAGAAGTAGCCAATCTTTACCCGGCTGCCAATCTTCACCCGGCCCGTCGGTGATTCCAGCTCACCGACCAGCACCCGTACCAGCGTCGTCTTGCCCGCACCGTTCGGTCCGATCAACGCAACACCGTCGCCATTGCGGATCAGCAGCGATAGATTGCGGAAGATCTCATGCGTGCCGAAAGATGCCGATACATTTTCCAGCTCTGCCACCCGCTGCGCGCATTCTGGCGGCTTATTCAGCGCAAAATAATTGAACGCGGCATCAGCCGGCGGCAGCACGATACGCTCCAGCCGGTTCAGCTGACTCTGACGCCCGCGGGCCTGCTTGGACTTGATTCCCGCCTTATACTTGCGGATATACTCCTCCGTCTTGCGAATATGGTCCTGCTGCTTCTCATAAGCCGATTTCAATGCTTCCCGGCGCTGCGTCTTGACCCGCATAAAATAGGTATAGTTGCCCTCATATGTCGTGACCGTCCGGTTCTCCAGCTCGATGATCCGCGTCGCCACTTTATCGAGGAAATAACGGTCATGCGAGATGAGCAGCACGCCGCCATGATAACTGCGCAGAAAGCCCTCCAGCCACTCGATCATCTGAATATCCAGATGGTTGGTCGGCTCATCAAGAAAAAGGAAATCCGGTTCTCTGAGCAGTGCCTTGGCCAGGCAGATACGCGTTTTCTGCCCGCCGGAGAAATGCTGGACATCCTTGGAAAACTCTTCCTCCGCAAAGCCAAGTCCGAAGGCAATACGGCGAATACGGCTCTCATAATCATAGCCTTCCAGCCGTTCAAATTGCTCGACCACCTTGCTGTAGACCGCCATATTCTCCTCACTGGGATTGACCGCGATCTCCTGCTCGAGTGCCCGCTTGCGGGCTGCCAGCTCGATTACATCGTCAAACGCCCGGCGGAACTCGTCATAGAGCGTACCCTCGCCGAAATCCGCCTGCTGCTCGACATAGCCGATGCTGTCCGCACTGTCGAACTGCACACTGCCGCCATCGGCTTCATCCTGCCCCATGAGTATCTTCATCAGGGTCGTCTTGCCTGCACCATTGGCCCCGACAAAGCCGACCTTATCGCCACGGCCTACCTCAAATCCGACATCATGAAACAGCTCATCGACACCAAAAGATTTCGCCAGCCCATTTACTTTCAACAATCCCAAATCCAATTCACCTCATAATCAAATAAGAATATCAGTTCGTTCTATAGAAGAGGACGGAGCCAATATGCTCCGCCTCCTATTATATCGTTTAATGTTTACGATAGTCCAGTCCGATATGGACCACCGCCTGATTCGAACCGCCACCGTCCATGATGACACAGTGGAACGGCATACCATAGAATACATCCGTATTCCGTTTTGCCGTGGTGATCGCAGTCTGTGCCCGCGAATTCGTCCGGCCCGTCTCTACGCCCGAGATGACAAACCCCTTCCGCTGAAGAACACCTGCCACTTCCGCCCCGGCACCATTGATACCGCTGTCGTTGATGACCATCACAGAAATCTCGCCCGGCTTCATCGGCTTCGCGTTATCCTCCGGCGGATCTTCCTTGATCTTACCCGAGCTCTTCGACTCAGCCAGCAGCTGCAGTCCCTTTGGCAGGCTCTTCATATACTCATCTTCATCCGCCTGTGCCTTGGCCTTGGCCTCATCCGACACCGTAAAGCCAAGCTCACTAAAGAGCAGCTGCCGCAAATCGGAGATATCCGGAATCCAATAGCTGATATCCTCAATATAGGCTGGCTGTCCCGGCACCATCTGCGCGGTCAGGCCATTATCGTGGACGCCTTTCATCAGCTTGGCAAAATCGAGCAGCTCTGCTACCGACATATCCGTTTTCAGGGCTGAACTGATCTCCTCGACCAGCTTCGGCAGATGCAGCAGCATTTCCGGCGAAATCAGCTTGGCCAACGTCGCCTTCATGAATTTCTGCTGCCGGCCAATCCGGCCAATATCGCCTTCACCATCCCGATAACGTACATACTGGATGGCCTTCTTGCCATCCATATGCTGCTCGCCGGGATAGAGATCGATAACCAGCCCGCCATCATCATCCCACGGATCTTCATAATGCATCCGCTTCTCGACGTTGATATCGACACCACCGATCGCATCGATGATTCGCTCGAAGCTCTTGATATCAATAACAATATAATGGTCGATAGGAACATCCAGCAGATGCTCGACCGTCTGCTGGGTAAGCTTATGTCCACCATAGGCATAGGCATGATTGATCTTGTCAAAGCCATGTCCATCGATTGCCACACGCGTATCGCGTGGAATCGACAGCAGAGCTGCCTTTTTCTGATCCACATCGACAGCCGTGACCATCAGCGTATCACTGCGGCCCACATCATCACCCCGGCTGTCAACGCCCATAATCATCACATGCATGATATGACTGTCCCCAGCGGTTAGCTGCTTGCCATTACCGCTGCGCCCATTTTGATGAGAAGCCGCCATAACGCCCATAACAGCAACCAGTACCACCAGGGCAACCCCTATAATCCATTTTACTCTCTTATAACTGCGCTTCTGTTTGCGCGTCTGCCGCATCGTATCGCGCTCCTTATCGATTCTTGTATAGTGCCGTCTAAAGTTCAACTTACTAAGTATATCAATTCTTTCCAGCAATAGCAACCAGCAAGAACTTCTTTTCATTTTCTGATAAATACGCTATGATAGAATAAAGTTGACTGCAGACAAACCCTATGAATATAAGGAAGGGAATGACGCCATATGATAAGATTATCAGTAAATAAACTGAAACAGGGAATGGTTGTCGCCCAAAGCATCTATAATAATCATGGCGCCAGCTATCTGATGAAAGGACAGCCAATAACCGCTACCTATATAAGTTCCCTTGAAAAACTGGGCATTCCTGCAGTAACGGTAACATCATCGAATCCCAACTTTCAGCTGTTGCCACCAGAAGATGTAATTCAGGAAAGCACTCGGATTAATGCCATCGAGAAAATTTACAATACCTTTGTAAGTGTAGAAGAAACGGGGCACATGGATGTAGCGGCATTACAGAATATTTCTGAACGGATTATCTTTGACATTATAGACCGCAAAGAAAATCTGGTGCAGCTGACTGATATCCGTCTTCATGATACCTATACGTTTGCGCATAGCGTAAACGTTGCTGTCCTCTCTGCCATGCTGGGGCTGCTATGCCATTACACCAAAAAAGAACTAGTACTTTTGACCCTTGGTGCCTTGCTGCACGATCTCGGAAAGATCAATATTCCGGTAGCCATACTGACTAAAAACACGGGCCTTCGGGAAGACGAATTCAACCTGATCAAGAAGCACCCGCTCGATGGTGCCCGGCGCATTATGTCCATGCAGCACAGCCTGCCCTCGCCGGCGGTATTGGCGGCAATTGCCTCCGAGCACCACGAACATCTCGATGGCACAGGATACCCGCGGGGACTGACGGCAGAAAAGATCCACCGTTATGCGCTGATTGTTGCGATTGCCGATGTATATGATGCCCTGACCAGTGAGCGTCCTTATAAAAAAGCCTACACCCCCAATATTGCTCACAACATTATGGCTCATGTCAATAAAGGTCAATTTGATCCTGACCTCTTACGACTGTTCTTCAATAACGTATCCATTTATCCTGTAGGAACGGTATTAAAAACGATTTATGGCTACAGCATTGTCAGCCAATGTATCTTTGGGAAAACAGAAACCCCGACCAACATTGATCCTTCCATATATTTGGCCAAATAAGAGTCTGACAGGTCTTGGTACAAGACCTGTTTTTTACGGATAAATAATAAAATGAACACAAAAAAAGAGTCCGTATAAACGAACTCTTTCTGTTTAACCAGCAACGCCCTATCCTCCCAGCCCGTTTCCAGACAAGTACTTTCGGCGTATGAGTGCTTAACTACTGTGTTCGGTATGGGAACAGGTGGTACCACTCAGCTATCGTCACTGGATATTATTGAATGAACCATGTCCACTCAAAACTATACAGAAGAAAAATTGTATCGAAACATTCTAGGTCTGAATCCCTTAACCTCGTTACGTCTTAGAGGTTCGTAAAATCCACTTCGTGAATTTTACATAAGCGATTCACTACCGTTTGCGCGTCACTTTCGTTCCTTCAAACGGTGTTCTCTGCTTAAGTTAAGCCCTCGATTTATTAGTATTGGTCCGCTGAACACCTTACGATGCTTACACTCCCAACCTATCTACCTTGTCTTCTTCAAGGAATCTTACTGGATTACTCCATGAGATACTTCATCTCGGG